>MEMM01000027.1:0-8709 GCA_001767925.1 Alphaproteobacteria bacterium RIFCSPHIGHO2_12_FULL_63_12
CCTCCGTCGGCTTCGCCGACACCTCCCCCGCAAGCGGGGGAGGAGGGACGATGACCGCGTATTCCACCCCCGGGCCCATCAAAACGAAAACACCGTGCGCCGCGCGGTCAGGAACGCTTCGTCGGAAATCTCGCTCCATTTTTGCGTCTTTAAAAGCGCGTCCTTGTAGCTGTCGAAGATGCGGCGCGTGATGTCATCGCTCGCCGCGGCTTCCTCGAGCACGATCTTCGATTCGCGCGCGAGCGCGGCGAGGACGTCGTCCGGCATTTTGCGCATTTCAACGCCGTGCTCCTTCACCAGCTGTTCGAGCGCGACACCGTTGAAATAGGTGAATTCGGCAAGGCACAGATAATTGGCGCGGTGGCACGCCGCCTTCACGATCGCCTGCTCTTGCGGATTGAACGAGTTCCACACGTCGAGATTGACGCCGAGCGCGCATTGCGCGCCGGGTTCATGAAACCCCGGCCAGTAATAATATTTCGCTTCACGATAAAAGCCGAAAGCGAGATCGTTCCACGGACCGACCCATTCTGCCGCATCGATCGCGCCCGATTGCAGGGCCGCGTAAATCTCGCCGCCCGGAAGCGCGACGGCGGAGGCGCCGATGCGGCGCATCACCTCGCCGCCGACGCCCGGCATGCGAATTTTGAGGCCCTTCAAGTCTTCGAGGGAATTGATCGGCCGCTTGAACCAGCCGGCGAGCTGGTGACCGGTGTTCGCCGCGACGAAGGGCTTGATGTTGAACTTCGCCGACAGCTCGTCCCAGAGCGCCTGTCCGCCGCCATATTCCGTCCACCCGATGATTTCGGAAGCGGTCATGCCGAACGGCACCGCGGTGAAAAAGGGATAGGCTTTCGACTTGCCGGCCCAGTAATATTCCGCGCCGTGATACATGTCGGCCGACCCGTTCGAGACGGCGTCGAAACTGTCGAAGGCGCCGACCAGCTCGCCGGCGGAAAAGACGTGAACCTTGATCGCGCCGCCCGACATTTCGGCGATGAATTTCGCGACGTTCTCAGCGGCCGTGCCGAGCCCTGGAAAATCCTTCGGCCATGTCGTCACCATGCGCAATTCGCGCGCGCGCAGCGATCCCGCCGCCGCCGGAAGACCTTCGGGGACGCCGCAATCGCAGCCCGCCGTCAAACCGGCGGCGCCGCCGGCAAGGAGGTTTCGTCGACTGATCACATCAATCCCCGCGCCCGACATACGAGCGCGGGAGAATGGACTGACCCGCCCCCCGAGGGAAGCAGGGGGCGGTATCTAGGCGGTGCGGGGGCGGCGGGCGTTTTATCGCCGCCGATTTGATCAGGCGCTGGCGGCGAGGCCGAATTTCCCGCGCTTGAAGTCATCGAAGGCCTGCCGGATTTCGCCTTCGGTGTTCATGACGAAGGGGCCCTGTCCGACGACGGGTTCGTCGATCGGCTCGCCAGTGAGGACGAGCAGGACCGTTTCCTCGAGCGTTTCGACGACGGCGCCGGCACCGTCGGCGCTGAGGCGGGCGACTTCCGCCGCGCCGATCTCCGTTCCGTCGATCCGCACGCGGCCGGAGAGGACCGAAAGCAGCGCGTTGTGACCTTCCGGGATGTCGAGCGCGACATTCGCGCCGGCGTCGAGGCGAACGTCCCAGATGTTGATAGGCGTGAAGGTCGACGCGGGACCGCGCGTCTTCCCGAACGCGCCGGCGATGATGCGCGCCTTTCCGCCGGCGAACGTGACGACGGGAATTTCGGCGCTGAGGATCGCCTGATATTTCGGCCGGGACATCTTGTCCTTCGCCGGCAGGTTCACCCAGAGCTGGACCATGCGAAACGGCCCGCCGGTCCGCGAGAAAACTTTCGAATGGTATTCCTCGTGGAGGATGCCGCCGGCGGCGGTCATCCACTGCACGTCGCCGGCGCCGATGGTGCCGCCGCCGCCTTCAGAATCCTTGTGGCTGACTTCGCCGTCATAAACGATGGTGACGGTCTCGAAGCCGCGATGGGGATGCCGGCCGACGCCGCGCGGCTCGCCGATATTCGGCGCGAAATTATAGGGGCCCGCATAATCGAAAAGGAGGAAGGGGCTGACCGCCGCCGCGTTCGGGTGATAGCTGAACAGCGAACGCACCGGAAAGCCGTCGCCGACCCAGTGGTCGCGGTCCGCCGTGAGGGTTTCCATCAGTTTTTTCATGATCGTCGCCTTTCCTGCCGTGGTTTTTTCGGCTTTGGCCGTCGCGCGTTGCGCCGGCCGTTGCGCCTCTTTTGGCAAATAGGATCGTATATGCCGTATTTACAAGTACGGTCCTTGAGGATACCACAACGGGGCATGAGCGGCGCGACCACGCGCCGCGACGGAGGCTTTTTTCGATGACCAGCGACCATCGCGGCTGTCCGGCGGAAACTACGCTCGAATTCCTGTCGGGGAAATGGCGGCCGATGATCATTTACTGGCTGCTCGACGGCGAGCGGCGGTTCAACGATCTGCAGCGCGTCCTCGGCGGCGTCACCCATCGCACGCTGTCGAAAACGCTCAAAGAGATGGAGGCGGACGGCCTCGTCCTGCGCCGCGACCATGGCGAGATCCCGCCGCGCGTCGACTACTCGCTGACCAAAAAGGGACGCCAGCTAAAGCCGGTGCTGGTCGCGATGGAGGAGTGGGCGAAGAAAAACGCCTGACGCGAACGACGACGCCTACGCCATCCGCGTCCAGCCGCCGGCGGTGAGCCGTTCGAGCGGCTGGTACTGCGCCTTGTAGCCCATCTTGGTCGAGCCATCGATCCAGTAGCCGAGATAGACGAAGGGCAACGCCAGCTCCCGCGCGAGGGCGACATGGTCGAGGATCATATAGGCGCCGAGGCTGCGCGCTTCTTCTTCCGGCTCGAAATAGGAATAGACCATCGAGAGGCCGTCATTGAGGCGGTCGGTCAGCGCCGCCGCGATGAGCGTCTCGCCGCCGTCCGGGTCAGGCTTCCAATATTCGACGATGATGGTGTCGACGGCGGTTTCCTCGACCATCGACGCGTAATCGAGCACCGTCATCTCCGCCATGCCGCCGTCATGATGGCGCGCGTCGAGATAGGCGCGCAGCACCGAAAACTGATCGGAGGTCGCCTTGGGCGCCTTGATGCGGCGCACGAGATCGCCATTGCGCTTCAGCGTGCGGCGTCGCGAGCGCGTCGCCTCGAATTCATCGGCGACGATCCGCACCGGCGTGCAGGCCCGGCATCCGTCGCAGGCCGGCATGTAGATGATGTGCTGCGAGCGCCTGAAGCCGCGCTTCGACAGCAGCGAATTCAAATTCGGCGCGGAAGGGCCGCCGAGATAGGAGAAGACTTTCCGCTCCATCCGGTTTTCAAGATACGGACAGGGGGAAGGGGCGGTGATGTAAAAATCCCCGCCCTCAAGGCCCAGCCGGCGGGAAATGTCTTCGTTGCGCATCGACCCATCCTAGGAGGAGAATCTTAGCGGTCGATTAGCGAATGAGCAACGGGACACCCTCTGGCAACCTACGCAGTGTGCCAAAATTGACTCACCGCGCGCCAAGCGCCCGATTACAGTCGCCCAATCGACTGGAAATAGATCGGGGCAATGATTGAATAGACGATCCAGATGATGATGATGAGAGGGCCGCCGACCTTCATGAAATCACGGAAGCGGTAATGGCCGGGCGTCATCACCAGCAGGTTTGTCTGATAGGCGATGGGCGTCGCGAAGGGGCAGTTCGCGCCGTAGATGACGGTGAGCGCGATCGGCCAAGGATCGATGCCGGCGAGGCGCGCGGCGCTGATCGCGATCGGGGTCAACAGCGCGACGGTCGCATTGTTCGACAGCACATTGGTCAACGCGGCGCTGATCAGGAACATCGCCGACAGCAACGCCGCCGGCCCGAAATTTTCGGCGATCGGCGCGATCAGCCCGCCGATGAGCGCGGCGCCGCCAGTCGCTTCAAGAACATGTCCCATGGCAAGCGACGATCCGATCAGAAGATAGATCCGCCGGTCGAATGCGCGCGCCGCCTGACGTATATTGAGACAGCCGAGCGCCAGCATGGCGAAGACGCCGCACACCGCGGCGATGCCGATCGGCAGGAGGCCGGACGCCGCGAGCGCCACGACGCAAATGAAAATGACGCCGGAAAGGATCGCGTTGCGCGGCGCCGGAAGCCCGGTCATCGAGGCTTCCATCAGCAGGACGTCGCGGTCCATGCGCAAGGTCCGGACGTTTTCCAGCGGGCCGAGGATCAGCAGAACGTCGCCGGCTTCAAGCCGGATCGAACTTATTTCGACGCGGATCATCCGGCTGCGGCGTTCTACGCCGAGGATCACGCAATTGGTCTGGTAGTGAAAGCCGATCTGCCCGATCGTCCTTCCGATCATGCGCGATCCCGGCGCGACGACCGCTTCGACGAGCGTCAATTGCGATCGCGGCGCGCGCGGGTCGGCGTCCTCGAGATCGACTTCGGAGAGCGCGTCGCCGAGGATCTCCGGACGCTCGCGCAGCAGTTTCGTCAGCACCGAGCGCGTCGCGGCGATGATGACGACGTCGCCATATTTGAACTGGAAATCGTCATAAGGCGGCAGGATCGCTTCCTCCCGCCGCTGCACCATCCGCACCGTGATGTCGGGAAGATCGGGAAAGAGACCGCCGATCGGTCCCTTGCCGAGCAGAAAGTGACCGCGATTGATTTCGAACTGCGCGATGAACTGCTTGTTCTCGCGCTCGACATTATTGTCGGCGAGGCCGCGCCGCGGCAGCAAGAGCCGGCCGATCGTCGCGAGATAAACGACGCCGACCAGCGCGATCATCGCGCCAAGCGGGGTCAGGTCGAAAAAGGCGATCTCCTCGCCGGTCGCGTCGTGGAAGACGCCGGCGGCGAGGATGTTGGTCGACGATCCGATCAGGGTCGTCATCCCGCCGAGGAGCGCAAGGAACGACAGCGGCATCAAAACGCGGGACGGCGCAACCCCGCTCGCCGCCGCCATCGCCGCGATGATCGGCAGGAACATCACGACGACCGGCGTGTCGTTGATGAAGGCGCTGGAAATGAGGACGACGAGCAGCGTCGCGCCGAGCATCAGGACCTTGAACCTGCCGGCCCCTTGAACCAGGAATCGCGTCGGCAATTCCATCGTGCCGGATTGATAGAGCCCCTGGCTCAGCATCAAGAGGCTCATGATCGCGAGAAGTGCGGGATCGGCGAAGCCTTCAAGGATCGAGCTTGTCGTGATCTGCCGCGCGCCGTCGGCGCCCTGCAGCGGGAAAATGTCGAACAGGAGCAGGAACGCCGCGACGGCGGCGATCGACACCAGCTCCATTGAAAAGCGGTCGCTGATGAACGCGCCGATGGCGATCGCGAGGATCGCGAGCGTCGCCCACATTTGCCAGGGCGACGCCATGATCACGGCAGGCAGGCTGACGGCGAGGTCCATGCTGTTCCTTCGGGCGGCGATCCGCGCTTTTTATTTGCCGTGATTGATGCTACCGGCACAAGCCGACGGACAAAGTTACGTTGTATCAAACCCACATAACAGGCTGGCGCCCTGGGCGCACGCACAGGCAAGACAGGCGCGCCCGGCGATGACAGACCCATACAGGCCATTGAAAAACGCCTTCGGCCGATTTGAGACCGGCATCGCTCTTGCGGCCTGCCCGAACGCGCGCGGCGGGTTCACGGTGATCACCATCAACTCGTTCACCTCGGTCTCGCTCGATCCGGCGCTGGTCTTGTGGTGCATCGAGAACAAGGCGTCGACCTTCGCGGATTTTTCGGCGTCGCCGTCCTATGCGATCAGCATTTTGAATGATCGGCAGCAATCCGTGTCCGAACGGTTCGCGGCGCATTCGCCGTCGCCGCTCGTCGCCGGAGAATATGAGATATGGAGGACCGGCGCGCCGGTTCTCAAAGAGCGGCTCGCCGGGTTCGATTGCGAGGTTGTCGACCGGCATCGCTCCGGCGACCACGTCATTCTCGTCGGCAAAGTCGTCGCCTTCGATTCAAAAGCCGGCGCGCCGCTCACCTATTTCGCGAGCCGCTACGGCAAAGGACCGTACACGGATTAGAAGGAGCAAGGCACCGGTATGAAAGTCGCGTTTTTGGGCCTTGGCGTCATGGGCTTTCCGATGGCGGGGCATCTGGCGGCGCGCGGGTTCGAGGTCGCGGTCTATAACAGGACCGCGGAAAAGGCGGCGCGCTGGACGGCGCGCCACAAGGGCCGGGCCGCCGCCGATCCGGCGTCCGCCGCCGCCGGGGCCGAGATCGTCTTTTCCTGCCTCGGCGACGATCCTGACGTCGAGGCGGTGATGGCCGCCGCCGCCCCCGCCATCGGGACGGGCGCGGTCGTCGTCGACCACACGACCGCGAGCCCCCGGCTCGCCCGCCAGCTGGCGGAGCGTTTTGCGGCAGCGGGGGTCGGCTTTGTCGATGCGCCGGTCTCCGGCGGGCAGGCGGGCGCCGAAAGCGGCAAGCTGGCGGTGATGTGCGGGGGGGAGGCCGCTGATGTCGACCGCGCCCGGCCGGCAATCGAGGCTTATGCCGCGCGGATCGTCCATATCGGCCCGGCGGGCCACGGCCAGCTCTGCAAAGCGGTCAACCAGATCTGCATCGCCGGCGTCCTTCAGGGCCTCGCGGAAGGGGTCCATTTCGCCCGGACGGCCGGGCTTGATCTCGACCGCGTCCATGAGGCGATTTCCGGAGGCGCCGCCCAGTCCTGGCAGATGAACAACCGCATGAAGACCATGGCGGAGGACAAGTTCGACTTCGGCTTTGCGGTCGACTGGATGCGCAAAGACCTCCGGATCGCCCTCGACGACGCGCGCACGGGCGGCGCGCAGTTGCCGCTGACGGCGCTCGTCGACCAGTTTTACGCCGACATTCAGGCGATGGGCGGCGGCCGGCTCGACACGTCGAGCCTCATAAAGCGGCTGAAATAAAGGATAAATGCAATTCGGCGCCCGCCGCCGCGCTGCACAGGCCGATCATTAAATAATTCTCACAAAGCACTCGACTCCGGGTGATTCGAATTGTAATTATATAACTCTCGGTCGGGCTGGGTGGGCCGTCGGGGTATCTGACATAACTTCTGGCTGTTTTGTGCAGAAGGCGTTTGCGGAAGGGCGCGTAAACAATGTTATCGATCGCTGCGACGGTCGGCATCGTGAGCTTGGGGCTCCTGCTGATCGCGGTTATCGGTTTGCTTCGTCAGTTGGGGGCGGGGGAAGCGGCCAAAGGTCTCCTTTATCTTACCGGCGCGATTTTCGTGATCGTTATCGCGTCGACCTATGTTCCGGCGCTGATCGGCGGTTTCTGATCGCTGTCCGGACTTTTTAAGCAGGCCGCCGGGGGCGATGCGCCTGCGGCGGTCTTTGCATTCACGCCCTTGAATCTGCGCATCGAGATTGCGCTGGCATATTGCGCCGCGCACAATCCCTCCCGACCCGAAAATCCGGAGGATTAATGCCCGCGCTTCAGACCGCCACGCCCGCCTGGAAGACCGACGATCTCGTCCTCTTCGAGGAGGAGGTCTACAAATTCTTCAGTCGCGAACTGGCGCCGCATGTCGAGACCTGGCGCGAGCAGGGTAAGGTCGACCGCTGGGCGTGGGAGAAGGCGGGGGCGGCCGGGCTCCTCTGCATGTCGATGCCGGAAGAATATGGCGGCGCCGGCGGCACCTTCGCCCATGAACAGATCTTCTGCGAGCAGCAGGTTCGGGCGGGCGTCGAAGGCTTTGGCGCGGGCCTCCATAACTGCATCGTCGCGCCCTACATCAATCATTACGGCACCGACGAGCAGAAGAAGCGCTGGCTGCCGCGCATGGCGACAGGCGAGCTGATCGGCGCGATCGCAATGACGGAGCCCGGCACCGGCTCCGACCTTCAGGCGGTCAAGACGACGGCGATCAAACGCGGCAATCAATATGTCGTCAACGGATCGAAGACCTTCATCACCAACGGCCAGACGGCGAACCTCATCATCGTCGTCGCCAAGACCGATCCGTCGGAAGGCGCCAAGGGCGTCTCGCTAATGGTCGTTGAAACCGACGGCGCCGACGGCTTCAAGCGCGGGCGCAATTTGAAAAAGCTCGGCAACAAGGCGCAGGACACGTCGGAGCTGTTCTTCGACGAGGTGAAAATTCCCGCCGACAATCTTCTCGGCACGGAGGAAGGGCAGGGCTTTTTCCAGCTGATGCAGCAATTGCCGCAGGAGCGCCAGCAGATCGCCGTGATCGCGATCGCGGCGATCGAGCGCGCGCTTGAGCTGACGATCGCCTACACCAAGGAGCGCCACGCCTTCGGCCGGCCGGTGTTCAATTTCCAGAACACGCAGTTCAAGCTCGCCGAATGCAAGGCGAAAGCGACGATGGCGCGCGTCTTCGTCGACTATTGCACGGGGCAATTGATCGAAGGCAAGCTCGACGCGGCGACGGCGTCGATGTCGAAAATGCTGCTCACTGACCTTGAAAACGAGATCATCGACGAGTGCCTGCAACTCCATGGCGGCTATGGCTACATGGACGAATATCCGATCAGCCGCATGTACGCCGACGCCCGCGTGCAGCGCATCTATGGCGGCACGAATGAGATCATGAAACTGCTGATCGCGCGGTCGATGTAGGCGTTGCGGTTCTTGCTCCCCCGCTAGCGGGGGAGCTGTCGGGCGAAGCGAGACTGAGGGGGCGCGCTCGGTTCGCGGGAGAAGTATTCGAAGACGCCCCCCTCCGTCGCCTTCGGCGAC
>MEMM01000027.1:8745-11196 GCA_001767925.1 Alphaproteobacteria bacterium RIFCSPHIGHO2_12_FULL_63_12
CCCGCAAGCGGGGGAGGAGAGAAAGCGAGCCTATGAACTTCCAGAACAAAACCGCTTTGGTCACCGGCGCGTCGTCCGGGATCGGCGAGGCGCTGGTGAAGGGGCTTGCCGCGCGCGGCGCTCGCGTCATTCTCTCCGGCCGGCGCGTCGATGAATTGACGCGCGTCGCCAAGGCGGCCGGCGGCGAGACGCTGGTACTTCCCTTCGAGGCGACGGTTTACGACGCGCTGCCTGACGTCGTCGCCAAGGCGATGGCGTGGAAAGGCGGCGTCGATCTCCTCATCAACAATGCCGGGATCAGCCAGCGAAGCCTCGCGCTCGACACCTCGTTCGATGTGTATCGCACGATCATGGAAATCGACTTCTTCGCGCCGGTCCGCCTGACGCAGCTCGTCCTGCCGTCAATGGTCGAAAGAAAGAGCGGTCATATCGTCATCATCAGCTCGGTCGCGGGGAAAGTCGGCGCGCCGCTCCGGACCGCCTATTGCGCCGCCAAGCACGCCTGCGTCGGGTATTACGACGCGCTGCGCGCGGAGATCGAAACCGCCTACGGGATTGGCGTTTCCGTCGTAACGCCGGGATCGGTGCGGACCGCCATCGCCAGCAATGCGATGACCGGCGACGGATCGGCGCGCGGCCGCTCCGACGACAATATCGACAACGGCATGGCGCCGGAGCGCGCGGCCGAAATCATCCTCGATGGCGTAGCAAACGGCGTGCGCGAAATTCCGGTCGCGGAAGGCATGGAACTCGCGGCGCTGCAAATGCGCGCCGCCAATCCCGACGCGCTCTTTGGCTTCGTGGCGCAGGAAGGCGCGCGCCTCGCCGCCGCGCGCGAGGCCGGCGAGGCGATCGATCCGGCGGCGGTCAACCGCTGAGGCGGCTGCGGGTTGCCGCTCGCGGGAATCCTGCGCAAACTCCGGCCGATCCAAGGGAGGGATTGTCATGAAATTCGCAATCGGATTGGCCGCCGCGGTGTTGCTGCTCGCCGGCGCGGCGCGGGCGGAGGAGGCCGGCGCGGTCGGCGTCGTTCATTTTGAAAATTCCGGCGCTGAGGAGGCGCAGGCGCCGTTCCTGCGCGGGCTCGCCCTCCTGCACAATTTTGAATATGAGCGGGCCGCTGACGAGTTTCGCAAAGCCGAAGCGATCAGCCCCGATTTCGCCATGGCCTATTGGGGCGAGGCGATGACCTACAATCATGGCATCTGGATGCAGCAGGACCGCGACGCGGCGCGCGCCGCCCTCGCAAAGCTCGGCAAAACGCCCAAAGCGCGCGCGAAGAAGGCAAAAACCGAGCGCGAGCGCGATTACCTCGCGGCTGTTGAAACGCTTTACGGCGACGGCAAGAAAG
This sequence comes from Alphaproteobacteria bacterium RIFCSPHIGHO2_12_FULL_63_12, assembly GCA_001767925.1. GTDB lineage: Bacteria > Pseudomonadota > Alphaproteobacteria > Caulobacterales > Parvularculaceae > Amphiplicatus. Next base: position 10,097 of record MEMM01000027.1, read on the forward strand.
AGGATCGCGATTTTCTCTACGAGGCCGCGATGGCGCGCCTCCATCAAAAATATCCGGACGACGTCGACGCCGCGGCGTTTCATGCGCTCGCCATTCTCGGGACCGCGCACGCCGGCCGCGATTTTGCGACCTATATGCGCTCGGCGGCGATCCTTGAGGAAGTCTATCCGGAAAACCGGGAGCACCCGGGCGTCCTGCATTATCTCATCCATTCCTATGACGATCCGATCCACGCGCCGCTCGGGCTGCGCGCCGCGCGCCGCTATGGCGCCGTCGCGCCAGACGCCGGTCACGCGCTGCACATGACCTCGCATATTTTCGTCGCGCTCGGCCTATGGGACGACGTCATCGCGATGAACGAACAGGCGGTCGCGGTCGTCAATGTTCAGCGCCAGGCGGCGGGAAAGGATCTCGCCTTTTGCGGGCATTATCCGTCGTGGCTCGTCTACGGTTATCTGCAAAAGCGCAATCTCGATCGCGCGCGCTATTATATCGACGGCTGCCGCGCGCTGGCGCTGAAAGAGCTTCAATCGCGCGCGCCGAGCGATCCGGATCCGGATAATTCCCTGTCGGGCTCCTATCTTTGGGTCCGCACCATGCTCGCGGCCGACACCGGCGCGTGGAACGCGGCGGACGACGTGCCGATGGAGAACGCCTCGGACTGGGAGAAATTTTCCGCCGCTTATGGCGCGCTGCTCGGCGCCAATGCGAAAGGCAACCGCGATGCGCTCGCCGCCGCCGCGGCGGAGATCGCCCGCCTGTCGCCGCTCCTGCGCGCAAAGCTCGACGCTGACGGCGATACCAGCGCCGCCCGCCGCGCCGCGATCGACGCGACGCGCCTGCAGGCTGAGGCGCTGGTCAAACTGCGCGGCGGCGATGACGCCGGCGGCCTCGCGCTGTTGACCGAAGCGGCGGCGACCGAAGCCTCGGCGCCGGTCGAGTTCGGTCCGCCCTTCGTCGAGAAACCCTCGCACGAGCTTCTCGGCGACGAGTTGTTGCGCCTCAAACGCTATGACGAGGCGGCGAGCGCCTACCGGACGGCGCTGGCGCGCACGCCGGGGCGGACTTTGGCGATCGAGGGTCTGGCGAAGGCCGAACGG
>MEMM01000027.1:11246-12079 GCA_001767925.1 Alphaproteobacteria bacterium RIFCSPHIGHO2_12_FULL_63_12
TGGTCGCTGCTGGCGATTTCAACCCGCGTCTCCAGCCGGTGAATTTCGCGATTGAGCGCGTGATATTCATCGGCGAGTCGGCTGAAATGGGCGTTGGTCGATTTCAGCGCATGCATTTTTTCCACGGCGTCAGGAAATTCCTCGGCGAGTTCATGCGGCGTATGGGTCATTTTTGTCCTTTGTCCCTGTTTTGATCCCCGACAGCAGAATAGCGGGGCGGGCCGGGCTCGCGTTTGAGCGAGGTCAAATAATGGGCCGGAGGGGCTCTTTTCGACGGCTGAATCATTCCATCTTGCGATGATGGACACGGAAACCGTTTTCGCCGCGCTCAACATTTTCGGCCTTTTCGTTTTTGCGGTCTCCGGCGCGCTGACGGCGCTGAGGAACGATCTCGATATTTTGAGCGTCATCATGACCGCCTTCATCACCGGCGTCGGCGGCGGCACCATCCGCGACGTGCTGCTCGGCGAGTTTCCCGTCTGGTGGATCCGCGACACCGACGCCGTGACGATCTGCCTTGCCGGCGCCGTCGCCGCAATGATCGCGCAGCCGGCGCTCGCCTCGCGCCTCAAGGCGCTGATCTGGGCGGATGCGCTGGGGCTCGCGGTGTTTTCGATCCTCGGCACACAGGCGGCGCTGGCGTCGGATGCGCCGGCCTTCATCGCGATTTTTCTCGGCGCGGTTTCCGCGACCTTCGGCGGCCTCATTCGCGATGTGCTTTTGAATGAGCCGTCGCTGTTCATGAAACAGGATATTTATGTGACGGCGGCGCTCGCCGGCGCGGCGTCTTATGTCGGCCTTCTCGAACTCGGGGTCGCCAGCGCGGTCGCCGC
>MEMM01000027.1:12120-14097 GCA_001767925.1 Alphaproteobacteria bacterium RIFCSPHIGHO2_12_FULL_63_12
GGCGTTCCTCATCCGCGCCGCCGCGATCGTCTTCAACATCTCCGTGCCGAAGGTCGGCCGCCCACGACGGAACGAGCTTTAGGCGCGATGAACCGTCTCTTTGAGGGCGGCGCGTCAAGATAGTGTCTAAGTCGGAAGTCTCCGGAGACGCCGCCATGCGAACCGCCCTGATCGCGCTTTTCGCGCTCGCCGCCTGCGCCCGCGCGCCAGCCGCCGCTCCGGAAGCGACCGCAGCGACGGCGGCGGCGCCCAGCGCGAAAGTTGAAACCCTCGCGACCGGACTGAACTTCCCGTGGAGCATGGCGTTCACGCCGGACGGCGGCATCTTGATCATTGAAAAGCCCGGCGGCTTGCGGATCTTTCGCAACGGCGCGCTTCTTCCCGGCGCCGTTCCCGGCCTTCCCGACGACGTGATGATCAACGCCGACAGCGGCTATCACGATATCGCGCTCGATCCCGATTTCGCGACGACGCGCCGGGTCTTCATCGCCTATGCGCAAGGCGACGACGACGCCAACCGGCTCGCGATCTGGCGCGCGCGGCTGGCGAACGACCGGCTGGTCGGCGGCGAGGTCATTTTCCGCGCGTCGCCCGACAAGAAGGGTCCGAGCCATCCCGGCGGGCGCATCGCGTTTCTCGCCGACAAGACATTCCTCGTCAGCGTCGGCGACGGTTATGATTACCGGAGCGAGGCGCAAAATCTCGGCTCCGATCTTGGAAAAATCCTTCGCCTCGACCGCAACGGCAATCCGCCTGCGAATAATCCCTTCATCGGCCGCGACAACGCGCGCGCTGAAATCTACACCTATGGTCATCGCAATCCGCAAGGTCTTGCCGTCGATCCGGAAACCGGAACCGTCTGGGAGAGCGAGCACGGTCCGCGCGGCGGCGACGAACTCAACCGCCTCACGGCGGGCGCCAATTATGGCTGGCCGCTGACGACGAACGGAATCGATTATGACGGAACGCTCGTCTCCGAGCGCGCGCATATGGCGGGGGTCGCTTCGCCGCTCCTCGTTTGGGCGCCGTCGATCGCGCCGTCGGGCCTCGCGATTTACCGGGGACAGGAGTTCGCCGACTGGAACGGCCAGTTTCTCGTCGGCGGTCTTGCCTCGAAATCGCTGGTGCGGGCGCAAGCCGACAATGACGGCCGCTCGATCCGGGAAACCGAGCGGCTTCTGGCCGATCTCGGCGGGCGAATTCGCGATGTGAGGACCGGCCCTGACGGCCTCGTCTATATCCTGACGGATGAGGCAGAGGGGCGACTCCTGCGCCTGTGCAAGTCCTGTTGAGGGCGGGTCTTGCACCCGCCGGGCGATCCGCTATCTAGGCGGTCGCGGCGGGTATAGCTCAATGGTAGAGTCGTAGCCTTCCAAGCTAAAGACGCGGGTTCGATTCCCGCTACCCGCTCCAGAAAATCCATTAAAAATCAAACTATTAGAATGTGGACATTCAGGGCGCGCGCCTCGCGTTCGAGGCCAGCTAGAAAATAGCTAGAAGTTGACGAGTGTGCTTGAGTATCGACAACGAAGACGCCCGGGCACCGTCGGCGGCAAATTCGCTGGCACCTTCCAACTTTCGAGCGGCAAGTTGCCGAAACGGGAAGAACCCTTCAATCGACGCGAATGCCGCCCGTTCTTCGAGGGCTTGTTGCCGGAAGAAAGCCAGCGCATCGCCGTCGCCGGCGCCCTCGGCGTATCTGAAGGCAACGAGTTCAAACTCTTGACCGAACTCGGCGGCAGGGTCGCCGGAGCGCCGACACTATGGCCGGAAGGGGAGACCCCGCCTGCGCCGACGGCTCTCGTGCAGAACGATCCTCTGAGCAAGACCGCTCTTGTCAAACTGCTCGACGAATTGCCGGTGCGTCCCGTTCTTGCGGGCCGCGAGGGCTTGCGGCCGTCACTTGCCGGGGCGCAATCAAAAATCCCGGTTGTTCTTGTCAAGAACAAGATTGCATTGCCGGCGCCCGGGGAAGCG
>MEMM01000028.1:0-4878 GCA_001767925.1 Alphaproteobacteria bacterium RIFCSPHIGHO2_12_FULL_63_12
GCCATGGCGATAAAAATCGAAAACCCCTGCGCCGGCGGAAGCACCGCCGCCGCGCCGATCGGCGCGGTGAGGAACGGTCCGACGCAGGGCGCCGCGACGACAACGGCAAGGACGCCGGTCATGAACGCCGGAAAATCGCCGCTCTTGCCCGAAACGAGGTCCGAGCCGACATTTTGCAGACCGGTGCCGATATGGAAAACCCCCGCGAAATTGAGACCGACCGCGAACAGCACAAAGGCGGATAACGCGATCACCGCCGGCGACTGAAGATGAAAGCCCCAGCCGATCTGTTCTCCGCCGGCGCGCAGCGCCAGCAGCAATCCGCCGAGCAAAGCGAAACTCACGAGAACGCCGCCGCCGTAAAGCAGGCCATGTCGGCGCAGGATCGATCGATCGCCGCTCGCCGATTTGGCCATCGACGCCGCCTTCACAAAAAGGATCGGAAATACGCAAGGCATCAAATTGAGAAAGGCGCCGCCGAAAAACGCCGCCGCCAGTAGGCCGGCCAGCCCCCCTTGCGCAGCGCCGCCGCCGGCGCCCGCATTTTCCGACTGCTCCGCTGACAGCCAATAGGCGCGACGTCCGGTTCCCTCGCTGAATGCGATGACGCCGTCGAGAGCGGCGCCGGGGTCAGCGCGCGCGCCGCCGCGTTTGATCGTCAAGGTCGCGACATCGCCCTGACGCGACAGTTTCTGAATCGCTGCGGGCTCCACGACGTTTGGCGCCTCGGGAAAGAAATAAGCGTCGCCGTCAGCCGGCGCGCCCTCAAGACGGAGGGTCAATTTTTCTCCGTTCACGGAGAATGCGGCCTTGCCCTCAAACGGCGCCGGCATCGCCGCGCGCGCGCGGGCGAACAGCGCCGCGACCGCCGGATCGGCGGCCGGCGCCGTGACGACCGGGACAGTTAGCGAAAAGACGCCGGTTTCCGGCACGCATATTTCCGCGCAGATGAGCCAAGTCGCCTCAAGGCCGATCTCGAAGGACGAGCCGATCGCGGCGTCCGCCGGCGCGACGACGCTGGCCAGAAAGACCGGCGCGCCTTCATGGCCGAAATTGACCAAGGGGCCGATCTCGATCCGCTGCGGGGCCGGATAGTCGATGTCTCCCGCGACCGCGCCGTCCGGCAGCCGCCACTTGAATTCAAGCGGCAGGCCGGAATCGCCGGGGTTTCGCCAATAGACGTGCCAGCCCGCCTCCAGCTCCTGCGCGAAGGCGAGCGACAGCGCACCGCCCGGCGCAACGCCGTCGGTTTCCGCAACCAGCGCGGTGCGCGCATGATCGGTGACAACGCTCGACGCCGCCGCAGGCGCAGCCGTCAGCGCAAGGATGATCGCGGCGAAAATGGCTTTCATGCGACCCTCCATACGCGAGGCCGCCCGCGCGGCCAAGGCGGCGGGCGGCGGAAGGGGGGCGTTCTCGCCGAGAATTGAAGAGTAGGCGTCTAGGCCGGCCGCGCTCCAGAAATCGCTTCTCTTTCCGACAGCTTGAACCGGCGCATGCGCCTCGAAATCATGTCGCGCCAATTGGCGAGCGAATGGATATGCGAGTAGATGACGCCAAAAATGTTCATCTGACGGAGTTCAAGAAATTGCTGGTCGCTCAACGCTGTCAATTTCTGTTCATCGATTCCGAAATATTGCGTGAACGGGCGCGGCTCGGTTTCTCCGGCCGGCGTATATTGCGCCGTCTGCGGCTGAATGATGTCGTATTTTTTCAGCGCTTTCATTAGCTGGTCGGTAAGACGGCGATCCGACTCGTAGGTGCGCGTGAATTCCATCGCCTGTTTGGCGAAGTCGCTCAGCTCGCCATTCTGGAAGAGCTTGCGGCTCGACTCGGTTGAAACGCCTTCATAGGCGCGGTCGACGACAAACGCCAAACGGTCGCCGCCGCCGCTTTCGCCCGCGAGGGCGAACGGATATCGGCGAAGGTAACCTGGAATGTAGGCGTAGTTTTCCCAATTCCCATCGTCATCGACAAAGAGATTGTTGTCGTCATGGAAACCGACAATCGCCAGCGGCACCGGCTCTTCCTTCGACATGAAAACGACAGGATACCGCTTGCTGGCTTCCGGTATCTCGGAAATCGTCAGCGGCACCGCGCGAATTTTCGAGCAGAAGTCGAACGGTTTTTTCGCCGGATCTATGCCGAGTTCCCGGTGCTGTTCGATATTGAGCAATTCGGGCTGCTCAAAGAGAAACATTTTGCCGGTGATTTGGGGCGCGCCTTGCGTCTGGCTCATGGGTTTATTCCCTCGATTTGCGTCTGGACCGACGCCGCCGCGCGGCGCCTGCCGCCCCCCGGGGCGGTCGGTTGCGGGAGGCCTTAGCAAAAACAGGCCGCGCCTCCAATAGCGGGGCGACGCGGCTTAATTGCCGGCGAGAAAGGCCGCCGCGAGTTTGGGGTTTTCAAACGGAACGATGTGTGAGTTACCGACGATCCGGATCACGTCAACGCCGTATTTTTCAAGCGCGCGGATCGATCGCTCCGGCACCGTCGTTGTCGGATGGCGCGCGGCCAGCACCCTCACGGGCGCGGGCGCCCGCCGGATCGCCGACCAGAAATCGTGGGCTTGGCCTGCAAATGTCGCCGCCTCCCAGGAGGGCGGACAGGAAAGGACGACGCGGCCGCCATCATCCCGCAGGCCGTCGGCCAAGTAATCCTCGAGAACGCCTTCCGCCCAGGTCGAAAAAAACGGCTTCTTTGCGTAGCTCGACCGGACGGCGTCACGGTCCGGCCAGACCGCCCGTCGGCCGCGCGCCGCCTTGACCAGCGGCAAACCCGCCGAGATCACCGGCCACAGCGGCGTTCGCACCAGAATCGTCCACGGCCCCGGCATGGCGACGGGTTCGATCAGCCGCAAGGAGTCGACATCGTGCCGTCCAGTCGCCGCCAGCGCCATCGTCGCGCCGCCAAGGCTGTGGCCCGCGAGAACCCATTTTTGCGCGATCTCGAACCGCGCGGCGAGCGCCGGCAACAGCGCGCGAACATCATCGGCGAAGATGTCCATGCTTTGATGGTTGCCGGGATCGATCGGCAGATGGGTCGCGCCGTAGCCGCGCAAATCGACGCCGAAAATATCGAATTTGGCGCCCAGCGCTTCAAACATCTGGCGATAGGCGGACGCGCAAAATCCGTTGGCGTGCGCGAACAACATGGGCGGTGCGCCCTTCTCGCCATAGCGCAGGACAGACATTTCCCCGCCGTCGATCGCCGCCATGACGCGCCGGCGCGCGAAGTCCTGATTTACCGAATTCATTGCGCCGATGGTCCGCCGCCAAAACCCGATGCAAGGCGATGAAGCGCCGCAAGATGCAGCGCATCTTCCGCCGCCCGGTGGCGGCGCGGCGCCTCCCTGTCGGCGCGCGCCAGCAGCAGGGATTTCTGACCCACGCTCATCGACGGCATCAGCAAGGTGAAATCCCGGAGACGAATGGCGGATTTGCGGCCGGCGACGTCAAAAAGCCGCATCAGCCAGAAACCGTCCCAGTCCGGCGCATCCGAATAAACTTCAAAGCCGTTCAACGCCTTGGTCAGGCGATCGCACGCAAGCGACGCGTTGACGCCGAGATCGCTCAGCATTTTCGGTGAAATCCCGTGCAGACGCTCGGCGCGCGGGTCCCATTCATCCATCGACCATTCCGGCGCGGGAGAGATCAGGAACGACTCGCCGACGCCGTCCTCGAACGCCCAGCCGACTTCGATCGGCCAGGTTTTCGCGCCAAGGCCGGAAGCTTCAAAATCGATGAAAGCGAGCCTCGACGGCGCCGGGCGGTCCACTGTCAGAACGCCTTTCCCCGAAACGCTCAGCCGCGACGCCGGTAAACGCCGGTCGCCGGATCTTTTTCAAGCTCGATGATACGATCGCCGCCCGCGCTTCGGGCCGCGCCGCGCATTTCTTCGATCGCGGTCCGCCACTCCCCGGATTTGCGCTGCGCGAAACGATAAAGCGCAACGCCGACGCCCGCGACGATGAGGCCGGCCATTATCCCTGACGTCGGACCCATCCCGATCCTTCCCTGCTCATCGCCGCCCATGGAGCGGCCAAGGCATAAGGTTACCGTCTCGCCGCGCCGTCACGCAACCGTCTGGAGCCACTTCGGCGCCGTTTCGGCGCACCGCAGCACCGATTCGCCGAGGGCTCTTCTGATTGTGACTTCAATCCCGGAGCGCTTCCGGACAAAAGGCCGCAGACCCCGGCGGGACGGCCCAATCTGCCGCAAACGCTCGCCTTGACCGCGGAAGGCGGCAAGCCCAATCTCCGCCGGCAAAAAGGACTGGCAGCGCGCGTGGATTTCGCGATTTCTTCGTTGGCCGACACCGCCGTCGCCGCAACCGCTGCGCCGAGCGCTCGCGACTTTCCAGCCGCCGTCGCGGATTTGCGCGCGCTTTGCGAGGCTGAACTCAGTCTCGTGAACAAGACGATCATCGGCGCCATGCGCTCGCAAACGCCCATGATCGGCGACGTCGCCGGCCATCTCATCAACGCCGGCGGCAAAAGGTTGCGGCCGATCCTCACTCTCTCGGCGGCGCGGCTGTTCTCCTATCGCGGCGAGGACCACATCAAATTGGCGGCGGCTGTCGAGCTCATTCACGGCGCAACGCTTCTCCATGACGATGTCGTCGATGCGTCGGCGCTGCGGCGCGGCGAAGAGACCGCCAATATGATCTGGGGCAACAAGGAAAGCGTCCTCGTCGGCGATTTCCTGTTTTCACAGGCGTTCGAACTGATGGTGTCGGCGGGCAGCCTCCGGGTTTTGCAGATCCTGTCGCGTGCGGCCGGCGTCATCGCCGAGGGCGAAGTCCTGCAACTGGCGACCCAGAAGAATCTGGAAGCGACGTTCGAGATGTATCTCGCGGTCGTCGAATCGAAAACGGCCG
>MEMM01000028.1:4888-5784 GCA_001767925.1 Alphaproteobacteria bacterium RIFCSPHIGHO2_12_FULL_63_12
GGCGACGATTTCCGCGAAGGCAAAATGACCCTGCCGGTCGTTTACGCGCTCGACCGCGCGACACCCGCCGACCGGGAATTCTGGAAGCGCACCATCGCCGACGGCGTTCAACGGCCCGAAGACTTTGATCGGGCGCGGCGCCTGATCGTCGCGACGCGCGCGCTTGAAGATACTTTCGCCTGCGCGCGGCGGTATGCCGCGCGTGCGATTGAAGATCTTGGCCGTGCGCCGCAGAACACCGTTTCCGCCGCCCTCGCCGATCTCACGGCATTGTCGGCGTCGCGCATTTCCTGAGAGCTGTTGCCGGCTTTCGCCGCGCCTAGATCATCGGGCGCGATTTCTGAATCGCGACCGATGATCAAGCTATTATTTCAGCGCGCCATTTTGCGCAAAACCGGTTTCCACTTTTGCGCCCGGCGCGCCTATTCGGCGGCGGCGGCGAACGGCGCGGACGCCTCGCCGGCCGCAGGCGTTGCGGCTTTTAGCGTCAGCAATCCCGCCGCGCGGGCGCGACGAAACGCCATCGTCGCAAGCAGGGTCAGCAACAAGATCAGCGCAACGGCCGCGGCGTATTGAACGTCCGCCGCGCGCCCGTTGATGAAGATCGCGACGGCGGTCGAAAACACCACCGCCGTCAAATACAGCGTCGCCACCGCCTGATGCGTGCGGCCCATCCGCACGAGCAATTGATAGATATGCTCGTTATGCGCCTCGAGAATATTGCGGCCGCGCCGAAGACGATGGGCGAGCGTGAACGCGACATCGACAATAAAGGGCAAAAACGCGATCGGCGTGAACATCCGCGACACCGGCGCCGCGACGCCGTCACCGCCGGCGAGAATGGCGAGCGCCGCGATCATGAAGCCGACGAACTGGCTGCCGCAATCGCCCATGAA
>MEMM01000028.1:5791-6876 GCA_001767925.1 Alphaproteobacteria bacterium RIFCSPHIGHO2_12_FULL_63_12
CCGCTGATGAAGTTGAGCGGGAGATATCCAAGCAGCGCCGCTGCAAGGAATATGGCGGGCGCGGACCATACCCCTTCACCCGCCGCGCCGACGAACGCGAGCGCCGACAGGACGAACAAGGCGCACGCGCCGGCGATGCCGTTGATCCCGTCCATGAAGTTGAACGCGTTCATGAAGCCGACGATCCACAACATGGTCAGCGGGATGGCCGCCGGGCCAAGGTCAAGCTCGCCAATAATGGGCGCCGGTATTGACGTCACCGGGCCGAACATGGCGATGAACCCAAGCGCCAGCAAAATTTGAAAACACAGCTTCAGCCGCGCGCCGAGCGAGCGCAGATCGTCGACGGCGCCGACCGCGAAAGCGCCGAACCCAAGCGCCAGCGCCGCGGCGTACCGCGACCCCTCGCCGGTCGCGGACAGCAGCGCGATCATCAACATCATGGCGATCGCAAATCCGCTGAAGATCGCCACGCCGCCGGCGCGCGGTGTCGAGGCCTTGTGGCTCGATCGCCCGTTCGGGCGGTCCGGAAAGAGATTTCGGCTGACCGCGAGCCTTGCGGCGCCATAGGAAAAGATCGCCGCGACCAACGCCGCAGATGCAATCAAAATCGCCGCCGCCATCGTCATCTCGAACACCACTCTGACTGCGACCGATCACCCGCGCACAGGGGCGCGCTCATCGACCACCAGCCTCTCCCCGCCATTTCCCGCCCGGCCCGCGCCGCCGCAGCGGCGGAGGTGAACAGGCCGAACGCCGTCGCCCCGCTGCCCGACATGCGCGCGCCAAGCGCGCCCGGCCGGCGGCCAAGACGTCCGATGACGGTTTGGATCACAGATTGCCGGCGAATGGCAATCGCCTCGAGGTCATTGCGGGTGTTTTCAAGGAGCGCCGTGACCGCCCGGTATCCTTGGCCGTCAGGCGCCGCAGGCGCCGGCGCCTGCGGGCGCGGGTAAGCGGCGTCGAAATCGCGAAAAACCGGACCTGTCGGCATCGGCACCCGCGGATTGACAAGACAGGCCCAGAGCGGCGGCAATTTCGGCCCGGCCGACAAAATCTCGCCGGCGCCGGCGACGCGAACCGGC
>MEMM01000028.1:6885-20352 GCA_001767925.1 Alphaproteobacteria bacterium RIFCSPHIGHO2_12_FULL_63_12
GGAACATCGGCGCCGAGGGAAAAGGCGAGCCGGCGCAAATGCGCGGATGAAACGCGCAGACCCCACAGCCTGACCAGCGCCCGCAGCGCGGCGGCGGCGTCCGCCGATCCTCCGCCGACCCCGGACGCGATCGGCAGCCTTTTGTCGAGCACGAGATGCGCGCCGCCGCTGACGCCGAATTCCTCTTTCAGCCTTCTGGCCGCCCGCATCACCAGATTGTTCGCCGCGGGCTCGCGGGCCAGCGCGCCAGCGAACGGTCCCTTCACGTCAAGCGTCAGCGCGGCGGCTGGCCGCGCCGTCACCGTATCGCCGCCATCGACGAATACGAAAACGCTTTCGAGATCGTGCAGCCGATCGCGGCGCAAGGCGCCGACATGAAGATATAAATTGATCTTCGCCGGCGCGGTTTCCGTGATCATTGCCGAGGGGTCGCCGCAGGTTCCGGATCGAGGCCGGATTTCAACTTATTCTCAAGCGCCGCGCGGGCGCGGTCCCCAGGTTCCAATTCAAGCGCGCGCGTCCACTGAAAACGCGCTTCAACCTTGCGGCCAAGGCGCCAATAGACGTCGCCGAGATGCTCGGTCACGGTCGGATCGCCCGGTTCGAGCGCGGCGGCCTTTTCGAGTTGCGGCAGCGCTTCGGCGTACGCCCCGCGCTGATAATGCGCCCAACCTAGGCTGTCGATAATCGCTCCCGATTTCGGGCTGAGCGACACCGCCTTCTCAATCATCTTGAAGGCTTCATCGAGATTGATCCCGCGCTCGACCCAGCTATAGCCGAGGTAATTGAGCGCAACCGGTTCTTCCGGCGCAATTTCGACGGCGCGTTTCAAATCGGCCTCGGCTTGAGGAAAGCGGTCAAGCTCGATCAGCGAGGCCGCCCGGGTGATGAAATAGCGCCACGCGTCTTCCGGCGGCGGCGCGCGAAGGCCGTTGATGGCGCGCGTCGCGGCGGCGACCGCTTCTTCGTGCTTGTCTTCGCTCGCGTAATAACCGGCGATCGTCAGTTGCGCTTCACTGGCGCCCTTGTCGCGCCGGATCGCCGATTTCAGCGTCGCGATCGCCTCATCGACGCGTCCCTCCGCAGCGAGGCTATTCGCGATCTCGATCTGCGCCAGTTCGAATTGCGGCGATGACGGGTCGATTTTCGCGAATGCGGCGCGCGCGGCGGCGTAATTGCCGTAGATATTGTGGATCGATCCGGCGAGCCGCTGCGCGTCCGAAAGGTTGGGGTCGAGATAGATCGAAAACTGCACGAGCGCGAGCGGCAGGTTGAACGGACGCTCGGAGACCTTGAAGCCGGCATCCGTCGCGCGCTGCAATTCTTCGGCGGATTGCTGCAGCACATTGCCTGCGAACAGATAAAGCGCGAGCGCCGCGCCTTCGCGCGCGGAAACGTTCAGGTATTTTTTCGAGGAGACCCCGCGGTCGATGCGCGCGAGCGCGGCCTGCGCGAGGCGCCGCGAGACGCCGCCCTCCTTGTCGAGGCGCTGATAGAAGTCGCGCGCCTCGTCCGGCGCGCCATGACGTTCCAGAAACGCGCCGTAAGCTTCGCGCCCGATCGGACCGCCGAAAGACGCGACCGAAATCAGATGCGCCGCGCGGGCCGCGTCGAAATCGCCTTTTTCCTCCTCCAGCATCGCAACGAAAGTCGGATTGAATCCGGTGAAGACCTCCTTGCCGAGCGAAAACGCGGCAATGCCGGCGTCAGGGCCGGCGATTTCAGCTTCGACCCAGCCAGCCGAGAGAAACGCAATCGACTTGGTGAATGATTCGCCGTCGACGGATTTCAGATCGGTGCGCGCGCCCTCGAGGTCGCCATGTTTCAGTTTGATCGCCGCCAGCGCGAAGGTTGCGAGCCCGTCGCCGTCATCCGCCGTTTCAATCGCGCGCGCGAACGGGGCCGCCGCTTCAATCCGGCCCGCCGTGAGATTGTAGAGGAACGCATTTCGAACGACATCGATGTCCGAGGGATTTTCCCTCGCGGCGGCTGAATAATGGTCCGCCGCCGCTTCGACGTCGTTCAGTCCGGCGGCGAGTCGTCCCGACAAATAATCGCCGGCCGCAGTGTCATACGGGGCCGGCGTCGCGCAGGATGCAAGAGACAGCGTCGCGACGGCGACAATCCAGACAGCTTTGTTCAATTCGTTGCTCCTCGCGAAACTCTACATGTTCGGATAATTGGGGCCGCCGCCGCCTTCCGGCGTGGTCCATACGATATTCTGCGAGGGATCCTTAATGTCGCAGGTTTTGCAATGGACGCAATTTTGCGCGTTTATCTGAAACTTCGGATTGGCGCCGCCCTCCTCGGTCAGAACTTCATAGACGCCGGCCGGACAATAGCGCTGGGCTGGTTCGGCGTATTGCGGGAGATTTACGTCGATCGGGATTGACGGGTCCTTAAGCTTCAGATGGACGGGTTGGTTTTCCTCATGATTGACGCCGGAAAATGAAACGTTGGTAAGCCGGTCGAAGGCGAGAACGCCGTCGGGGCGCGGATAGTCGATGCGCTTGTGCTTGCTCGCGGGCTCGGTCGCGGCCGCATCGGTCTTGCCGTGTTTAAGCGTCCCGAAAATTGAAAACCCGGGAAATATCGTATTGGTCCACAAATCGATCCCGGCCAACAAAATGCCGCCGAACAGCGTTCCGAATTTCGTCCATAGCGGCTTGGCGTTGCGCGCCTTTTTCAGATCGCGCTTCACCGGCGAAGCGTCATAGGCCGCTTCATAGGCTTCCAGCACATCGCCGGCCCGCCCGGCGGCGATCGCTTCAAAGGCCGCATCCGCCGCCATCATGCCGGTCAGCATCGCATTGTGATTGCCCTTTATGCGCGGGACATTGACGAATCCGGCCGAGCAGCCAATCAGCGCGCCGCCCGGAAAGGCGAGCTTTGGCACCGACTGATATCCGCCCTCGGTGATCGCGCGCGCACCATAGGCGATGCGCTTGCCGCCTTCCAGCAGGGCGGAGATTTCCGGATGCGACTTGAATTTCTGAAACTCCGCATACGGATAGAGATAGGGATTCTTGTAATTGAGGTGGACGACAAACCCGAGCGCGATCGTGTTGTCGTCATAGTGATAGAGAAACGATCCGCCGCCGACGTCGTTGCTAAGCGGCCAGCCGAACGAGTGCTGTACGTGACCGGGCCGCGATTTTTCCGGGCGGATCTCCCAGAGCTCCTTGAGGCCGATGCCGAATTTTTGCGGCTCCCTGCCGTCGGCGAGGGCGAAACGTTCGATCAGCTGCTTGGCGAGCGAGCCGCGGACGCCTTCGGCGATGAGCACATATTTTCCGCACAGCTCCATGCCCGGCTCGTAATGGTCGGTCGGCCGACCGTCCCGGCCGATCCCGACCTCGCCGACGACGACGCCGCGAACCGACCCGTCTTCCCGCCAGAGCAGTTTCGACGCCGCCATGCCGGGATATATTTCAACCCCCATCGCTTCGGCCTCGCCGGCGAGCCAGCGACAGATATTGCCCATCGAGACGATGTAATTGCCGTGGTTTTTCACCATCGGCGGCATCGCGAAAACCGGCAGGTCGATCGAGCCCGAAGGGCCCATCAATTTGAACGCCTCCGAGGTGACGGCGACCGTCGCCGGCGCGCCGCGCTCGCGCCAGTCCGGAAAAAGCGCGTCGAGCCCTGACGGGTCGAGCACGGCGCCGGAGAGGATGTGGGCCCCGACTTCCGATCCCTTTTCAACGACGACGACCGAAAGTTCGGCCCCTGCCGCCGCCGCGCGCTGTTTCAGCCGGATCGCCGATGCAAGCCCCGCCGGGCCGGCGCCGATGACCACTACGTCGAATTCCATGCTTTCGCGTTCCGGGGCGTCGTCAGCCATTCGTCTTCCTCTTGGATTGCCGGGCCGTCAGGCGGGTGCGGAGTTTTGCTTTTGGCAAATATCGGCGACGAATGCCATGTTGCGCGGGCTGTTTGCGGCAGTTGGCCGGACGCGAGGGGTCTCCTGATGTCTGTGACGATATTTCTGGTCCTGTGCGCGCTCGCCGTCGCCGGTCTCCTTTACGCGGAACGCGCAGACCGAACCGCCTTGAAATGGGTTTTCAAACCCGCGGCGTCGCTGGCCTTTATTCTTGCCGGGATAGCGGCTGGCGCGGCTGACACGGCTGCCGGCGCGGCCGTCCTTGCCGGCCTTGTCTTTTGCGCCCTCGGTGACATCCTCCTGATTCCCCGATCGCAGGCCGCCTTTCTCGCCGGGATGGGCGCCTTCGCCGCCGGCCACGCCGCCTATTTCAGCGCCTTCCTGATCGGCGGGGTCTCCTGGTCGCCCGCCGCCGTCACCGCTTTTGCGCTCACCGGTGCGCTTTCCGCCGGGCTCTTGATCTGGCTTCGCAAAGGACTTGGCGCGATGGCCGTTCCGGTCGCCCTTTACGCGCTGGTGATCAGCGTGATGGTCGCCGGCGGCGTCGCCCACTGGTCGGCGGCGCGATCGGCCGACAGCGCCGCCCTCGCGATCGCGGCGGCGGGGTTCGCGCTGTCCGATGTGTCGGTCGCGCGCGACCGTTTCGGCGGCGCTGGATTCATCAACCGGTTGTGGGGACTTCCCCTTTATTTCGCCGCCCAATGTCTTTTCGCGGTCAGCGTTTGACCTTTGCGCGCGCTTGTGTTGCCTATGGGCGATGCAGGGAACCGACAAAATTCTCGCCGCGCGCGCGCTGCTTCGATGGTATGTGGACGCCGGCGTCAATGAAGCGGTCGCCGCATTTCCTGTCGATCATTTCGAAGTTAGAACGCTGGCCGCCCCCGCCCCGCCGGCGCGAGCCGCCGCCGCGCCGGTCTCCGTCATTTTGCCCGCCAGCACGCCCAGCGCCGACGAAGCGGCGATGCTCGCGGCGGGGGCTGCCGCCGCCTGCTCCACTTATGAAGAACTCGCCGCCGCGGTCACCGCTTTCACCGGCTGCCCGTTGAAGGCGGGCGCGCGCAATACTTGTTTTGCCGACGGGGTTCCGGGATCGGCCCTGCTGGTCATCGGCGAGGCGCCCGGACGCGATGAAGACGCCGCCGGCAAGCCGTTCGTCGGCCGAGCCGGCCAGCTGCTCGACAAAATGCTGGCGGCGATCGGCCGCTCGCGCGCCGCCGACACGCTGATTTCGAATGTCGTTTACTGGCGCCCCCCGGGAAACCGGGCGCCGACGCAGGCGGAAATCGCCATCTGCCGGCCGTTCGTTGAGCGGCTGATCGAACTGACCGCCCCGAAAGCGATCATGCTGGCGGGCGGCGTGCCGACGCAGGCGCTAACCGGCGCGACCGGGATCATGCGCGCGCGCGGCTCGTGGCGCGAGATTTCCTTGTCGTCGGGCGCGCGCTTTCAGGCGCTTCCGCTGTTCCATCCCGCCTTCTTGCTGCGGCAGCCGGCGCAAAAACGCCTCGCCTGGGCGGACCTGCAAACGCTTGCCGCCAGGTTAAGAGATGCTTAACGCCGTCCCGTCTACGATTTTTCCGCTTCGCCATCCGCGTCAGCAAGGGAACCGCTTCGTGCGCCTATTCGCCTTTTTGGTCTGCGCGGCGGCCGTTTTCTCCTCAGCCGAGGCGACAGAAGAAGCGTTCCTTCCGCAGGTTCTCAGCCCGCAGGATCGCGCGCTCTACGCCGAAGTTTTCGACCTTCAGGAAGACGCGCGCTGGCGCGAGGCCGATGCGAAAATCGCGGCAATCGCCGACCCGTCGCTGATGGGATATGTGAAGATGGAGCGCTATCTCCATCCGACAGCCTACCGGTCGACCTTTGACGAACTGAAAGAATGGATGGCCTATTACGCGGACCATCCCGATGCCGACAAAATCTATGCGCTCGCCCGCAAAAAACAGCCGCGCGGTGCGACGCCACCGCTCGCCCCGCTGCCGCGCAAATGGCGAAGCGAGCCCTCCTCGCCGCTGCATCCGGACCTTGAACGCGACTATGCGAACACCAGCCGCCCGCTGCTGACGCAGATTGAAGGCCGCGTCCGGCATCTCGCCAAGAACGAACAGGCGAGCGAAGCGCTCAAAGAGATCGAGCGCCACCTCGCGCGCGGCGCGATCACTGAACGCCAATTCGACCGCATGCGGTCATGGATCGCGGCGAGTCTTTATTATCAGGGGTATCAGGCGCGCGCGCAGGAAATCGCGGATGCGGTTTCGGATCGCAATGGCGACAGCGCGGTGCTGGCCTACTGGATTTCGGGGCTTATTCATTTCCGCAACGGCGAACTGGAGAAGGCGCATGAACGCTTTTCGGCGATGGCGAATGCGCCGGAGCAAGAAGCCGCCCTGCGGTCGGCGGCGGGTTTTTGGGCCGCGCGAACGGCGCTGGCGGACGGGCATGTCGCGGCGGTGACGCCGCTGCTTGAAATCGCCGCGAAATATCCGTTCACCTTTTACGGCCAGCTGGCGCTTGCCCAGCTCGGTCGTGATTATGATTACAACTGGTCGGCGCCGCCATTGACGCAGGAGGGCTTAGCCCGACTCACGGAAAAAGAACCGGCGGTCCGGCGCGCGATCGCCCTCCTCGAAATCGGCAAGGACATCGAGGGCGATCTGGAGTTTCGCTGGATCAACGGCCGGATCGACGCCGCGCTCGCGCCTGATCTTCTCGCGGTTGAAGCCGCTTACAATCTTCCCGCCGCGCAGCTCGATCTGGCGCTTTATCATGACGGTCGCACCTTCGAAGCGGGCCTTTTTCCGATCCCCTCTTATGAACCCGAAAACGGATTCACCGCCGACCCCGCGCTGATCTACGCGCTGATGCGCCAGGAATCGAAATTCAAGGTCGAGGCGACCAGCAGGGTCGGCGCGCGCGGCCTGATGCAGCTGATGCCCCGCACCGCGAGCTATATCGCCGGCGACCGCACGCTTCAGCGCGGCAAGGGCAAGGACAAGCTCTACGACCCGGCGGTCAATCTCGCCATCGGCCAGGACTATGTAAACCATCTGATCTCGACGACAGCCGACGGCGATCTTTTCGACATGGCGCTCGCTTATAATGGCGGGCCGGGAAACCTGCGCCGCTGGAAGCGCGAATTGGCGCTGGAGGACCCCCTCCTTTTCATCGAAAGCATCCCCAATCCCGAAAGCCGGGATTTTGTCGAGCGTGTGCTGACGAATTTCTGGGTGTATCGCCAGCGGCTTGGCCGCAATCCCGAAAGCCGCGACCTTGTCGCGGCAGGCAAGTTGCCGCTCTACGTCGCGATCGAGCAGATCGCGGAGGAAAAAGGCGAGTAGCCTTGCCGCGGCGCCGGGCGTAAGATCGCCCGCGGAGGACGGCGTCGCATGAGCGGCAAACCGATTTCACTTGGAGAAGACGCGGCCGGCGGGTGTCTCTGCGGCGCCGTTCGCTTCCTGGTCGCCGCGGGCGCGGTCCCTGAATCCGGCTATTGCCATTGCCGCACCTGTCAACGCCAGAGCGGCGCGCCGGTTGTGGCGTGGTTTGCGGTCTCCCCTTCGCGATTTCGGTACCTTCAAGGCGCGCCGGCGACATACCGCGCTTCGCCGCGCGCCGCCCGGGAGTTTTGTAGCGCCTGCGGAACCTATCTGGTTTTTCGGGAAGATGACGCGGCTGCGACGCTCTCCGTCAATACGGCGACGCTGGACGATCCGGCGCTGGTTCCGCCGGAATTTCACATCTATTGCGAGAGCAGGATCGCGTGGTTCGACACCAGCGACGGCCTTCCGCGCCATGCGCGCGGGCGGCCGTAACCGGCGACTCTACTTGACGCCCATGATCGACATGATCGCCGGCCCAAGAATGACGGCGAAGAGGACCGGCAGGAAGAAGCCGATCATCGGCACTGTCAGTTTCGGCGGCAGCGCGGCGGCCTTGCGCTCGGCTTCCTGCATGCGGTGTTCGCGGTTTTCTTGCGCCATGATCCGCAAGCTCTGACCGAGCGGCGTGCCGTATTTTTCCGACTGAATGAGCGCGGTCGTCACGCCCTTGACGCCGTCAAGGCCGGTTCGCTCGGCGAGGTTTTGGTAGGCCGCCCTTCTTTCCTGAAGATAGGAGAGCTCCGCGACCGTCAGGCCGAGTTCTTCAGCGAGTTCCGGCGAGGTGCCGGCGACTTCCTGGCTGACCTTCTGCAGCGCGACTTCGATCGACATGCCGGCTTCAACGCAGATCAGCAACAGATCCAGCGCGTCCGGCCAGGCGAGCTGAACTTTCTGCTGACGCTTGCCTACGGCGTTTTTGATATGAAGGTTCGGAATGTAAAAGCCGGCGAAAAACGCGCCAATGACCGCCATCAGCTTGGTGAAGCTGTCAAGTTCGACGCCCTTCAGGATATAGACGTAGAACCAGCAGGCGAACGCCGCGACAAACGGCATGCCGATGCGCGCCGCCATGAAAATGAACACGGGACGCTGGCCGCGATAGCCGGCCATCACCAACTGCTTGCGCGCTTCGTTCGCATCGAACGCCTCGAGCAACTTCAGTTTTTCGACAAGTTCCTTCAAAAAGCCCTGCGCCGAAGCCGCGCGCAGCGTTCCGCCCTTGCGGTTGCGGTTGAACGACTCGCGCTGCGCCGCGCGCAGCCGCTCGCGATGTTCGGCCACGGACTTCATCCGCTCGGCCATCCTGTCCTTCACGAGAAAGGGCTCGATCAGCGTGTAGACGGTGCCGATCGCGGCGAGCGCGACCAGCAACGAAATCTGGAATTGCCGATCGGTGACGGTGGTGATGAATGTTTCCATGGACCCGGCCTAGACCTTGATCTTCATCATCGACTTCATGACGTAAATGCCCATGGCCATCCAGCATCCGGCGCCGAGAAGGATGAAGTTTCCGGTCGGCGTTGTGAACAATGGGTCGAGATAGGAGGGCGACGAAACTTTCACCGCGCCCATGACGAGGAACGGCAGGGCGCCGATGATCATCGCCGACGCCTTGGCTTCCGAAGACAGCGCCCGGATCTTGCCTTCCATCAGCTTGCGGCCGCGCAGAACGCCGGCGAGATTGGTCAGCGCCTCGGCGAGATTGCCCCCGGTCTTTTGCTGGATAAGCAACACGATGCCGAAAAAGGAGACTTCCTGCAGGGGCATGCGCTCATACATGCGGGTCATGCCCTGTTCGAGGGAAAGGCCGATGCGGAAGCCTTCGACCAGCTGTTCGAATTCCTCATTCACGGGCTTGGGCGCTTCCGCGGCGATGATCTTGAGGCATTCATTGACCGGAAGGCCGGATTTGACGCCTCGCACGATGACGTCGATCGCGTTTGAGAATTCGTTCGTGAATTTCTTTTGGCGATTCGAAATCTGGAAGCCGACATACCAGTGCGGCAGGCCGAGTCCGCCGACGAAAAACAATCCCGCCGTCACCGCCAGCTTCTGACCGGAAATCAAACCGATGAAGCCGAGCGCCATGGCGGCGACCGCCGACCCGATGTAAAATTCGCGCGGACCGAAGGCAAGGCCGGCCTGCTCGAGCTTTTGCTGGAGCGAGACGCGCTTTTTTGCTTTCTTCGCCGCCTGGCTTTTGCCCTCGATCTTTGAGAGCGCCTCCGACACTTTGCGACGGCGGTCCTTGTTTTCCTTGTCGTTCGCCGCCGCCGCGCTGGCGCGCCGCGCGTTCTTTTTCGTCTCAAGCCCGGCAAGCCGCTTTTTCGCCTTGTCGCTCTGCGTCGGCGCAAGCACGACAAAGGCGAGCGCGCCGAAGCCGACGAACCCGAGCACGATCGATATAAGCAGCTGCTGGTCCATTGCGTCCCTTACTCAGCCGCCGCGTCCAGAGCTTCCGCGAGCGCTTCTTCCATGCCGTAATATTTGGCGCGATCCCAAAACGCCGGACGCGCGATGCCGGTCGACCGGTGACGGCCGGCGAGTTTTCCGTTTTCATCTTCGCCGGTCACCTCATAAACGAAGAGGTCCTGCGTGATGATCGTATCTCCCTCGGTGCCGAGCACTTCGGTGACGTGCGTGATGCGGCGCGAGCCGTCGCGAAGACGCGCGGCCTGGATGATGATGTCGATCGATCCGACGATCATTTCCCGAATGGTCTTCGACGGCAGGTTGTAGCCGCCCATGGTGATCATCGATTCGATACGCTGCAGGGCTTCGCGCGGCGAGTTCGCGTGAAGCGTGCCCATCGAACCGTCGTGGCCGGTGTTCATCGCCTGCAATAGGTCGAACGCTTCAGGTCCGCGCACCTCGCCGACGATGATGCGTTCAGGACGCATCCTGAGACAGTTCTTGACGAGGTCGCGCATCGTCACCTCACCCTGGCCTTCAAGGTTTGGCGGGCGCGTTTCAAGGCGAACGACGTGCGGCTGCTGCAGCTGAAGTTCCGCAGCGTCCTCGCAGGTGATGACGCGTTCATCAAGTTCGATGAAGCCGGTCATGCAGTTCAAGAGCGTGGTTTTTCCCGAACCGGTGCCGCCCGAGATCAGCGTATTGATCCGGCAGGCGCCGACGACTTCGAGCACTTTCGCGCCTTCGGGCGAAATCGAGCCGAAATTGACAAGATCCTGAATGCGGAGCTTGTCCTTCTTGAATTTCCGGATGGTGAGCGCGGCGCCGTCGATCGACAGCGGCGGCGCGATGACGTTGACGCGCGAACCGTCCGGCAGACGCGCGTCGCAGATCGGCGAGGCTTCGTCGACGCGGCGGCCTACCTGGCTGACGATCCGCTGACAGATATTCATCAGCTGCGCATTGTCGCGGAACCGCACATTGGTCAGCTGGATCTTGCCGCCAACCTCGATAAAGACCCGGTTTGCGCCGTTGACCATGATGTCGGCGATATCATCGCGCGCCAGCAGCGGCTCGAGCGGTCCATAGCCGAGAACGTCGTTGCAAATGTCCTGGAGCAGGGCTTCCTGCTCCACAATCGACATCTGGACGTTCTTGATCGAGATGATCTCGTTGACGATGTCGCGAATTTCTTCGGCCGCCGATTCGGTGTCGAGCTGCGCAAGCTGCGACAGGTCGATCGTGTCGATCAGCGCGTTGAAAATCGTCGTCTTTGTCTGGAAATATTCATCCGTGCGCCCGCCGATTTCAATCGGCTGGGCTTTTGCGACGGCGTTGACGCGCGGCGGCGCGGCGTTGGCCGCCGGCTTTTTCGCATGCGCGGCGGGCGCCGCCGCGGGCGCGGGCTTTGGCCCGGCGGGCTTCGGCTTCGCCGCGACGCTCGGCGCCGGCGAGTGTTCGGCCTCAGCTGTTCTGCGTCCGAATTTGGTCATATCACTTCTTCTTCAGCAGTCCGGCGATATTGAAACGGCTCTTCTTGGCGACCGTCTGGGTCTTGCCAAGAACGAGCGATGTCAGTTCGCGCAGGCTTTGCGCCGTCTTGGTCTTGGCGCCGACTTCGATGATCGGCGATGCGTTGGTCGCCGCGGTGTGGAACAGTTGCGGCTCCCAATTGAAAATAACGGATGGCTTCAGGCCGACATGCTCGGCGTACTGCGCCGGCTGCACCGAAGAGATTTTCGGGTCGAACTGGTTGATGACCAGCAGCGGCGGCGCGTCATTCGGGCGCGAGCCGGAAATGATGTCGACGAGGTTCTTGGTGTTGCGGAACGCCGCAAGATCCGCCGTCGCTGTAATGATGATCTGATCGGCGGTCTGCAACAGCCGCTTCGACCAGCCGGTCCAGATATGCGGGACGTCGACGATGATCGTCGGCGCCGCGCCGCGCACCACATCGATTACCGTCTCGAACGCCTGGTCGTCGATGTCATAATCGCGATCGAGAAGATTCGGCGCGGTGAAAAGACTGAGCCGGTCGGTGTGCTTTTGAAGCAACCGGTCGAGGAGCACGTCATCCAGGCGTTCAGGCGAGCCGAGCGCCTCGATCAGTCCCGACGTCGGATCCTGTTCGAAGTCGAGACTGGCGGTGCCGAACGGCAGATCGAGGTCGAGGATGACGGTGTCGCTCTGCATTTCTTCCGCCGCGCACCAGGCGACGTTATGGGCGAGCGTCGAGGAGCCGGCCCCGCCCCGCGCGCCGACAAAGGCGATGGTGCGGCCGATCGGAGGCGCTGACGGATCAATATAAAGTGTTGCAATCGATTTGATGATCTGCAGCGGCGAGCGCGGACGCACGATGTAATCGCTGATCCCCTGCCGCATCAGCTCGCGGTAGAGGCCGATGTCGTTGGCGCGGCCGAGGACAATGACCTTGGTCGACGGATCGCAGACTTCCGCCAGCTCGCCGAGCAAAGCGAACAATTCGGAGCCGCCATCAAGCGTTTCAACGATGATCAGGTTGGGCGTCGCCGCGGTCTGGAAGTGATCCACCGCTTTCGCCATGCCGCCCATATGCACGGTGAGGTGCGTTTTCGCGAGGCGCCGATCGACCGCCGCCCGCTCGAGGAGAGCCGTCGTGTCCGGCGTTTCACAGAAGGCGTGAATGGAGATGCGCGGAACCGGGCGATGATCATCATCGCTTTCGTTGAATTCAGCGACGTCGAATGACGGATCGTCTGGAACGACGAGCGCCTGGCTCGCAGCGATTGGCGCGGCGCGCGAGGCCTTCGGCGCCGACTTCGGCGTCTCTTTCGCAGTCGCGGGTCTGGCGGCCGCCATTCTGGCAGCCGCTGGCGGCTCCGGATCGAAGGTGAAATCATCGGTGTCGGAGACGCCGAGTTCATCGGCGAGCAGATCAGCTTCGTCGAAATCTTCCTCGCCCAGCGCGGCGAGTTCTTCGTCCGACAACTCGTCCTCAAGCCAGGCTTCGTCTTCATCAACGACTGGCGCATCGGCTTTGACGTAACGGACTTTTGCCGACATCAATGGTCCGCCATCCGGTCCGAGGCTTGCCGCAGCGTTCGCCGCGCCCTCTTCATCGTGGGCGACATCGAATGCCGCGCTAGAAGCTTTTTTCATTTCAAACTCCCTCCAGGCGCAACCTGACCCCGAATTTTCATCATCTAGTTCGCTATTTGACTATCGATTTCGTCGCTGGATTCGCTGGACGTGTCCTCGCCCTTGCGGAACATTTGGACGCCCCGAATGCGCGTCGCCGAATCTGGATCCGTCATGCCGGCCGGCGCGATGAGATCATGCGGGTCGCCAATCATCGCCGCGAGATTATTCTGTGTGGCGCATCCGAAGTTCGGCGAGTTTATATTGCGGTAGTCGCGCTCGCGCATGCCCTCCCAGAGGCCGCACGCGCTCGGCGTCGCCACATAACGCGTATAGGAGAGGATGACGTCGTTCGACGTTCCGCCGCCGCGATAGTCGGCGTCAACGATCGACGACAGCGGCACTCCAAAGCCGTTCAGGGCGTCGCGCAGTCCGGTCCCGTCGCCTTCTGACGGCGTCGTCACCGTCAGCGCGCCATGTCCATTGACCAAGTAAGATTCGGCGAAAGCGCGAAGCCGCGACCGGTCGAGCGACGACATTTCACGGTCGGGCGCCTTCATGGTCATGGTCACCGTCTGGCTGTCGACTGAAATCGGATGTTGCTCGGCGACGGTCAGCGCCTGCTCTTGTCCGTTGAACTGGGCCGCACAGCCGATACTTGATGCGGCGACACCGGCG
>MEMM01000028.1:20361-35309 GCA_001767925.1 Alphaproteobacteria bacterium RIFCSPHIGHO2_12_FULL_63_12
TTTTTCAACATGTTCGTCATCGGTCGCATCTCCATCAATCGAGGATAAAGCCCATCGGTCCCTGCAGCGTTTTTTCTTCAACGCCCGCACCCGAAAGGCCGTAAGTTGCGGCAAGATTGCCCATCAATATGGTCTGCATGTCGCTCGCCGACACAAAGCCCTTGGCCGGGTCGGAAAGTTTCGACTCGTGCGTCGGATCGACGAGATACGGCGTGACGATAATGACAAGCTCGGTTTCCGAATTTTCATAGTCGCGGCTGCGGAACAGCTGGCCGAGAACCGCCACATCCTTGAGGTAGGGAACGCCCTGGATTGTCTGGCGCATGTTCTCCTGAAGAAGTCCCGCCATCACGAGGCTTCCGCCGGAGGGAAGTTCGACCGTCGTTTTGGCGCGGCGAACAGTCAACGATGGAATGGTTAGGCCGGTCGTCGAGAAGACAGTCGGCTCGCTGCTGGTGCCGGCTGCTTGCGACGCATTGAAGACGCCGATCGGGTTGCCGTTTGCATCGCGGATGATCTCCAGCTGATCCGGCTCGCCTGGAATCGTCTGCGTCGAGCCGCCTAGCGAGAAGTTGTTCAGCGATGAAATCTCGCTTACTTCTGTCGAAACCTTGATATTGATGCGGCCCTTGTCGAGGACAAGCGGCGTGAAACCGAGACCGACGCCGAACTCCTTGAATTCGAGGGAAATGACGCCTTCGCGCTGCCCGACCGGAATCGGGAACTCACCGCCGGCGAGGAAGCTCGCGGTTTCGCCGGAGACCGCCGTCAAGGTCGGCTCGGCGAGCGTTTTCACGAGACCGGTGCGCTCCAGCGCCTGGAAGGACACGTTAAATCCCGACTGTCCGCCGCCGAAGAACCTTTGGATCGAACCTGTGAGGCCGGCAGTGGCGCCGGACGCAATAGTTGAAGCGGCCGCTTCAAAGCTGTTGTTTGAGATGGATGTGAATCCGGACGGATCAATGCCGAGCTGCTTGATCATCGAACGCTGCATTTCGACGACGCGGACCTTGAGCATCACCTGCTCACGATCGCGGATCGACAGCATGCTGATGACTTTTTTCGCATCGCCGACAAACCGGCCGGCGATATCGACCGCGTCGGTCGCCTGCACGCCAGACGGAACGGAGCCGCGCAGGATAACGTTGTCGTTGACCGCCTCCGCCGTGATGCGCGCATCCGGCATCAAGCGATTGATCAGATCGGTAAGCGCATCAAGATCGCGCTCGACGCGAATTTCAAGATTGAGGATCTGGCGACCGTTGGCGTCAAAGAAGAAAGCGTTGGTCTGACCGACTTTCTGACCGAGGAGATAGACCCGCTGCGGCGAGCGGATCACCGCATCGACGACTGACGGCTGCGAAACCAGCACGTCGGCGGCGGCCTGAGGCAATTCGACGATCGCGGCCTTGTCGAGGGGAAGGACGATTGATTTTGAGACGGCGCCGGCGCCGCCGAAATCGATCGTGGCTTCCGCTCGGCTCTTTTGGGCGTAAGCGGGCGAAATTGCGCCCGTCGCAAGCGCCGCCAGAGCGACGCCGGCGACTCGCACCGTTGCGGAAAGCGTCAGAACAGGTTTGCTACGCATTGATATCCCCTTAGCGATCTGGTTACGAACGGCCATAGCGGATCACCTTGATGCCTTGGTCGCGCCGCTCCTTGGCCTCGCCGTCGTCATTGGCGAAAACGCTGCGAAGCGCGAAGCTCATCTGGCCGCGCGACGCGCGGGTGTTGATGAAATACTCGGCGTCCTCCGGCGACAATTCGACAGTCGCGTTGGCGCCTTCGATCACCGGCGCTTCCGGGTTTTCAGTGTAAACGGTGTTGATCGCGAGAACGCGAACGTCCTCGAAAATGATTTCCGTCGTGGTCCGGTTGGCGTCATTCGATTCGGAATAATAGACGTCGACGCGATCTCCAGGCAGGACGAACCCGCTGACGCCCGTCTCCGGCGTGATGCGCATGGTGACGGCGCGCATTCCAGGTTCAAGAACCGCCGCCAGCAGCCCTGAACTTCCGGCGCGAACGATTTTTGCTTCGATGATCGGCTCGCCTGCGATAATGGCGGTGCGGGCGACAGCCTTCTCAAGTTCCGCCGGGTCTCCTCCCGAGGCTTCAGTGATATATGCTTCGGACAAAGCTTTTTCGGGCCAATCGACCCATTTCACCGCATCGGCGGTCAAACGCTCGCCGCGCTGAAACGACCGGTCGGCAACAAGCACGCGCGCTGTCTTTTCCTGGATCGGCTGCGCAATCTGCGACGGGGCGTTTTTGTTGCCGTTCATCATCATGAAAAAGGCGCCGACGCCAGCCACCAGCGCCACGCCAAGGACCGCAATTCGCGTTACGTTCATCTTCCACCTCGCCCCGATGGGGTCACTTTACGCCCTGGAATTTCAGTAAATTCTTGTAAGGAGAAGTCCTCAAAACTCTGTTAACCGCCTTCATTAACCGCCAAACGCCAATTGAAAGAGCGGCGTTTGTGAAAAGCTAAGGAGTCCGCCGAGCGCGATCGCGACTGCGTACGGAATGTCCTTAGGTCGCTGGTGCAAACGCAACAGCCACGGCGCTTGCGCGTAGACCGGGAGCGCGGGCATTTTGCGAAAGATGATCAGGGCGATCGCGAATCCGCCGCCTGCGACCGCTGTGTATACGAGGAACGGCCCCAACGCCGAAAGGCCGATCCACGGCGCGCAGGCGGCGAGCAGCTTGGCGTCGCCGCCGCCGAGAAATTTCCCCGCGAACAGCCCAAAACCGACGACCAGCGCCGCGCAGCCGAACAGCGCCCCCTCTAGAAGCTGCGACGCGGGTGCGCCAAGTCCGATGCCCGCGGCGAAGTATGAAAAGAAGAGGACCAGCGAAACCCAGTTGGGAATCTTGTATTCGTAAAGATCGTTCATCGCCGCGATAAGCAACGAAGCGGGAAAGGCGGAAAGAAAGATGAGAGGAATCACTTGTCGCGCGCTCCGGGTTTCCGATCGGAGCAAACGCTAGGCTCAGGCTTTTAACATTGGGTTATGCTTAAAATTGCGCTCAAAAAGAAAAAGGAGGCCGAAGCCTCCTTTTTCCCCGAAATCTCGGACTAGACGATTAGAGGTTGCTCGCAACCGTCGAGAACGTGTTCGACAGCTCGGTGCCGACCGCGCGAACCGCGGTGATAATGGCGACCGCGATCAGCGCGGCGATCAGGCCGTATTCGATGGCCGTCGCGCCGTCTTCGTCTTTAAGGAACTTGTTGATCAAAACTTTCATGAGTCGACTCCTGCTTGATACTCTCACTCTTGCACCGCTGAAGGGGCGTCGCCTCCTCAGACTTCTCCGATCATGCTGTGAGCACATTAAAATTCAGTGAAAAAAACGCCGCCATAGGGCATTTTATTCGTTTACGGATAATTATGGTTAACGCTCTGTTGCTTTAGCGGGCAAGACGATTGAGCTGCGCCATGTCGTCGATAATAAGGCCGGGATAATTCCGGCGCGCGACGCCGGTCTGGATGAGCTTGGCGACCGCGTTGGCGGCGTCGGCCTCATCCACATTCGCCCGGTCGGCGAGTTCGCGATGTTTCGGCATACGGGCAATTCGCCATTCCGCCGCCACAGCATCGCGTTCCGCCAGAGTCGATAGCGCCGCGAAAACGCGCCGCTCGGGCGAACTCTCTTCCGACACGCGCTCGTCCCCAAGAACCTTGCGTGCGAAATAGAGCATGAGATTGCGAGTCAAAGAGGGACGTTGCGAAACGATCAGGCGCAGCGCGGCGGCGTCAACAGCGACAATTTCACAATCCTGCTCGGCGGCCAGCGAAACGCCAGCCGGCGCGCGCATCTCCTCCCCGATGACCGCCCAGGCGAGACCGAAAATCTCACCGGCCCCGACATGTTCTATCAGCATCGACCCTGAATTTGGGTCGGCATGGGCGATCTGCAGCTTCCCGGACCGAACAATCATGAATTCGGAACCGTCGAACTGGCCCATCGCAAAGACGGTCTCGCCAGCGGAATACGTGCGAACGCTGCTTGCCTCGGCGAGCGACGAGACCACCGGTTCAGGCAAATCCCGGAACGGCGCCGCTTGCGCAATCGCGGAGGCGGCGGCATCCGGGCCGTCGAAAGATTGTTGAAGATTTGCGTGCATGAAGGGCTCCTTCGACATTCATCCGCCACAAGCTTTTAAGGCCCGGTAAAAGCTAAAATTTTCACGATCGCATACCGCTCTCCGCGCGCGCCGGATTCGCGGGATTTAAGGCTTTCTTGACTCATCGCGCGTAGGTCTGTCGCATCGGCAAAGAGAAGGCAGCAGCCATGCGTTTAATCGTCATTTCCCTGACCGCGACGCTTTTCGCCACGGCGGCTTCGGCTGAACAGATCTGGGTGACCATGGATCAGGTCAAACCCTATACGTTCAAGCAGGAAGTCGCACAGATCGTCGTCGGAAATCCGGGCATCGCCGATGTTTCCGTTCGCGATAAGACGCGGGTTCTGCTGTTCGGAAAAGCGCCGGGCCTCACCAATCTTTTCCTGTTCGACGCTGACGGCAACGAGATGGAAAACCTTCTCGTCCGCGTGCGGGCGACAAATTCTGATTTGCTGACCCTGCAGCGCGGCGGGCAACGCTTCACATTCAACTGCACCAGCACTTGCGAGCAGACAATGACGGTCGGCGATAGCCCGGAAGCGTTCGGCGCCACGTCTAACCAGGTTACGCAAAAGTACCAGCAAGCGTCGAGCTCCGGCGGCAAGAGCGAGTAAGCCAGCAGAGTTTGCTCAATTATGAGGCCCGCTTTGCGGGCCTTTTTTTATTTTTTCGCTGGAGCAGCGTAACTGTAAAGCCGCGGCCTTTCATAAGGCTGGAGTTTCGCGCGGCACCAGGAATCGATCGAACGCGCCGTCGATTCAGAGGGCGGCGCGCCGGAATTCAGTTCGATCGTCACCACCAGCCGGTCGGCGCCGGTCTGCTGTTTTGAAACATTGATTTCACAACACTTGATTTCAGGATGCTCCGCAATCTTTTGGGCGATGCGCGCCGGAAAGACGTTGACGCCGCCAATTTGCACCGCGCCGTCGCGCCGCCCGCCGAGCCGGAATCTTCGATCGCCCTCCCAGATCAATTCATCCATCGGCGCCACCTCCGCACTATCGCCGGATGGAAAAATCCGGCGAAGTCCCGCTTCCTGCCGGCGCCATTGATCAAAAAGGGCGAACGGGTCGCTTGGAACATCGCGCCAGCCGATCAGCCCATGCTCCGTCGAGCCGTAGATTTCCCGCTGGGCGCCAAAACCGGCCTTCCTGATTTCGGAGGCGAGCTCCGCCGTCATCGGCTCGCCGAAAAACACCGCCATCGCATTATCCGGCGCGAAAACGCCCTGTGCGATCATGTAGCGCCACAGACTCGGCGTTGCGATCAGCGCGTCGCCAAATGCGAGGAAATTCTTCAACTCGTCGGGCGCCATGCTGCGCACATCGACTGACGGCGCTTGCAACAAATTCGGCGTAAGCACGGAAAGCGTGAACCCGATCAGGCTGTGCGGCGCCACTAGCGACAGGAGGCGCCGCCTCCCATACAGCAGGTTGGCCGCCGACGCCGCGTCCGCAAAGATCGTGTCCGCCCGATGGGCGAATTCACGGTCGTCATCCCGCGCAGCGGAAAAAGAAAAGGTCGTCAGGCGAACGCAAATCGACGCCGCAACGCCATCGGCCCAGTCCCCGATGGTGGATGCGCCTTGCGAGGTGTCGGCCGCCTCTTCGCGACCGAAGAACCTGAAGACCCGAAGCAAACAGGCGCGCGCCTCTTCCGGCGAGAGATCGGCGCCGCCGTCAAACAGCGGCGTGTCCGCTGTCCAGCTTGCGCCGGTCATCGTATCGATATGGCGCCCAAATCTCGATCCGAGCTCATCAACGGTCAGCGACGCGGCGACCGCCGCGATTTGTTCACGGGCGATGGCGAATGCTTTCATGCACGCGCTCCTGTCCGGCGGCTGAACTCGGCGTCAAGGCGGCGTTGATAGGCGGCGATCAGCCGCCCGGCCGCCGCGCCGCCGCCGGAACCTGGCGACCCTTCAAGCTCGGCGCGCGCCGGACCGATGACAGAATTAGTGAGCAAAAGATCGCCCTGCAGGAGATCATCCGGCGTCACAAGCGATTGGCTTGGTTCGATCCCAAGCGTCTCGGCTTCTTCCAGAAGAATGCCGCGGACGACGCCCGGCATCGCGCCTTCCGACAACGCGGGCGTTAACAGCCGATCATCCATAACCACGAAAAGATTGGCGGATGTCGCGCAAGCGACGCGCCCCGCCTCGTTCAGCAAGATCGCCTCGTCCGCGCCGCGCGACGAGGCCTCGGTTCGCGCCAGCATATTTTCTGCGTAAGCGCCCGCGCATTTAAAGCTGTTGGTGGAGGCGCCTGTCCACCGGCGCCGGCCGGACACGATCACCCGCAACCGTTCCGGCGGCGCAGCGGCCGTGGCGAGCGACAAATAAAGCCGCGGCTTTGCCGACCCATGGGGCGCAAGACCGCGTGGACCGCCGCTGCGGGACAACGTCACGCGACAAACCGCGCGGCCCGGAAACGATTTACGCCGGGCGAGAGCGTCGATCGCCGCGCTAACTTCCTCCGCGTCGAGATTGCGCGCGATGCCGAGCGTATCCCGGCCGCGTCTCATCCGCTCGAGATGGCGGTCAAGAAACGCCGGCGCGCCATGGTCAACCAAAATTGTCTCGAATACGGCGTCGCCGATCAGAAAGCCGCGATCGTCGGCGGCGACCGCGCCAGCCGCCTCGACGAATTCGCCATCGCGCCACACGATCATGCGGCCGCCCGCCGGTCGATGGCGGCGAGAAAATTCGCGACAAGCGCGCGCCCGGCGGGCGTCAGAAGCGATTCCGGGTGGAACTGGACACCGTGCCAAGGCGCGCTGATGTGGCGGACCGCCATCAGATCGCTCTTTTCGCTCCAGGCGCAAGGGACGAGCGGCCCGCCCGGCGCGATTTCGCCGACGAGAGAATGATACCGGCCTGCGGTCATCGGATTTTCAATTCCCGAAAAAATCCCTTTGCCGTCATGTCGTATCAGGCTCGCCTCGCCATGCAACGGCTCAATGGCGCGAACGGTTCTGCCGCCCATCGCCTCTACGAGGCATTGGTGACCAAGGCAGACGCCAAGAAGCGGCGTCGCGCGCGGCAGGCGCCGGATCAGCTCCATCGAAACGCCGGCTTGCGCCGGAGCTTTGGGACCAGGCGAAATGATCACCGCCTGGGGCTGAAGCCGCAGCAATTCCTCCGTATGCCGCGCATCATTGCGGACCACCAGCGTCTCGCCCCCCGCTTCGCGAACATAGCGCGCGAGATTATGGACGAATGAATCGTAATTATCGATGATAAGGATCAAGGAACCGCCCGATTTTTGACCCCGGCCAAATGGAGGAACTGTCGCGCTTTGGTCAGCGTTTCTTCATATTCGGCTTCAGGTTCGCTGCGCAAGGTGACGCCGCCGCCGACCGGCACAGACAACCGGCGCTCTTCGACGATGGCGATCCGGATCGCGACGGAAAAGTCGGCGCCGCCCCGGTCGTCGATATAGCCGATCGCGCCGCAATAGGGGCCGCGGCCGGCCTGCTCGATCTCGGCGATCGCCTTCATCGCCTCGACTTTTGGCGCGCCTGTGATCGACCCGCAGGGAAACAACGCGCCAAGCGCATCAGCGGCATTGATATCGGTGCGAAGGCGGCCGCTGATCCGCGACGCCAGATGGTGCACATTTGCATACGATACCGCCTCGCAGATTGAGTCCTCGAAAATTGTCCCGTCGTCGCAAATTTTCGACAGATCGTTGCGGGTGAGGTCGGCGATCATGATGTTTTCGGCGCGATCTTTCGGATCCGCAATAAGCGCCGCGCGCATCACCGCGTCCTCATGCGGCGTCGCGCCGCGCGGCCGCGTGCCCTTGACGGGTTCAGCGGTTATTTTGAAACGTCCGGCGTCGCCCGGCCTCACTGCGAAAAATCGCTCGGGCGACTGCGAGATCACGCTGACGCCGTTGAGGGCGAAGCAGGCGCCAAATCCGCTGGCGCTGGCGCGGGCGACGTCGGCGAAAAGGGCGAAGGCGTCGATCGGCGCTCGGGCCCGCGCCTCAAGGCGCTGGGAAATGTTCGCCTGAAAAAGATCGCCGTTTCCGATTTTTTCCCTCAGCTCCCGGACGGCCTTGCAATAGGCCTCGCGCGAAAAATTCGACTCCGGCGCATCGAAATGCTTGCGCGCGGGCGGAGGCGGATCGCCCGATCCGAGCGATGACGATAGCGCGTCGAGCGCGGCCGCCGAGCGGCCGTAAAGGCACGCCTTTCCGGCTAGCCGGTCGAACGCGGCGACCGCGTCATAGGCGCCGAACCAGAAATCCGGGAGGCCGTAGGGCGAAGACGGGCCTCGTGCGGTCGGTTCGCAAAATCCGCCGCATTCATACCCGCAAAATCCGACGAGGCCGCTGACCAGCGGCGACAAGCAATCCGAACCGGCGGAATGCCGCCGTTCCCGATGAATGCGGGAAAGCGCGTCAAAGGGTGAACCACAGATCGGCGCGCCGTCAAGAATGGTCCGCCCGTCGATGCTGACGATCGTGCGTTGGGGCGCCGCAACGATAAACGACCAGCGCGCGTCGACCGCCGCGTCGCCGCCATGCAACAAGATTGCGCCGTCGCGACCGGCGAGCGGCGCAAATGCGGCAAGCGGCGAGCGCCAGTCTATTTCGTACCGCTCCATGAGCTTCTGGTCGGCGTCCTGAAGAAGAGGCCGGCGATCTGGCGCCGGGGTGCAAATCAACCTAGTCGCAAAAGCCGCGACGGGTGGAGAAGTGAAATATGAGCGACGCCGGCGAGTTGCAAGCGCGCGCAGATCTTGAGACTGACGTCGCCGTCAGACTAAAGGGCGCCGCGCGCCTTTTTTACGGCCTCGGGCTCGCGACCCTGATCGGATTCATCGCCTATTCAGGCCGATCGATCTTCATTCCCGTCGTTATCGCGGGATTTTTGAGTTTTCTCATTTTCACCCTCAAGGAAACCATCCGCGGCGGACCGCTGGTCGGGCGCTTCCTGCCGAATTGGCTTTGTTATGTTTTCGCTTTCGCGTTCATCATTTCAATTTTCCTGCTGTTCATCGAGATCATTCGCGACAATGTCGAAACGCTGCTCGACGCCGCGCCGCTTTATGAAGAGCGTCTTCGACAGGCCACGCAAGAGGGCCTGCGCCGCCTCACCGAGGTTGGCGCCTTGCCCGAGGATTTTGTCGGCGGCGTCGACCAGTTGCGCTCCGCCGCCCTCTCAATGATCAACCCCGTTCTCTCGGGCGTCGGATCGGCTGTCCGCGCTATTACCGCCAATTCGGTGACGATCTTTCTGTACACGGTTTTCATGCTGCTCGAGCGCGGCCGCATCTTTAAAAAGATCAATATCCTCAGCGAGGACCGCGCCAGCAGGGAGGCGGTCAATGAAACGATAGCCGATATCGCCTTGCTTGTGCGTCAATATATCACCGTAAAGACGGTGATCAATCTCATCACGGCGGCGATCAGCTACTTCATCATGACGTTTATCGGCGTCGACTTCGCCGGCTTCTGGGCGCTGCTGATTTTTGCGTTCAATTTCATCCCGATCATCGGCGCCGTCAGCGCGATCACCTTGCCGGTCATTCTGTCGCTGGTTCAGCCCGAAGGCGGAGGTATGCAGACGGCGGCGCTGGCGCTGACGCTGCTAGTCGGCGCCGAACAGACGATGAGTTCCGCGATCGAGCCGCGATTGATGGGAAAAACTCTTAACCTCAGCCCGCTTGTGATCCTCCTGTCTCTGGCTGTGTGGGGAACTCTTTGGGGCTTCGCCGGCATGCTTCTCGCGGTGCCGATCACAGTCACGATCATGATCATCCTGACGCAGTTTCAAACGACGCGGCCGATCGCCATTTTGCTATCCGACAACGGCGAAATCGCGCCGCTAAAACATGCGCCGATCATCGCCGCCTCGCAGGCGGAAGAAAATTATCCGGGTACGAATATTTAGCGTTCAGGCGCGCCGCCCGACAGCCCGCTTGGCGTTTTGCGCGAACGCCTCCTTGAAATGCGCGGCGAGCATTTCGCAATCCTCGCGCCGGCCCGAACCCTTGCGCCAGGCAAGACCGATCGTGCGGCTCGGCGCGGGCGCTGCCAGCGGCGCGATCGCAAGTCCGGCATTCGAGGCAAGCCCGGCGTCGATCGCCATTTTCGGAAGCAAGGTTGCGCCAAGCCCCGCCCGCACCATTTGCGTCAGGGTGAAAAGACTGGTTGCCCCGAACGCGCCGGCGACGTCATCCTGACGCAGCTTGCAGGCGTCGAGCGCATGCTCGCGCATGCAATGACCGTCTTCAAGCAGCAGCAGATGCGCGCCTTTCAAATCCGCCGAACTCAGCGATTTGCGCGCGGTGAGCGGACTGCCGGCCGGCGCCGCGAAGAAAAACGGATCTTCCCCGATCTCGATCCATTCCGCGCCGGTAAGATCGTAAGGAAACGCCAGCAGCGCGGCGTCGAGCGATCCATCGGCGAGGCGCTCGGCCAACGCCGCCGTCAGGTCCTCGCGCAGGAAGAGTTCGAGTTTGGGAAATTTTTTCGCAAGGCCCGGCGTCGCCAGCGGCAGCAAAAACGGCGCGATCGTCGGAATGACGCCGAGCGTGAAGGCGCCCTCCAGCGGCTTTCGCGTGGAGATCGAGCGCGCGAGGTCTTCCGCGGCGGCGAGAATGCGCGCCGCGCGCTCGGCGACATCCTTGCCCGCCGGGGTCAGTGAAAAATGCCGGGTCGAGCGATCGAAGAGATGACGGTCGAGGACGGTTTCAAGCTCCTTGATCGCCGAAGATAGTGTCGATTGCGAAACGAGGCAGTCACTCGCCGCTCGCGAGAAAGACTGGCGGCGGACGAGCGCCTGGAAAAACTGCAATTGCCTCAAGGTGGGCAGGGGAATCATGCGGCGCGCTCAATCGATTGTATCGATACGCAGTTTAGATATTATCTATTTGATAAATTCGCAAGGCCGCCCTATCTACCCCCTCAAGGCGCGGGGCGTCATGCCTTCGCCGGCCGCCGCCATCACCAAGAAGAGAGGAAAAATTTATGCTCGGAGTGGGCGATCGTCTTCCCGATTTCAAAGTCGTCGGCGTCAAGCCGAAATTCAACAGCCATGAAGAAAATGGCAAGTCCGCGTTCGAAGACCTCACGCAGGAAAGCTTTCCCGGCAAATGGAAGGTCATCTATTTCTATCCGAAGGACTTCACTTTCGTTTGCCCGACCGAGATCGCCGAGTTCGGGCGTCTCGCCAAGGAGTTTGATGACCGGGACGCTGTCGTGCTCGGCGGCTCGTCGGATAACGAATTCTGCAAACTCGCCTGGCGCCGCGACCATGCGGACCTGAAGAGCCATCCCGCGTGGCAGTTCGCCGACACCACCGGCGCGCTGATCGACGGCCTTGGAATCCGGTCGGACGCCGGCGTCGCCCTGCGCGCGACGTTTATCGTCGATCCGCAGAACGTCATTCAGCATGTTTACGTGAACAATCTGAACGTCGGCCGCAATCCGCAAGACACGCTGCGCGTTCTCGATGCGCTGCAGACAGACGAGCTATGCCCCTGCAACCGCCCAGTCGGCGGCGATACGCTGTAACACCGGCGCACTGCGATTGGGACGCGTCCGCCGACTGCCGGCGCGTCCCTTTTTTGCGCCCGAATTTCAGGAGAAAGACCAATGACGCTAGACGCCCTGCGCGACGCCATTCCCGACTACGCCAAGGATATTCGCCTCAATCTCGGCTCTCTCGCCGCTGAAGCGATCCTCTCGGATCAGCAGAAGTATGGAACGTTCCTCGCCGCCGCCTACGGCGCGCGCAACCGCGCGGTCATCGACGCGATCAGTCAGTGGACGGAAGACAAACTGTCGCCGGAGGCCAAGACCGCCGCGAAGGCCGCGGCGGCGATTATGGCGATGAATAACGTCTATTACCGTGCGACCCACTTGTTGACGTCGGATGAGTATCGAAAGTCGCCGGCTAAATTGCGGATGAACGTCATTGCCGCGCCCGGCGTTGAAAAAGTCGATTTCGAATTGTGGTCGCTGGCGGTTTCAGCGATCAACGGGTGCGGCATGTGCCTCGACAGCCATGAAAAGGTCGTACGCAAAGCGGGGCTGTCCGCAGACCAGGTCCAGGCGGCGCTCAGAATTGCGGCGGTCGTCAGCGCCGCGGCGGCGGTGGCGGACGGAGAAGCGCTCTAGGCGATCTCGACGCCAGCTTCCCTGAGGGCTGAAAGCAGCGGCTCCAGATGCGCCAGGTAATGCTGACGGCGGCCGGAAGAATTTTTGTAGAGCGGCCGGCGCACCTGCCAATAGCTGGCGGTTTTGACCGGATTGCGGAGCTCGTGAAACGACAGGCAACGCTCATCCCAGTCGAGCCCGAGAAACGACAGCAATCGCTCCAGTTCGGGCCGCGGATCCGCGACGAAACGGTCATAATCGAAATCAAGAATATCGCCGGCGTATAGCGACTTCCAGTGCGACATCATGCGGCGATACTGGCCGTAATAACGCCCGCAATCGCCAAGATCGCTCGCGTAGCCGACAACCCGCTGATCCAAATGTTCAAAAAAGACCGACAAGCATGTGTCGACCGGATCGCGCACGGTATGGACTATTTTTGCGCCGGGAAAAAGCCGCTTGATAAGGCCGATTCTCAGAAAATTGTCCGGGCGTTTGTCAGTTACGATCGACCCCTCGTTTGCGCTGTCCGGAAACAGGCGGATCAGTTCGCGACGATATGCATCGCCCAATTCGGCGGCCCGCTCATCACTCAGTGTGCGAATTGATTGAGGATAGGGCGCGAGGTCTATCTCCGCCATCTTGTTAAGAAGATTGAGCTCGCCGCCCGGCGTCACCTGCGGATGGGCGGCGAGCGCCTGTTCGGCCAGCGTCGAACCGGAGCGGTACATGCCGCAAACGA
Source organism: Alphaproteobacteria bacterium RIFCSPHIGHO2_12_FULL_63_12 (assembly GCA_001767925.1). Classification (GTDB taxonomy): domain Bacteria; phylum Pseudomonadota; class Alphaproteobacteria; order Caulobacterales; family Parvularculaceae; genus Amphiplicatus. Next base: position 33,347 of record MEMM01000028.1, read on the forward strand.
AGACGGGCCGCGGCGCCGGGGTCGGCCGCACTGCCCGGCGCGCTGCCGCCGGGCAAGCGTCGACCAATTGATCGACCGCCCTGCCGATCGCGGACCGGTTGTAAGGAGGCCCTTCCATGCGGACGCAGCGATTGGCGGCGGTGAACGCCGCGAAAGCGCGGTCATAACCGCCGAGGGCGTCGAGCGCGCGGCCGAGCGCGAAATATAAATTGGCCCGAACGGCAAGACTGACGCCCGCGCTTGACGCGGCGGCTGCAATTCGGCCGAGCAACGGGTCGTCCAGCGACTTTGGCGGCCGCAAATGGCCCAAGCGGGAAAGCGCCTCCCCGGCGAAATCGTCCAGTTCGGCGCCGGCGCCGCTCGCATTGGCGAGGATTTCTGAATAGCAGGCGGCGGCCTCCTCCCGATCACCACGCCCCTCCAGCAGATCGCCAAGGTTCAGCCATGCCGGCGCGTATCCTGGGTTGCTTTCCAGCGCCTGCCTCAACTCAAACTCCGCTTCCGTTTCGCGCCTCAAATGATCGGCTAAAAGCACAGCACGGTTTAGCCGAACCTCTTCCGGGGCGACGACACCACGGGCAAGGGCTTCCCCATAGGCGTCAAGCGCTTCCTGGAAGCGCCCCCGGGCGCGCAACGTCATGCCGAGATTATACCAGCAGTCCGGCAGCGCCGGCTCGACAGCGAGCAGGCGGCTGTAGGCGGCGATCGCCTCGTCCAGCCGTCCGGCGAGGCGCAGTTGCGAAGCCGCCGCCAACATCATTTCAGTTTGATTTTTCATGGTGTCAGACGGCGACCTTTTGGGGGGCGGCGGAAATTCGTCGGACATGACGGACTAAGGGTCCGAAAACACAACAGTTGGCCTAGTCTTCACCAATGTTCATGCCCGGCAAACGCTGAAAATGCTGGGATTTTTAACTGCGACTTAACCAATGTGGCAGGAATTGCGACATTATCGCAACACCTCAGTCCTGATCCGATAAACCGCCCCTTCCTGTCGTTGACGTGTGGCTGCCCTCAAAGTCAAAGTCCCGGCACGGACGGAGGGGCGGGTAACGTACCGCACGTGCGCCGTAAAAAAAACATCGCTCTTACGGGCGGTAAAATCCAAAACTGGAGGTCTACCTTGTCACAACGTATATCCAGGAAGACGCTTCTGGCGTCGACCATGCTTCTGGGTGTCGGCATGCCGTCGTTTGCCCTCGCCCAAGACGACGCGGCCGCCGATGACGAAATCGTCGTCACCGGCTCGCGCATTCCGTCGGCCAACGCCGTCACGGCGAGCCCGGTCACCACGATCGGCAACGTCGAATTCGACATCCGCGGCACGACGCGGGTGGAGGACATCATCAACACCCTGCCGCAGGCCTTCGCGGCCCAAGGCGCGAATATCGCGAACGGCGCCAGCGGCACGGCGAACGTCAACTTGCGCGGTCTTGGCTCGGTTCGGACGCTCGTCCTGGTTGACGGACGCCGGCTGCAGTACGGTTCGGCGATTTCTTCCGCGCCCGACCTGAACCAAATTCCCGCTGCGTTGGTTGAAAGAGTCGACGTGCTGACCGGCGGCGCGTCCGCCGTTTACGGATCGGATGCTATTTCCGGCGTCGTCAACTTCATCATGATGAAGGATTTCGAGGGCGTCCGCATCGACGGCCAGCTCGCGGGTTACCAGCACACCAACGACAACCAGCTCGCTCAAGACACCTTGGCGACGCGCGGTTTTGCGCCGCCGGAAAAAGGCGTGTTCGACGGCAAAGGCCAGGACATTACGCTGATTATCGGCGCCAATTCCGAAGACGGCCGCGGCAACGTCACCGCTTATGCGGGCTATCGCAACAACGACAAGGTCCTGCAGGCGGATCGGGACTATTCAACCTGCACGTTCAACAACGGCCTGATCACCGCGGCCCGTCCGACCGGTTTCGGTTGCGGCGGCTCGGCGACCGGCGCAACCGAAACCGGTCGG
>MEMM01000028.1:35357-71690 GCA_001767925.1 Alphaproteobacteria bacterium RIFCSPHIGHO2_12_FULL_63_12
ACTTCGCGCCGACGAACTTCTACCAGCGTCCTGACGAGCGTTATACGCTCGGCGCGTTCGCGCATTACGAAGTCAATGAGCATGCCGACGTCTATGCCCAAACGATGTTCTATGACTACACATCGGATGCGCAGATCGCGTTTTCGGGCGACTTCGGCAATTCGTCGACCATCAATTGCGACAACCCGCTTCTGTCGGCGCAGCAAGCCTCGATCATCTGCGGCGCCAACGCCGGCGTCGCGGGACAAGTCGGCGGCGTCTACGTGCTCCGTCGTCTTGTTGAGGGTCTGCCGCGTAACGACCATATCCGCCTGACCAGCTTCCGCATGGTTGGCGGGGTTCGCGGCGAAATCTCGGAGGGCTGGAATTACGACGCCTTCTTCCAGTATGCGAACACGCATAACGCCCAGCAATATCAAAACGACGTGCAAGTTTCGAAGTTGCTTCAGGCGCTGGACGTTGTCGATAACGGATCAGGTCCGCAGTGCCGCGACACGTCGGGCGGATGCGTTCCGTTCAACCCGTGGACAATCGGCGGCGTTACGCCGGCGGCGGTCGCGTTCGTTTCCGTTCCGTCCTTCCAGGATGGCGACACCTTCCAATATCTCGGCCAGGCCACGATCAATGGTGACCTCGGGCGTTATGGCATGAAGTCGCCGTGGGCCGAAGACGGCATCGGGATCGCCGGCGGTATCGAATGGCGTAAAGACAAGCTGAAATACTCGCCGGACGCCTTGTTCCAGGCGGGCGACCTCGCGGGCCAAGGCGGTACCACGCCGCCGACGAGCGGCTCGATCGAAACGACGGACTTCTTTGTCGAAGCCAAGATTCCGCTCGTAACCGGCATGGCGTTCGCCGAAGCCCTCACTTTCGAGGGCGGCTATCGTCATTCGGACGTCTCGACCGCAGGCTCGTTCTCGACCTGGAAACTCCAGGGCGATTGGCAGATCACCCCGGACATTCGCGTCCGCGGCGGCTGGCAGCGTGCGGCGCGGTCCGCGAACGTCATCGAATCGTTCTCGCCGCAATCAACCGGCCTGACGGGTCTTACTTTGGATCCGTGCGCCGGTCCTGAAACCGCTCCTGGCTCCGGCGTCTTGGCGGTGTCCGGCGCTACCTTGGCGCAGTGCGCCAATACCGGCGTGACGGCCGGCCAGTTCGGCAACATCGTCGACAACCCTGCCGGTCAGTACAATGGCGTTTTCGGCGGCAATCCGAGCCTCAATCCGGAAACCTCCGACACCTATACCGTCGGCGTTGTCCTGACGCCGGAGTTCGTCCCGGGTAATCTCCTGGTGTCGGTCGACTATTTCGACATCACGGTTAAGGACTTCATCAGCGTCATTCTGGCCCAAGACTCGATGGACCAGTGCTTGACGACGGGCAACCCGACGTTCTGCAATCTTATCGTGCGCAACCCCTCGAGCGGATCGCTCTGGCTGGGCAATACGACCGGCTTCCTTGCGACCAACACCAACACCGGTTCGTTGGCGACTTCCGGCCTCGATTTCAATGCAGATTACAGTTTCGATCTCGATGAAATCGGGCTTGGAAACGCTGGCGGGTTGAACTTCAACTTTGTCGGCACGTATCTGATCGACATTTCAACAGAGTCGTTCCCCGGATCGACTCCGTTTGACTGCTCCGGCCTGTATAGCGGCCGGTGCGGCACGCCGAACCCGACTTGGCGGCATAAGTTCCGCGCGACTTGGGAAATGCCGATCGGCATTGATGCGTCGGTCTCATGGCGGATGTTCTCGGCGGTCGATCTCGACGGCGTGACCGTCAATCCGCTCAACCGGCAGCATACGCTGGAAGCCCGGCACTATATCGACGTCGCGGCGTCCTACAACGTGACGGATAACTGGAACGTCCGTGTCGGTGCGAACAACGTGCTCGACAAGGATCCGCCGCTTGGCGCCGGAGCGGTTGCTGCTCCGTTCGGCAACGGCAACACCTACCCGCAGGTTTATGACGCACTTGGTCGTTACCTGTTCATCGGCACGACGATCGACTTCTAATCGTCGGCCTAATTCGACTATCGGCGGCGGGTCGAAAGACCCGCCGCTTTTTTTTGCTATTCAAATAGCATAACCTCCGCCGGTCATTCCGGAGCCAATCGATGCGCTTGTCTTTATTGTCCGCCAGTCTGGCCTTCCTCGTTTCCACGCCTGCCCTCGCCCAACAAGGCGACGCGGCCGTCGCCGACGCAATCGGATGTCAAGCCGTGCGCGGCGCCAAAGCGCGCCTTAGTTGCTTCGAGGCTGCCGTTTCCGGGCTCCGCGAAGCTTTCCCGGACGCTACCGCTCTTGTCGCCGATCGGGCCGCAGCCGCGCGAGCCGCCGCGATCAAGCAGGAAACAGATGAATTCGGATTGTTTGAACGTGAGGAGAAATCTTCTTCAACCGACTACGAAAAAGATGCTTTCGGCACAAACGATTTACCGACAGTAGCGGGTGGCGACGATGATGAAGTCAAAAGCGTGAATGGAATTGCGATCGAAATCGGAAAAAATAATGCCGGCAAGATATTCGTTGTTCTCGATAACGGCCAAGTCTGGCGCCAAATCACGGGCGACAAAAGCACCCCGTATATTCCGAGAAAGGCGGAAGGGCTTCCAGTCGTTATCAAAAAAGGATTGATGGGCAGCTATTTCATCAAGGTCGGCAACGCAAAAGATGCGTTTAAAGCCCAACGCATCAAATAGGCTGCGCAGGCAGCGAATCGCCGGCGATGGTCAGTCTGGTTGTAGCGGCGGAGAATGGCGCCGTCCCGTGCCACATATAACTTGGGAACACGACCATCACGCCTTTTTGCGGCCGGACAAATAGTTCCGGATCAAGCGATGGCGTCGTTGGAATTCCGGGCTCGCCAAATTTCAGCCAGCCGCTTTTGTCGTTTTCGGTTTTCGGCTCCGGAAAACGTAAGTGACACGCGGACGATAACCAGCCCTGTGGGTGAACATGATCGACGTGATAGCCGCTCGACTTTAATGCGATCGACCAAATGCTGAATAACCGGTATCCGCCGCGATTTCGAATTCGAAGCGGGTCGGTTCCAACGCCGAGCTGGTCAATATAGGATTGAATTGGGCCGCGCACCGCTTCCGTCACCGCCCGGATCGCAGGGTCGGCATGCGCGTTCAACGACTGTAACTGGCTTCCATTCCGCACCGATTGACCAAATGGATGCGACTTATAATGATGGTGTCGATCAAGCGCTTCGATTAGATCATCAACATATTGCTCGGCCGAGCGCCAACCGGGCGGACATGCAAGCGGAAAGCCGGCGACAAACCGTTTGTAGTCAAAGACGGCGTGATATCGCTCATCCTCCAGCATCCGCCACGCCGTCGCTTGCAGGGCGATATATAATTGATCCAGCGGGTATTGCGCGCGCAGCCTTCCGATCTCCCGTAACGCCTCCAGCGGCTCTCCGACCGCGAGAAGAGACCTGCACAATGCCTGCCTTATCAACGGGTTGTGCGGCTCTTTAGCGTATGCTGCGCGCGCATGTCGGAGCGCCGCAATAAATTCGCCCGCGGCGAGAGCGGCATTCAGCGTCGCCATTTCGAGATGAAGATTGAAATCCGCGCCCATTTTTGTGAACGCCAGGATTTCCTCATACTCTCCACGCGCGTCGCCTGTCTGCCCGATAATCTGGGCACGGACCATTCGCAATTCCATGTCCTGAGGAAACGCCGCAATCGCTGAATTTATTTTCACCAGCGCCAGGGCGCGATCGGCGGTCATCATCCAGATGAGTTGGGCGTAATCCTTTTGCACGACAGCATCATTTGGACGCAATTCGATAGCGCGCTGGAATGCCTGCTTGGCTTCTTCGAGCCTTTCATCGCCGGCAAGGGCTTTCCCCAGAACTCGCCATGTCTCCGGCGCCTGGATACCGGCATTGATCGCGCGCTGCGCCCAGTCGATCGCTTCCTTGTGTCTGTCGGCGTCGCCAAGCGCGCCTGCAAGGTTGTGCATGACGGCAAGGTTCGTCGGTGCGATTTCGACAATGGCGCGAAAGGCGGCGATCGCTTCGTCCATACGGCCGGCGGCCTTCAGGCTATTCGCATGTTGGGTCAATTCGCTAAGAGTCGCCACGCAATATCCTTGTTGATCGGCGTATCATGCCGTTTATGATCAATTTTTCGGGCGGAATAGCCCTTCCCCGTTCACGGAGACGAATTTGGCGCATCTGGATATCGCGGTTTTGACCCAGGACAAATTGCGGCTCAATTTACGAAAATTCTCCGGCGGCCCCAAAGCGCCTGTTTTGTGCCTACCCGGCCTCACCCGCAACGCGGCGGATTTCGAGGACTTTGCGCCGGTCGCCGCCGCGACCGGCAGGGACGTTTATGCTCTGTCGCTGCGCGGACGCGGCCGGTCGGATCACGACCCCGACTTTCGCAATTATTTTCCGACGACCTATGTCCGCGACGTCCTCGCCGCGCTCGACCAGCTGGGGCTGGCGCGCGCGATATTTGTTGGGACCTCGCTCGGCGGCATCGTGACCATGCTGACGGCGGCGCTCGCCCCGGAACGGATCGCCGGCGCTGTCATTAACGACGTCGGACCCGAACTCGCGCCGGAAGGAATCGCCCGGATCGCCGGTTATGTCGGCGCCAACGCCGCCGGCCTGGTCGCCGTCGCCCCGGATCTCGCCGCCGCCATCGAGCGGATTCGCGCCGTCAACGAGGTCGCCTTCCCCGGGAAAGATATTGCCTTCTGGGAAAAATTCGCGCGCCGGACATTTGCGCAGCAGGCCGACGGATCGTGGATGCTCGACTATGATCCCAATATCGGCAAGGCGCTCCTTGAAGCAGGGCCCGCGCCCGATCTTTGGGAGCCCTTCGCGGCGCTCAAGACGATACCGACCCTCATTCTTCGTGGCGCGATCAGCGACCTGCTCTCCGTCCCGATCGTCGATAGGATGCGCGCCGCAAGGCCCGGATTCGATTATTGCGAGGTCGCCGGCGTCGGTCACGCGCCGACCCTCACCGAACCGGACGCCTGGCGCGCGATCCAGCGGTTTATTTCGCAAATCGACTGAGAAATCTAAAGGCGGTGAATGCCGCATTCGGTCTTGGCGAGACCGCGCCAGCGGCCGGCGCGCGCATTATCGCCGGGCGCCGTCGGCGCCGTGCAGGGCCAGCAGCCGATCGAAGAAAATCCGTTTTCAACAAGAGGATGCGCCGGCAACCCATGTGCGGTCATGTACTCATCGAGATCGTCGGCGGACCAGCGCGCCAACGGATTGATCTTGATATGCGGCGGCGCCGTCTCGACCAGCGGCAGGAACGACCGCAGGCTTCCATGGATGCGTTTGCGCCCGGTAATCCACGCATCATATCCGTTAAGCGCCGCCCTGAGCGGACGCACTTTACGCAGCGCGCAGCAGGCGTCGTTATCGCGCTTCCAGAGATCGCCCCTGGGGTCAGTCCGCGACAGGTCAGCCTCGTCGGGGCGGATCGGGAGGACATTGACGAGACCGAGAAGCCGCGTGAGTTCCTCGCGATAGGCGTTCGTCTGAACAAAATGCTTCTCGGTGTCGATGAAGAGGACCGGCGTCGACGGATCGACAGAGGCGACGAGGTGCAACAGCGCCGCCGATTCAGCGCCAAACGAGGAAACAAGCGCGATGCGACCGCGAAACTCATCCAGCGTCGCAGCGACGATCTCCCGCGGCGCGAGATCTTGCGCTTCGCGGTTAAGCGTTTCAGCGCGCGCTTCGAGTGAGAGCGGCGCGGCTGGTGCGAGCGGAAGTTTCAGCGCCGCGGCGGTCATCGTAATCCTCACGCCGCCGCGCGTTTAGCGGCGCGCAAGTCGCGAATGGGAACGGAACTGTCGGCGGCCGGTTGATAGAAAACGGAATAGGCGGACAACGCGCGGCGGAATCCGTCCGCGTCGCCCGCGCCGATTTCAAACGCGTCAAAGCCGGCGCGCGCCATGAACAGCACCTGATCGCACAATACGGCGCCGCGCGCGCGGATTTCTCCTGTGAAGTTCAGCCGCTCGCGCAGGATGCGCGCCTGTGAATAGGCGCGGCCGTCCTGAAAGGACGGAAAATCAAGGATGACTGCGGAGAAGAATCGCACGATTTCGCCGAGCGCGTCGACATCTTCAGTGTTAGGTATCGAAATAGCAAATCGCCCGGCTTCGGGACGAACGCCATCGCGCCACGATTCGAGCGTAATTTCTTCACCGTACGACCGGTCATCGATCGCGATGCCGGCGTCAGACAGTCGAAGCGTCGACATAAAGAACCTCCTTGAAAGGGTCAGGTCCGAGGCGGCGATAGGCGTCGAGAAAGCGTTCGCCGGTCTTGCGGTTTTCCTTGTAAAATTCGACGAGGCGGCTGATCGCGCCGACAACCTCGCCCGAGGCGAAACCGCGGCCGGTGATGGCGCCGATGCTGGCGTCGTCGGCGCCCGAACCGCCGAGCGTGATCTGGTAGAATTCATCGCCTTTTTTATCGACGCCGAGGATTCCGATATGACCGGCGTGGTGGTGGCCGCAGGCGTTGATGCAGCCGGAGATTTTTATCTTCAACTCGCCGATGTCAGCCGCTTCGTCCGGATCTGCGAAGCGCTCGGCGATCTTCTGCGCCACCGGAATCGAGCGGGCGTTTGCTAGATCGCAATAATCCAGTCCCGGGCAGGCGATGATATCGCTGATGAGGCCGATATTGGCGGTCGCCAGTCCTGCGTCATCCAGGCCTCGCCATACCGCAAAGAGATCATCCTTCTTCACATGAGGCAGGACAAGGTTTTGCTCATGCGTGGCGCGCGCTTCGTCGAAAGAGTAGCGCTCGCAAAGTTCGGCGACCGCCTCCATCTGATCGGCGGCGATATCGCCTGGCGGCTTGCCGATCGGCTTCAGCGAGATGTTCACGATCGCATATCCCGCTTGCCTGTGCGGACGGGCGTTCGTCGCAACCCAGCGATCGAATTCGCCATACTCGCCGCGCGCAGCGGCGAGCGCTGCGCTTTCGTCATCAAGCGTTTCAAATCTGGGCGGCGCGAAGTGACGCCTGATCCGCAGCAGTTCGGAAAGCGGCGCGTCGAGCCGTTCGCGGTCGGATTTCAACCATTCCTCATCGACCTGACGGCGGAAATCCTCGACATCGGCGGCAACGAGAATCTTGATGCGCGCTTTGTATTTGTTGTCGCGCCTTCCGTGCTGGTTATAGACGCGCAAGATCGCTTCGAGATAGGACAACAGGTGCTTTTCAGGCAGGAATTTTCGCACGGTTTCGGCGATATAAGGTGTCCGACCGAGACCGCCGCCGACCAAAACTTCAAATCCGCGATCGCCCTTTTCGTTTCTGTATAGTTTGAGGCCAATGTCATGCACCTTGATCGCGGCGCGATCTTCCTCGCTCGCGGTCACCGCAATCTTGAACTTTCGCGGCAGGAATGAAAATTCCGGGTGCAGGCTCGACCATTGGCGAATTACTTCAGACCAGATTCGCGGATCATCGACTTCGCCCGCCGCGGCGCCGGCGTAAGGGTCGGACGTGATATTGCGAATGCAGTTTCCCGATGTCTGGATAGCATGCATCGACACTTCGGCGAGGTCATCCAGAATATCGGGAACATCGATCAACGCCGGCCAGTTGAACTGAATATTCTGGCGCGTCGTGAAATGCCCATATCCTTTGTCGTATTTGCGCGCGATATGCGCAAGGCGACGCAACTGGGCTGACGAAAGGCTTCCGTAGGGAATGGCGATGCGCAGCATATAGGCGTGAAGCTGCAGATATAGGCCGTTCATCAGGCGAAGCGGTTTGAATTCTTCCTCGCTGAGATCGCCTGAAAGGCGGCGCGCAACCTGCCCGCGAAATTCCGCGGCGCGCTCCTTCACCAATGTTTCGTCATATTGATCGTAACGATACATCAGAGCGCCCCGATTTCGAGACGCTTTTCAACGCGTGCGATCCAACGTTTCACCGCAGGAAACGCGTGGAGATCAAAGCCTCCCTCATGTGCGGCGCGCGTATAGGCGACCAGCGCAATGTCGGCGAGCGAAAATTCGCTGGCGGCGATCCATTCTGCGTCGCCGAGCTGACGCTCCATACGCGTCAACGCGGCGAGACCCCGTTCGAGAAGCTTCGGGTCGAGGTCGGCTTCAGGCTTCCCAAGATATGTCTTCAGAAAGCGCCGGACCGCAATATAGGGCTCGTGACTATATTGCTCCCAGAAGAGCCACTCATAAACCTTGGCGCGCTCAAAGGCCTTTTCCGGCAGCAATCCGCCGCCATGCTTCTCGGCGAGATAGAGAAGAATCGCGTTTGATTGGGCGAGCGGGCGGCCCTTCGGCGTCAGCAACAAGGGGACCTGGCCTGCCGGATTTATTGCGAGGAAATCGGCGGTGCGCGTCTGGCCTTTTAATATATCGGTTTCGATCCACTCAAAATCGAGCTGCAACGCTTCTAGCGTCCACTTAACCTTCAGGCAGTTGCCGCTGACGATGTCGCCGTAAACTTTATAGCCGCTCATCCGCCGCCTCCGCCTGCTTGCCTAAGTCGCGCCTGACCGTCGGGCCGTTTTTGCGGATGGCTTCTCGCAAGGCTTCGCGCCCCACCGGGCCCGATGTCGCTGCGTCAATCAGATAGGCCGACGCGATCGCCGTCTTTTGCGCGAGAACGCCGGAGAGCGCGGCTTCAGCATCAGCCTCTTCAAAAAGTTGCGCATGCTCGAATCGCTCGACCAGCGCGCCGTTCGGCCCGGCGTAAAGAACTGCTCCATCCGACAGGCGATTAGCCGTCACCGCCTTCATGCCGCTCTCCGTTCCGCCAATTCGAGCTGCTCCAGCAGGACGCCGTCGGCTTTCGCGGCGACCTCGCCGATAACGAGCAGCGCGGGGCCCTCAATGCCGCCGGCCCGCACCAGCACGCCAAGATCGCTGAGGCGGCCTTTGAGAATTTTCTGCTGCGCCGTCGTTGCTTTTTCGATGACGGCGACCGGCGTCGCGCCGGCGCGGCCGTGCTCGATAAGACGGCCCGCAATCGACGCGGCCTTGCCGACACCCATATAAACGACAAGCGTATGCGCGAGCGTTGCAAGCGCACGCCAATTCAATTCCGGTTCGCCGTCATCCTTGGCGTGACCGGTAATGAAAGTGACGGCCTGCGATAGCTCGCGGTGCGTCAGCGGCATGCCCGCCGCGGCGGCGCAGCCGGTCGCGGCGGTGATCCCCGGCGTCACAAAAACCGGAATTCCCGCCGACCGCACGGCATCGAGCTCTTCGCCGCCGCGCCCGAAAATGAACGGGTCGCCGCCCTTCAGCCGAACGACGATCTTTCCGTCGCGCGCAAATTCGATGAGGCGCCGTTCGATGTCTTCTTGCGGGACGGAGTGGTCTCCCTTCGCCTTGCCGACATAAAAGCGAAGGGCATCGCGTCGTGCGAGATCGAGAATTTTATCACTGACCAGCCGGTCGTGGAAAATGACGTCCGCCGACTGCAAAAGGCGCAGGGCCTTCAGCGTTAAAAGCTCGGGATCTCCCGGTCCCGCCCCGACAAGATGCACAACACCGGACGCGGCGACGGCGCTGGCTTGCGAGCGATTGAGGTATTCAACCAGTTCATTTCGCGCGCCGATTTCATCGCCCGCCAACACCCGCGAGGCGAGCGGTCCATCGAAGAAATTTTCCCAAAAGGCGCGACGCCTTTCGGGGGCGAGGCGCGCCGCAGCCGCATCGCGAAACGAACGCGCGAAGGCGGCCAGCGCCCCAATATTTTGCGGCAGGATTGCTTCGATCCGCTCGCGAAGGCGGCGGCCAAGCACCGGCGCGGCGCCGCCGGTTGAAATCGCAACCAGCACCTCGCCGCGATCGACGATGGACGGCGTCAGAAAGTCGGATAAGTCGGGGCGATCGACGACATTGACCGGAACCCCGGCGGCCTTTGCATACCGCGCAAGGGCCGCAGCCTCGTCGTGAGCGTCGACGGCGATGAAGGCGAGGGCCGCGCCGGCAAAAACCGCGGCAGAGGGCGCGCGCGCATCGAACTCGGCGCGTCCGCTCCATTCAGCGGTAAGGTGAGGATCGAGCCCCGACGCGATGAAAACGACCTTGGCGCCGGCGGCGGCGGCGAGGCGCGCCTTACGGGCTGCGGCCTCGCCCGCGCCGGCGACGATCACCCGTCGGGCGGACAGAATATGGAATGCGGGAAATGATTGCATATAAGATCAGTTTTTCTAATAGCGTTTGTTGGCTGCTTTTCTTGCGCTCGGCTCAGCAGCGCATATGGCCCTCAGGCTGACTGAAACTGAAACGAAAAGTCCTGAAATATTCATCAGATTGACTAAACGTGATTAGCCGCAGCCTGATTTTCCGGTGATATTCCACCTATGGTGCCGCCAAAAAAATTGGAGTAAGTTTTACTGACAGATTGGATTGGCGCCCAATACTGCACCAACCGCCAAAAACGGCCATCTTTGGACATTTATGAAAAGTCTTCCGCCCCTTAATGCGTTAAAAGTGTTCGAAGCCGCAGCCCGCCATTTGAGCTTTACTAAAGCTGCGGACGAGCTGCATGTGACCCCTGGCGCGGTCAGCCAGCAGATCAAGGCGCTTGAGGACTATATCGGCGGACGGCTTTTTCGCCGGACAAAAAGAGCCCTGCTATTGACCGATGCGGCGCAGGCAAGCTTGCCGATCCTGCGGGAAGCGTTTGACAAGCTTGAGGAAGCCTCACGCATTCTGACCGCCCGCGGCGATTCCAAGCGGCTGACCGTTTCCGTGGCGCCGTCGCTGGCGGCGAAATGGCTGGTCCCGCGGCTCGACCGATTCCACGAGCGCATGCCCGATATCGAGGTTTGGATTTCAGCGGACATGGACGTCGTCGATTTCGCTGTCGACGATATCGATCTGGCGATCCGATATGGCGGCGGCCGGTATCAGGGCCTTGAAACCGAACTGTTGATGGAGGAGTCGATCTTGCCGGTGTGCAGCCCGCGGCTGCTTCAGGGCGACCACCCGTTGCGCACGCCGCACGATCTCGCGCATCACCCGCTGCTTCATGACGGCAGTCCCGACCAGGACGACACGGCGAACACCAACTGGGCGATGTGGCTGAAAGCGGCGGGTGTCGGCGACATCGACGCCAAGCGCGGCGCCAAATTCAACCAGTCGAGTCTCGTCATCGAAGCCGCCGCCGCCGGCAAGGGCGTCGCCCTCGCCAAGCAGACGATCGCGTTGGCGGATCTGGAGGCCGGCCGGCTGGTCGCGCCGTTCGACCTGACGACGCCGTCGAACTTCTCCTACTACCTCGTCCATCCCGCTTCGAAATCGCGCAACGCCGCGGTCAAGGCGTTCAAGAAATGGCTGCATGAAGAAGCAGCGTCCGGAAGCGCAAATGGCGCCGCTCTGATTGCGGCGCAATGAAAGCCGCCCGCGCGCCTATTGGGGGGAGGAGGAGCGCGCGGACGGCCCGGCTCAAGCAGCCCAGAGGGGGAGACAAAGGCTGCTCTTGACGCGCTGGAGATAAGACCGGCGCTGCGCAATTCAATCGCGCATCGCCGGCGCCGCCCCTAATTCCGCTCGGATTTTGCCCGCGCCGCGTTCACGCTTTCGCGACGGCGCCGTTCGGCCGCAATTCAAGCGCGTCAAGACAGGCGCACGCCGCCTCAATCGCCAGCATCGTCGAGGCGTGTCGTTGCGGATAATCGCGGATCGCGATCAGCGATTCCATTTCGCTCCAGCGCGCGCCCGCCGGCGGATCGCCGCCGTCCTTCAGCATGGCGCGCATCGCGTCGCGCAAGGCGTAGATCTCCTCCGCCGTCGCGCCGATGATGTTGCGCGCGAGAATCGACGCCGACGCCTGGCCGAGCGCGCAGGCCTTCGCTTCCATGCCGAATTCGGCGACAACGCCGCCCTTCATCACGAGATCGACTGAAACCTGCGAGCCGCAGACGCGGCTCGTTTTGGTCGCGCTGGCGTCGGGCGATGAAAGCCGGCGCGCCGGCGGGATCGCCGCCGCCGCTTCGAGGATCTTCCCGCTGTAAAGATCGGAGAGCATATCTTCTTTTTAAGCGCGGATCAGCGGCAGGCAATAGGCGGCGGCGCAAAATCAGCTCTTACCCGCGTCGCGTCGCCGACCGCCATCATCCCGTCACCCCGCCCGGGGAAGCTCGCGTTCCGCCGAGAGGCGGACTTACCGTCTGTATACGGATGTGTGTCGCGCGCGCCGCGCCCGCCTTGTTCGCGCCGCCATCGATTGGAACGAATTCGCCTGACGCAGGAGCGCCAAAGACCCGTCCGGCCGCCGGCGCAAGCGGGTTCTTCGCGGGAAAGTTGCGCGAATTTCCGTATTTGGCGGATTGTCCCCGGACCGTCTTTCGATTTGAATCCAGCCCGCACGCGGATCGTCGCGTTTATGTGCGTATAATCCGGACAATCGCGAGGCGGGAAATTTTCGCCGATCGCGGGAAAACCGCTTTCCTTTTCGCTGTCGTTTCGCATGCCGCCTCCGTCAATTGCGCCGCGCGCAGTATAAGGCCTGGGGCGGGGTGTAGGACGGTTCAAAATTTGCGAATAATTTCAATATGATGGCGAAAATCGTCGGTTTTGGGCGCGGGCGAGAATCAGGCCAGGGAGAAAAGCTCAGCATCACAAGGCGTTCCCATGTCCATCTCCCTCGTCGGCTCGAAAACCAATCCTTCGAAATTCGACTGCTTCAACGATCTGGCGGCGGACGAGCCCTATTTCGTCATCCGCGCCGATGATCCGCTCTCGGACAGTTTGATCGAGCTTCACGCCTATATCGGCGCGGGGCAAGCGGGCGCCGCGCACAACAAGCTCGCCGAGATCATGGCGCTGACGAGCTCGCGCCCGCCGCGCCCGTCCGACTCGCCGAAATATCGCGAGACATTCGCCATCTCGCAATCGATGGAAGCCTGGCGGTCGGCGAAAATGAAAAAGACGGGCTGAGCCGCCAGACCTTTCGCTTAGCGTGCGATTACGTAGCAGGAATGATCGTCCGCGATCGAGACCTTCCCCTTGTAGACGGCGCGGATCGCGGCGAGGCCCTCGCGCCTTGCATCGAGCGCGCGCTTCATGTTGTGCGAAAGGACGAGCCGTTTCGCGCCGGCTGACGCCGCCATTTCGCCGATCGCCGACGGCGCGCGATGGAGACCGCGCGGCTGCCCCGGCGCCTCGGAGATGGCGTGGTGCGCAATGATGAGATCAGGCGCGCTTCCCTCAAGCGCCGCATCGAACGCGTCGCTGAGCACGCTCTGGTCGCCCGCGAAAACGACTTTCTTGCCTTCTGCGCTGACGCGGAAGGCGAGCGCCGGCACGTCGCCGTGATTGACCGCAACGGCGTCAATAAGAAAATCGCCATCGCTGAACACCGATGAAAATTGTTCACTGTCGATCGCAATCTCCGCCTGGCGCAGCGCCGGTGCGTCGCCCTCGCCGGTCAGATATTGCGACAGATAGCGAAACGCGCCGGCGTCTTTGTCGAAGAGGGCTCGAAGGAAGTCGCCGAGCCCTGGAAAATACGCGTTGCCCGCAGGGCCGGCGATCGTCACGGTTTTTGCCCGCTTACTGAACGATCCGCTTTTCAGGACCGCCGGCAGGTCGCTGACATGATCGGCATGAAAATGGCTGATCAGAAGGGCGTCGAGCGTTTCAAATTTCGCGCCGGATTCCGCGAAGCGTAGAAATGCGCCGCCGCCGGCATCGACGAGCGCCCTCGCCTCGCCATCGCGCCAGACGATATAGGCCGAGCTCGCCCGTGCGTCGTCGGCGAGAGGCCCGCCTGAGCCCAGCACTTCAATTGCGAAAGAGCCCTTGCAGGCCGCGGCCGCCGGCGTCGCCGCGCCGACAAGCGCCGTCGCCAACATCATGGCCGCCGCACCGGACAGGCGCTTATGTCGGTCGATCATGAGAACCCCCTTAGCGGCATCGACGCCGGGCGTTGCAGCCAGTTCCATTCGGGGTAATGCGCGGCGGCGGAAATCATGTGCAGCGTATAGGCCATGCGCGCCTTGCCGGAGCGGTTGGCGCGGCTCATATGCGGCGCGCGGCCTGAAAAAATGACGAGATCGCCAATGGCGGCCGGGGCCGCGACGCGGCGGTCTTCCGGGTACGGCGCATCGTCGAGCTTGAGCGACTCGGTCCCGCCATCCGGCTTGCGGCGGAAAAGGCTCTTCAGCGGCTTCCTGTGCTCGCCCGGGATGAATTCCATGCAGCCGTTTTCAAGCGTCGCCTCGTCGATCGCCAGCCAGAAGCCGACGCAGCTTTCGGGTTCGGTATAGAGATAGGTCGAATCCTGGTGACACGTCACTTCGCCGCCGATGCCAGGCGGCTTCATGATGACCATCGACTGCAGGAGCAGCGCATCGTTAAGCCCGACGGCGCGCGCAGCGGTCTCCAGCTTTTTTGAATGCGAGAACGCCGAGAAGACGGGGTCGATATCGTGCATCGCATGGCCGATTTTGTTGATCGACTCGCGTTTCGCCCGCTTCATTTTTCCGGCGGCGTCGAAGGCCTCCTCCTCGATAAAGAAGCTGATGGCGCCGCCGGAATTCAGAAAATACTCGTCCTCGGCGTGCGCTTGCGTCTTGGTCGAAAAGACGGTCCGGTGCGCGTCGATGTCGAAATCGTCGATCAGCGCGAAGGCGCGCTCTTTAAGCGCCGCGCATTCGTCGGCGCTCGCGAAATTTTTCAGGATGACGACGCCGGTTTCGTCGAACGCAGCGCGGATGGCGGCGCTGTCATCGGTTGTCGCAAAAGCGGGCAGCATGGCCATGGTCATCCCCTTCT
This sequence comes from Alphaproteobacteria bacterium RIFCSPHIGHO2_12_FULL_63_12, assembly GCA_001767925.1. GTDB lineage: Bacteria > Pseudomonadota > Alphaproteobacteria > Caulobacterales > Parvularculaceae > Amphiplicatus. Next base: position 50,135 of record MEMM01000028.1, read on the forward strand.
CCATGTCGCGCCATTGGGGCCGTCCTCGATGAGAACGCCCTGCGCCGCGAGATCGTCCCTGATGCGGTCAGACGTCTTGAAATCTTTCGCCTTGCGCGCCGCGGCGCGTTCCGTGAGCAGCGCGTCAATCGCCTCGGCGGAGAGCGCGTCTTCCCCGGAGGGCGGCGTCCATCTGAACCAGTCGTCGGGCGCGGCTTCGAAAAATCCCATCAGCGCCCCCGCCGCTTTCAGCCGCGCCGCGGCGCGCCGTTTCGGCTCGCCCTCCAATTGCATGGCGATATCGCGCAGCTCATGCAGGCCGGCGATCGCTTCGGGCGTGTTCATGTCGTCTTCGAGCGCGAGGACGACGCTTTCCGGCGGCGCCGCCCCTTCCGCCGGCGACGCTTCGGCGAGGAGGCGATAAAAGCGGTCGAGCTGCTTTTTCGATTGCTCGATCAGCTCGTCCGTCCATTCGAGCGGCTGGCGGTATTGCGCCGACAAAAGCGCGAAGCGCAGGGTTTCGCCGTGGTGCTTCTTGAGAAGGTCGCGCGGCAAGGCGACATTGCCGAGCGATTTCGACATCTTGTCGGCGCCCATTTTCAAAAAGCCGTTATGCAGCCAGTAGCGCGCCAGCGGCGCGCCGTGATGGGCGCAGGAAGACTGCGCGATTTCATTTTCATGGTGCGGGAATTTCAGATCCTGCCCGCCGCCGTGAATGTCGATCGTCTCGCCCAGAATCTTCCCGATCATCGCCGAGCATTCAAGATGCCAGCCGGGGCGGCCGCGCCCCCACGGGCTGTCCCAGCCGGGCTCGTCCGCTTTCGACGGTTTCCAGAGAACGAAATCCGCCGGATTTTCCTTGTACGGAGCGATCTCGACGCGCGCGCCCGCAAGGCGCTCGTCGGCGTCGGCGCCCGACAGCTTCCCATAATCGGGGAAGCTTGAAACCGAAAACAGCACATGGCCGTCCGCCGCATAGGCAAAGCCCTGCGCCACGAGCCGGCCGGCGAGCGCGATCATCTCCGCGATGTGGCCGGTCGCCGTCGGCGCCAGCGTCGGCGGGAGGCAGTTGAACGCCGCCAGCTCCGCCACATAGATCGCGGCGTATTTCCGGGTGATCTCGTCGATCGGCGCGCCGGTTTCCTTCGACGCCTTGATGATCTTGTCGTCGATATCGGTGAAATTGCGCGCATAGACGACATTCTCCGCGCCGTAGCGATGGCGCAGCAGGCGGAACAGAAGATCAAAGACGACCGCCGCCCGGAAATTGCCGATGTGAGCGTGGTTATAGACGGTCGGGCCGCAGACATACATCGTCACCCGGTCGGGATCGCCGGGCGTGAAAAGCCGCTTGTCGCGGGCGAGGCTGTCGTAAAGCTGCAACATGGCGCCAGTGCTAATTGCGCGAGGGCCCGCTAGCAAGTCCCCGCGCGCAGGATCGCTTCCTCGACCTCGCGCAGGCGATCCTTGCCGAACCACATCTCGTCGCTGACGAAAAATGCCGGGAGGCCGAAAACGCCGCGCGCGACCGCGCGATCGGTTTCGGCGATCAGCGCGCGCTTGACCGTCTCGTCCGACGTTGCGGCGAGCAGCGCCGCGCCGTCGAACCCGGCGGCGTCAAGAACGCCGGCCGCGACGCCCGCATCGCGAAGATCGGCTTCGTCTTCCCACATCGCGCGGAACATCGCGTCGACATAGGTCGCGAGCCGGCCTTGCCCTTTCGCCGCGATCGCGCCGCGCATCAAGGTCAACGTGTTGATCGGGAAATGCGGGTTCATGCGGAATTCCGCAAGGCCGTGGCGGTCGATGAAACGGCGCATTTCGAGCATGTCATACGCCATTTTCGCCGGAATGCCGGCGTTCGCCGTCATCGGCGACTGGTTCCCGGTCGCCTTGAAAATGCCGCCGAGAAGACAGGGCGAATAGTCGAAGGCGACGCCCGTGCGCGCTTCGATCGCCGGGATCACGCGGTGCGCGAGATAGGCGTTCGGGCTGCCAAAGTCGAAGAGGAATTCCGGCGTCACCATTTTTCCTTCCACGGACGAAGGTCGAGCTCATGCGTCCACGCTGACCGCGGCTGATGGTGCAGGAAGACGTAATTTCCGGCGATCGCGTCGGGCGAGAGGATCGCGTCTTCCGCCCGCATCGCATCGATATCCGGCATCAGCCCGCGGATGAAGGCGGTGTCGATGGCGCCGTCGACGATCACATGCGCGACATGAATGTTCTTCGGCCCAAGCTCGCGCGCCATCGACTGGGCGAGCGCCCGCAGCGCGTGCTTGGCGCCGGCGAAGGCGCTGTAGCCGGCGGCGCCCCTGAGGCTCGCCGTCGCGCCGGTGAAGATGATGGTGCCGCGCCCGCGCGGCGTCATTCGTTTCGCCGCCTCACGCCCGGCGAGAAACCCGGCGAAGGCCGCCATCTCCCATACCTTGCGATAAACCTGCGCCGTCGTCTCCGCGATGTCGAAGCGGACATTGGCGCCGATATTGAAAACGACCACGTCAATTGGCGCGATCTCGGCCTCGATCCTGTCGAAGAGGGCAGTCATCGCCTCCTCGTCGCGCGCATCGGCCGGCAGCGCGACGGCTTTCAGCCCGTCATCGCGGATCGACCGGGCGAGCTGTTCCAGCGCCTCCGCGTGACGCGGCCGACGGACGACGCAGGCGATCAGACCGTCCCGCGCGAAGGCGCGCGCAATCGCGGCGCCGGTGTCGTCGCCGGCGCCGATGATGAGGCAAGCGCGATCGTTCATTGTCATATCCCTCAGCCCATGCCCGCAACGCCGTCGCGGTGAAGATGTTTGGCGCGATCGAGCCGCCGCGACCATATCGCGATCCAGATCCAGACGGCGTGAAACACGACGCCGACGCCGATGATGACGACGCCCGGCACTTGGCCGACCCCGGTGCGCGTCCAGAATTCGCTGAAACTTTCGAGCGGCGTTGGATGAATGACGATCTTGCCGACATAAGCGAAGGCCTGGAACGCGAAGATATAGCCGTAATTGCGACGGATGCGTCGTCCGAGCGCGCGCCAGAAACTGATGTGATATTGCGGCGTCAGGTAATCCTGCGCCAGCACATCCTGCCATGGGCCGGGTTCGGGCCGGTGCGATCTGAGCAGCAGCGGCGCGTAGAAATTCGTTTCGATCCAGCGGCAGCGCGCGCGCCAGACGTTGAAATAGCGATAGCGCCGCGCCTCGAAGATGAGAAAGACGGCGATCAGCCAGCCGACGAGGAGCAGCGGCGCGGGCGACGCATCCGGATTGGCGTAACTCATCGACAGCGCGAGGCCGAGCGTCACCACCGACCAGTTCGTCGTCGCGTCGAGGCGCGTCCGCCAGATCGTCGAGCGATAAACCTCGCCGCGGTAAAGATGCGCGAGCGCGCCGATTTCCGCGGCGTCGAAATCATGCTTCGCACCGACAGAAGACGGCAGCCGCTCTCCGCCGCCCGTCATTTGTCCGCTGTCGCTCACGCGCTGATGCTCCAAATATTCAAGGCGACGGAAGTCCAAACGGGTTGTGGGTCGCAAGACCGAAGGAGCCGACCCCCGAAACATATGTGCCGGACAGGATTTCGTAATGCAGATGGCGAACGCTGGTCGCGCCGGTTGCGCCGATCGGGCCGAGAACCTCGCCCCTGCGGATCCGCGCGCCCTGTTTTGCCGGCGCACTGAACGAGGCGAGATGCGCATATCTCGTGTAGACGCTGGAGCCGTGATAGATGACGATCATGGCGCCGAAATCGGCGCGTGTCGTCGCCTCCAAAATCGTCCCGTCGGCGGCGGCCAGAACATCGCCTGAGGTGCGCGTGTGATAATCGACGCCGCGATGCGCTCTCCCATTCCTTTGACCGTAGCCGGATGAAAGGCAGACTTTCGTCGCCGGCTGCAGCAGGAGCTCCACGCCGTTGAGGACGACCAGCGGACCGCCGATGGTTTTTCCATCCGCGCCGACCGGCGGCGGATTTGCGATCGCCATCGGGCAGGGCTCAACGACGGCGGTCGAAACCGACGTCGCAGATGGCGAATTATCTTCGCGCTGGGCGGCCTGTGCGGCAGACAGAGTCGCGCACCCGGCGGCAACTATCAGAGCAAGGCTTGCGGCCGGCAAGATCGCCCTGAAAATCCGGTGGCGGGTCACAAAGCCTCCGCGTGGTTTGGTTTTAGCTGTCTAAATCGCCGAATTGGACCACGCGATCCGTTTCGGAGCAAGCAGTTTGACGCGAAACCTTGCGCGAGAAACCACCGCTCTTGCGCACGGCGCGTCCCGCCGGCTTCCGTCTCCCTGGTCACTTACGCAACCCCGAGCCGACCGCTTGCGCGAGCGAAGAAAAGCCGTCCGCCTTCAGCCTCTTCGGCAGCCCTTCGATGATCGACGGAATGAGCGCGGGGCCCTTGTAGATGAGCGCTGAATAAAGCTGGACGAGGCTCGCGCCGGCCCTGATCTTTTCATAGGCGTCTTCGAGCGACGATACGCCGCCGACGCCGATCAGCGGCATGCGCCCTTTCAGCATTTCATAAAATTCGGCCAGTAATTCCGTTGACGGAATAAAAAGCGGCCTGCCGGAAAGTCCGCCTTTTTCCGACGCCTTCGCACTTTTCAACCAGTTCGGCCGCGCAATCGTCGTGTTGGAGACGATGAGAGCGTCTATCTTTTGCTCGACGGCGGCGGCGGCGATGTCCGCCTTGTCGGCGTCTTCAAGATCCGGCGCCACTTTCAGAAATACGGGCGCCTTGACCGTCAGCGCATCGCGCGCGGCGATAACGCGCGACAACAGCGCCGTCAGCGCCGCCTTATCCTGCAGCGCGCGCAGGCCCGGCGTATTGGGCGACGATATATTCACCGTATAAAAATCGACGATCCCTTCGAGGCCGCGAATCCCCTTGACGAAATCCTCAATTCTGTCGTCGCTGTCCTTGTTGGCGCCGAGATTGACGCCGACGACGCCGATGCGGCGGCGACGCGCCAGCCGGCCGGCGATTTTCTCAAGTCCCTCATTGTTGAAGCCGTAACGATTGATCACCGCCTCGTCCTCGCTGAGACGAAACACGCGCGGGCGATCGTTTCCGGGCTGCGGACGCGGCGTCACCGCGCCGACCTCGACGAAGCCGAAACCGAGCCGCAGCATGGCGTTCGGGACTTCGGCGTTTTTGTCGAAGCCGGCGGCGAGACCCAGCGGATTCGGAAAATCGATTCCCGCGACGCGGATCGCCAGCATCGGGTCGGGGCGCACATGAAACCGCGGCGCAATGGGCGAGGCCATCAGCGTCACCGTGGCGCGATGGGCCGCCTCCGGTTCAAGGAGCCGGACCGCGTTTGCGCCGAGGCCTGCCGCAAGACGCATGGTCATTCGACAGCCTCGCCGAAAGCAAACTCGCCGCCGTCAACCGGCGCGAGCCGCCGGACGCTGACCGCTTCGGCCGTCCTCAGCGCGGCGTAAAGGTGCGGAAACGAGGCGCCGCCGCGCGAGGCTTCCCATTTCAGCGCCGGACCGAGAGCGTCCGCGTCGAACGCCGCGGCGACCAGATCTTCGCGACCGGCGAAATGGAGCCGTGCGGTTTCGAGAACCTGATCTTCCGCAGAAAGATGAATATAGCCGTCGCGGCGATCGATATCGGCGGCGGGAACGCTTCCGGTTCGCCGCGCCGTCGCCCAATCGCTCGCACCCATGATCTTGTATACCAACCTCATGCCCGCCCGCGTAACGCGAAGCGCCGCACAGGGCAAGAAGCCTTACGGCTGCGCGTCGATGAACGCTTTTTCTGCTTTGTCGCCCGCTGCAATCGCCGCGGCGAAGGCGCGCGCCAGAGCCTGTATATCGCTTTCGAATTCCGTTGTCGGCGTTGCGGCGAGCGCGTCATCGAGCGCGGCGAGCCCGTCGGCGCGCCATTCGGCGCGGCCGTCGGCGAGAAGACGCAGCGCGCATTCATAAGCGATGACAGGATTGCCGGGCGCGAGCGCGCGCGCTTTCAGGAATTCTTCGTGGCCCTTTTGAGGGTCCGCGTCGTAAAGCGCGCCGCCGCCGCGCCGCGCCACCTCGATCCGCCAGGCCGCCGACGTCGACAGCGCCCACGGATTTTCCGGGTCGAGCCCCAGCGCGGCGTCGATCCTTTCGCGCGCCTTGCCGGCGAGGCCGGAGAAGAAGGCGCGCATATGCGACATGCGCGCGCCTTTGAGCGCCAGGCTGATCGCCGCCTGCAAATGAGCTTCGGGAAGGCGCGGATCAAGCCGGATCGCCTGTTCGGCGATCTCATAAGCGTCGCCGGCGGTACGCCGCGCCGTTTTTCGCCCCGCGTCGAAATAGGCGACGGCATTCATCGCCCGCGCCGCCAGCGCAAGATCTTCGGCGGTTCCGGCGCCTTCCGCGAGATCGACCGCCCTTTCATAATCGCCGGCCGCATAGGCGGCGAATGCCGCTGGGGCGGCTTCGGCCAACGCGGCGCCGGGCGCCAAAAGCGAAAGCATGCAGGCGGCGTACGCAACTCTCATCGACTTGTCCCGATCCCGGCGCCCCACCTTAGCAGATCATGCGCCGCGTTGCGCGCAAACTGGACAGGGGGCGCCAATCGCCCCTTAATCCGCCGCCATGCACTGGATGCGGATCTTCGGCGGCGTCGGCTTCGCCGCCTTTTGCGGCGCGGCCGCAAAACTGAGCGGCCTATCCGATCCCGTCGCCTGGACGATCGCCATCACGGCTTTAACCGCCGCCTGGTGGGTCACTGAAGCCATTCCCATCCCGGCGACATCGCTGATCCCCTTCGCGGCCTTTCCGATGGCGGGGGTCATCGATCATCGCGAGGCGGCGTCAGCGCTCGGCGATCATGTGATCGTATTGCTGATGGGCGCGTTCATGCTCTCGAAGGGCCTGGAGAAATCCGGCGCGCATGAAAGGCTCGCGCTCTATATGATCCGGTTTGTCGGGTCGTCGGGCAAACGACTTGTCGCCGGGTTCATGATCGCGTCCGCCCTGACTTCGATGTGGGTGTCGAATACGGCGACGACCCTGATGCTGATGCCGATCGCGCTCGCGATCCTGTCGCGAGCCGAAGACCGTTCGCTCGACGCGCCGATCGTTCTCGGCGTCGCCTATGCCGCGTCGATCGGCGGACTTGGAACGCTGGTCGGCACGCCGCCCAATGTCATCTTCGCCGGCATTTACGAGCGAACGACCGGCAACGAATACGGATTTGTCGAGTGGATGCGCACGGGCGTTCCCGTCGTCATCATCGCGATCGCTCTCTCCATTTTGTGGCTGACGCGGCGCATTCGCTTCAGCGAAAAAGTCGTCATTCCGGCGCCTGGCGCATGGAGCAAGGCCGAGCAGCGCACGCTGATGGTTTTCGGCGCGACGGTTTTGCTCTGGGTGACGCGAAGCGAGCCCTTTGGCGGCTGGTCGGCGCTTTTGGGCGTGACCGGCGCCGGCGATTCAACAGTTGCGCTGCTCGCGGTCGCCGCCATGTTTTTGATCCCGGACGGCAAGGGGGCGGCGCTTCTCGACTGGAAATGGGCGACGGATATTCCCTGGGGGATGCTTCTCCTTTTCGCCGGCGGCATCTGCATCGCGATCGCGTTTGAGAAATCCGGCCTTTCGGTTCTGATCGGATCCTCGCTTGCGGGCGCGCAGGCGCTGCCCCCATTCGTCCTGATGCTGCTGATCTGTCTCGTCGTCACCTTCATGAGCGAGCTGACCTCCAACACCGCGGTCGCAACGCTCGTCCTGCCGGTTCTCGCCGCCGCCGCGGAAGGAACAGGACTGGCGGCGACGGTGCTGATGGTTCCGGCGGCGATGGCGGCGTCTTCAGGCTTCATGCTGCCGGTCTCGACGGCGCCCAACGCCATCGCCTACGGCACCGGGCGCGTCAGCATCGGCGAGATGGCGCGCGAAGGCGTCGTTCTCAACCTCATTCTGGCGGTGGTTATTTCGGGCGTTTGCTATCTAGCTTTCCGATGACCGCGGGCGTTTGAAAATCAAACGGCGTCCATGGTCATGTGGCGCGCGCGGGCCGCATGTTCGATCGCGGCGGCGCCCTCATCGCTGACATTCAGCGTATTGCGGATGAGCTCAAGGACGCGGATTTCCGTCATGTCGAGATTTTCATCCGCCGTGATAACCTCGACAACCGCGGCGTAGGCGGTCTCGCCCAGATGCGACGGAAGCGACGACGACGCGGCGGTCAGGACTTTCTGCAACCCGCCCTCAGACGACATCAAAACGCCGCAGGCTTCCGCCATGTCGACGAGATTTTCTTCGTCCGCCGACGCGAAGAGCGCGAACGACCGGACGACGCGGCCGATCGAGCGCAGTTCGCGCTCCGACATTCTTCCGTCGGACGCCGACGCCATCACCATGAGGTAGATGACGGCTTCTTGAGGCGTGAGACGGGGGGCGGCGTCGGCCATGGATGCGGGTCCTTGAAGTCAAAGGGGTCGAGGTCGCAAACAACCTAGCCGGGGCGCCCGGCGCCCGCAACCGACCCTTCAGACGTTTCCGATCGGGTCGCGAAGATTTCGGCCGAGAAACTGGTCGCCGGCGCCGATCACGTGATAGGAGGCGCCGACGATCAATGGGTCGGGCCCGCGCACGACCTGGCGGTTTTTGTTCGGATAGGGCAACGCCGCAAGAAAATGCTGCATGCAGTTCAGCCGCGCGCGCTTCTTGTCCGAGGATTTGACGACTGTCCACGGCGCATCGGCGGTGTCGGTGTAGAAAAACATCGCCTCCTTCGCCTCGGTATACTCATCCCATTTGTCGAGCGAGGCGCGGTCGATCGGCGACAGCTTCCAATGTTTCAGCGGATCGTTCTCGCGTTCGTGAAACCGGCGGACCTGTTCTTCGCGCGTCACCGAGAACCAGTATTTGAACAGCAAGATGCCGGAGCGCACCCACATGCGTTCAAGCTCCGGCACTTCGCGCATGAATTCGAGATACTGGTTCGCCGTGCAAAATCCCATGACGCGCTCGACGCCGGCGCGATTATACCAGGAACGGTCGAATAGAACGATTTCGCCGCGCGTCGGCAGGTGGGTCACGTAGCGCTGGAAATACCACTGCCCCTTTTCTTCCTCGGTCGGCTTCTCAAGGGCGACGACGCGCGCGCCGCGCGGATTGAGATGCTCCATGAAGCGCTTGATCGTCCCGCCCTTGCCGGCGGCGTCGCGTCCCTCGAACAGGATGATGACCTTCTGGCCCGTCTCCTTGACCCATTGCTGGACCTTCAGCAGTTCGACTTGCAGCTCCGCCTTGTGCCGCTCATAGCTCGCGCGGCCCATATTGGATCTGTAGGGATATTCGCCGTTCTCAAAGAGTTCGCGAATGCGCTCGGGATTGCGGCGCATCTCCGCGAGGCTCTCATATTGCGGCGCTTTCGCCGGCGCTTCCGTCTGCGGCGGCTCCGTCTTCGCCGCCGCGTCCGGCGCGGCGGTTTCGAATCTCACATCGTCGGCCATAACGTCCCCTGACCGGCTTCGCCGCCCGAAGCCGCCTGCTGATCGCGTTTATCATCACCCCGCGGATGATAAGATCGAGTCAAATGGCGAGCGGCGCATTGTCGCTCCCCCGCCGCCTGCAATGGCGGATCGGGGCGGGAATTGACCCTCTCGCGGGCGAGCGCCTAAACCACAACAAGCCTCATGACGAAAGCAGTAACGATGAACGCGCCCGCCGCCCGGCATTTTTCGCCCGAAGACATCGCCGCCGCGAAAGCGTGGCCGTTCGAGGAGGCGCGCAAGCTCGAGGCGCGGCTGAAGCGGCTGGGAAGGGATAGGAACCCGGACGACGTGGTCATTTTCGAGACCGGCTACGGCCCTTCGGGACCGCCCCATATCGGGACATTCGGCGAGGTTGCGCGCACCACGATGGTGCGCCGGGCTTTCGAGCTGATGACCGGCCGGAAGACCCGGCTGATTTCCTTTTCCGACGACATGGACGGCATGCGGAAGGTCCCGCCGCATCTGCCGAACCAGGAAATGCTCGGCCGGTATCTCCAGAAGCCGCTGACGACGGTGCCCGATCCCTGGGGCTCGCATCAGAGTTTCGCCCATCACAATAACGCGAAGCTGCGCGCGTTTCTTGACCAGTTCGGCTTCGACTATGAATTCATGTCGGCGACCGAGCAGTACAAATCAGGGAAGTTCGACGCGACGCTAGTGCGCGTGCTCGAACGCTATGACGCGCTGATGGAGATCATGCTCCCCACGCTCGGCGATGAGCGCAAAGAGACCTATTCGCCAATCCTGCCGATTTCGCCCAAGACCGGGCGCGTCCTTTACGTGCCGCTGCTCGAGCGCGACGCCGCGAAGGGCGAGATCGTTTTCGAAGACGAGGACGGCGAAAAAATCCGCATGCCGGTCACGGGCGGCGCCGCCAAGCTGCAATGGAAAGCCGACTGGGCGGGCCGCTGGTTGGCGCTCGGCGTCGACTATGAAATGGCCGGCGAGGATCTGACCGAATCCGTGCGCCTTTCCAACCGGATCGTGAAGGTGCTGGGCGGCGAACCGCCGGCCGGCTTCAACTTCCAGCTCTTCGTCGACGAAGACGGCAAGAAAATCTCGAAAACCAAGGGCAACGGCATTTCGATCGAGCAGTGGCTGACCTACGCATCGCCGGAAAGCCTGTCTCTCTTTATGTTCCTCAATCCGAAGGCGGCGAAAAAGCTCTATTTCGACGTCATCCCTAAGACGCTCGACGAATATTGGCAGCATGTCGAGAAATACCCGTCGCAGGAAGGCGCCAAGGCGCTCGACAATCCGGCATGGCACATTCATGAGGGAAATCCGCCGGCGGCGGCGACGCCGGTTTCCTTCGCCATGCTGCTGACGTTGGTCAACGCGGTCGGCGGGGAACCCGATGTGCTGAAAGGGTTTATCCGCAAATACCGGCCGGGGGCTTCGCCGGAAGAACTCGCGGCGGCGGACGCCCTCACCCAATACGCGGCCCGCTATTTCCGGGATTTCATCGAACCGAAAAGACAATACCGTCAGCCGACGGATCAGGAGCGCGCGGCGCTCACAGCGCTCGCGGCGCGGCTTCGCGAGATCGGCGACGAGGCCGGGGAAGATGAATACCACACCGCGACCTTCGATACCGGCAAGGCGCACGGTTATGAGAAGAACCTTCGCGACTGGTTCGCCGTGATCTATGAGATCGTTTTCGGTCAGGCCGAAGGCCCGCGCATGGGGCCGTTCACGAAAATATACGGCGCGGGCGCGACCGCCAAACTGATCGAGGATGCGCTGGCGCGCTAATCCCGAAGTCTGGGCTTCACCGCGCAGCGATTGGGTCCGCGACCGAAGGCGACAAGCGCGCCGATGAGGAGCGCCACAATCACGATGACGACCGACGCGAGATCGCTCATATTACCCTCGCTCGCCCAGCAGCCAGCGCACGACGTCGGAATAATCGAAGGCGAGCGACACGATCATCGTGACGAAAAGGACGAGAATCCATTTCCCCACGATCGTCTCTTTGACCCGCCATCCCCTGCGCCGGCGCCAGAGATAGAAAAGGAACGGCGTCCACAAAACGACATGGACGATTCCAAGCAGCCTGACATAGCCGATCAGGCTGTGCAGGCCGACCATCGCCAGAAAGGTCAGGGCGACGACCAGCGCGGCGACCCGTGCTTCCTGTCGGACGACAGCGAAGGGAAAGGCCAGCATCAGCACGACACTCATGAAGGCGAGCCAATATCGCACCCAGAGCGGGGCGGTCGCGATATCGGCCTGAAAAGCGGCGATCTGTTCCATGACCGGAGTGTCGCCGCCGCCGCGCCGCGCCGCAAGCCGTCGGTACGGCCCCCTGAAAGATTTGAACGGGGCGGCGCGCCGGCTTAGGCTCTTCTCATGTGCTTTTCAGCTGCAGCAAGCTTCACGGCGGCCGGCGGACTTTCGCTGATCGGCGCCGCGACGCTGGCCCTGCGCCCGGCGCCGCGCATGATGCTTCTGGCGGCGGCGCCCCTCATCTTCGCCGCGCATCAGGCGATCGAAGGCTTTATCTGGCTCGGCGTTGACGGCGGCGGCGTCTCGCAGGCGCTGATCAGGACCTGGATCTTCATCGCCGAAGTCTTCTGGCCGACCTATGTGCCGCTCGCCGTCCTGCTTCTGACGCCGGGACGGCGACGCCGACAGGGACTTTTCACGCTGCTTTTGACCGGGCTTGTCGTCTCAGGCTATTTCCTGTTGATCCTTGTGCGGAATGACTTTTCCGCGGTCGCGATTCATCATCATCTGGTCTATGCGCCCGCCGAGCCGTCGGCGCATCGCCTGCCCGGCCTCTATCTTTTGGCGACTGTCGCTCCCCTGCTGATCGCGCGCGAGCGTTTCGTCCTCGCTTTTGGAATCGCCGTGCTCGCCGGCGCCATCGTCACCGAGATTTTCTTCAGCCTTGCAGGGCCGTCGGTCTGGTGTTTCTTCGCCGCGCTCGCCAGCTTCTTCGCCTTTCTCGCCGTGCGTGAGGAGAAGCAAGGCCGCCGCCCTCGCCTTTCGCCGACGCCGGGCTTGTAAGCGCGCCGCTAGATTTCCCGCAGCAGCGCCAGCGCGGCGTCATGCAGTTCGGGCGTCGCCGCCGCGACGACGCGCCCGCGCGCACAATCTCCCAGCGCCTCGCCTTTCCAGCCGGAGATGACGCCGCCGGCGCCTTCGACGACGGTGACAAGCGCGCAGTAATCATGATGCTTGAGGCTCGATTCGATCACGAGATCGATTTCGCCGATCGCCAGCAATCCATAGGCGTAGGCGTCGAGACTGAACCGCGCCACCTGCGATCTCGCGGCGATCGACGCGAAGGCGGCCGCCTCATCGGCGGTGAAATACGCTTCACGGCGCGGATCGGTCGTCGATAATCTCGCACGCCTCAAATCAGTGACGCCGCTGGTGCGGCAAGGGCGCTCCTCGCCGCCGCGGCGATAAGTCGACCGTCCGGCGGCGCCGACCCAGCGTTCGTCCGTAAACGGCTGATCGATCACCCCTAGCGCCGGGGCGCCGGCGCGTTCCAGCCCGATCAAGGTCGCCCAGGTCGAGACGCCGCACATAAAGGCGCGCGTGCCGTCAACGGGATCGATCACCCAGCGCCAGTCGGCGTCGGCGCGCTCGGCCCCGAATTCCTCGCCGATGATGCCGTGGCGCGGATAGACGGCGTTGATCATTCGCCGCAAGGCGCGTTCGGCTTCACGGTCGGCGTCGGTGACCGGGTCGAACCAGATGCCGGCCTTGTTGATGACCTTGGCGCCGGCGCGAAAGCGCGGCAGCGTCTCGATTCGCGCCGCATCGGCGAGACGGCCCGCAAATACGCGAAACTCTTTTGGAAATTCAGGGTCGGCGGTCATGTCGAACGGACCATGATCCCGCCGGCCAGGAAATTCAAGAAAGGATTAGTCGTCGCCCGACATCGCCCGTGCAAGATCCAGCAAGCGGCGGCGCGGCTCGTCATTCATCGTATAGAACGCGCGAACAAGCGCGATCGTGTCCTTGTTCTGAAACGCGTCGAGCGGCGTTCCCGAGGAGAGATCGGTGTTGGCGCCGTTGAGATAGACGCCCTCTTCGACGCCTTCGAAGAAATACGCGACCGGAACGTCGAGCGCTTTTGACAATGTCCACAGGCGCGAGGCGGAGATGCGGTTGGCGCCGCTTTCATATTTCTGGATCTGCTGGAAGCGGATTCTGACCGCGTCGGCGAGGCGTTGTTGCGTCATGCCGAGCAGGCGCCGGCGTTGCCGCACGCGGTTGCCCACATGAAGATCAATCGGATGCGCCATCGTCCTCGTCTCCCATTTTAACGCAAGGCCGGACGCCATGCGCTTATGTCAGGAGGGGAAGAGGCAATCTCCGTGCCGTTTTTGAGGGTTAAAGCGGCCGGCCCGTCGCGGGAGGGGGCCGACCGGCGTCAATCGATCATCTTCGCCGATCGCAGCCAGAAATCTTCGTCAAATCCCGGCATTTCGAGATTGGCGATAAATTGCCGCGACGCGGCGTCCCAGGAAAACTTTTCCGCCCATTTCCGGCAGGCCGCCGGATCGCGCTTTTCCCAGGCGTCGAGACACGCCTGGCGAAGATCTTCGTTCATCGCGCCGCAGCCCTCGGGCGCGCCCGCGAGAATTTCGAGCGGCCCGCGCACCGGATAGGCGGCGACCGGAACCCCGCAGGCGAGCGCTTCGACGTTGACCAGCCCAAAGGTGTCCGTCCGCGATGGAAAGACGAATACATCAGAGCCCTGATAATACCGGGTAAGTTCTTCCCCGAATTTCGGTCCGACGAAGACGGCGTCCTTGAATCGCTCTTCGAGTTCTTCGCGCTGCGGGCCTTCGCCGACGATCAGTTTCGTCCCTGGAAGGTCGAGCTTTAGAAAATCCTCGATGCTCTTCTCGACCGCGAGGCGGCCGACATAAAGGTAAATCGGCCGCGGATAGCGATCGAGGAAGCTGCGGTCGCCGGGCTGGAACTGCTTCAGATCGACGCCGCGCGCCCAAAGCTTCATGTCGACGAAGCCGCGCCCTCGCAATTCATCCATCAAGCCGGGCGTTGCGACCATCATGGTCTCGCCGTCCTTGTGGAAGTCCTTGAGGACGGCGTAGCCCCAGGAGATCGGCACCGCCCAACGCTCGTGCGCATATTCGGGAAAGCGGGTGTGAAAGCTCGTGGTGAACGGATAGTCGCGACGCTTGCAGAAACGGCGGACGGCGCGGCCGATCGGCCCTTCGGTCGCGATATGCACCGCGTCCGGCTTGAATTCATTGATGATTTTGGCGACGCGCCGGTTCGGCAGCAGCGACAGGCGAATTTCAGGGTAGGAAGGCAGCGGCACCGATCTGAATTCATTCGGCGTGATGTAGCGGACTTCGTTGCCAAAGCCGGTCAGGATGTCCCCGAGCGTTTCAAGGGTGCGAACGACGCCGTTCAGTTGCGGTTTCCAGGCGTCGGTCGCGATGACGATTTTCAGCCCTGATTGCGTGTTCGGCATGGTGAACCGCTGCCGGGGGCGCGTCAGCCGCCCGACGCCGGACTGGAGCCGCTTCAGCGCGCCCTTGCGCTTGACCGCCGGTTCCTGACCGGTCTGTCGTTCGTTCATGGTCAATTCGTTGCTCCATCCGCGGGACGCAAAGGCCTAGCCCGACCCTTCCGGGTCCGCAACGCGAAAGCCATAGGGACGTAAAGCGCCGGGCTTAGGCGCAGGGGCCGTTATCACGCTTGTTGCACTGCGAAATAATATTGCGCTGCAGCAGAATCCATGCGACGTTTTTGAAGCGGCGCTTTGCGGCGCCGCCGCCCTTTTTGGGCGTTTCCTCCCAATTGACTTCAGCCGCAGGGTTTTCCCTGCGGCTTTTTTTTCGCAAACGCAGCAATATTTTAGGTTATTCAGCGGCCTGCGCGGGGCGCAACGCCGCCGGCGAGAGGCGGGCGAGTTCCGCCACCAGTTTGCGAAGATCCCGCCGCAAGCGCTCGAACCCGTCGGTGCGCGCGATCCGCTTTTCATCGAGATAGAGCCCGCGATTGATCTCGATCTGCAGCACATGAACCCCTTCGGCGGGCCGGCCATAGGCCGAGGCCACATGCCCGCCGGCATAAGGAGCGTTACGCGACACGAGATATCCGCTGGCGGCGAGCGCCTGCTCGACCGCGGCCGCGACTCCGGGCGCACAAGATGCGCCAAATCGGTCGCCGAGAACGATATCGATGGCGCGCTCCCCTTCCCGGAAAGGCGCCCCGCCCGCGGACGGCATCGAATGGCAGTCGATCACGACAGCGCAGCCAAATCGGGACCGGGCGTCTGCGATCAGGCGAGCAAGCGCCAGATGGTAGGGATCGTAACAGTCGGCGAGCCGGCGACGGGCCTCGAAAAACTTCAACTTGCGACTGTAGATGTCCTGCCCGTCGGCGACGATCCGGGGGATCACGCCGAGGCCCGCACGCACCCGGTTCGAGCGGGTGTCGGCGCTCGTCGGCAACGGATCGGCGAACATGCGCTGGTCAAGCTCGTCGCGGCTGCGGTTCACATCGACCCAGGCCCGCGGGAAAAGCGCCCGAAGCAGGGGAGCGCCGTGTGCGGGCGCCGCGTCGAACAGCAGGTCGACATAGCTGTCTTCCGACTGCCTCAGCGCATGGCGATCAAGGCGGCTCATGCGCAGCAGCTCGGGCGGATATCGGCGGCCGGAGTGAGGCGAGGCGAAAATGCACGGAGTCGCAAGCAGCGCCGGCGCGGAAACCTCGACCGCCGGCGGCGTTCCGCCCTCGTTTGCTACTATGTCAAAATCGCTCGCCAAACCTTCTCGTCCCCGATATTCGCTTTCGGCCGGACGTCCATCGTATATCGATAACCGGTCATTGGTTAAGATGTTTCGACGACGGCGCCGGATTTGCTTTGGACCCTCGCATCAGACGCAGATAGGGACGCGCCGATCGGCTTCCCTGCCTGCGCGGAATTGGTTAGAGCGGTCTCAGTCGATAAGGGCGTATTAAATGGCGGCGATTCTCCTCGCGGAAGACGATGACTCCATGCGGCGGTTTCTCAAGAAGGCTCTTGAGAAGGCCGGCCATTCGGTGGTCGACGCCTCGCAGGGCGATGAAGCGCTGACCGAATTGCAGCTGCGCGAGTTCGACCTCCTGCTGACCGATATCGTCATGCCAGTGATGGACGGAATTGAGCTCGCCCGCCGGGCGGCCCAGATCGACCCTGAAATGAAAATCATGTTCATTACGGGATTCGCCGCGGTAGCGCTCAACCCGGCGAACCGCGCACCGGAAGAAGCCAAAATCCTTTCAAAACCCTTCCACCTCAAGGATCTGGTGCAAGAGGTCGAGCGCATGGTCGCCGCCTAGGCGCCCGCAAGGCCTTGCGCCCTGCCTCATTTGAGGTTAGACGCGCCATCTTTCGGGCGCATAGCTCAGGGGTAGAGCGCCACCTTGACACGGTGGAGGCCCGTGGTTCGAAACCACGTGCGCCCACCATTTTCCTATATTGGTCAATGTGCCGGGCGGGCGCCGAAGGTTGCTTACACCTGCAATTAACCAGACGGCGCCATCTTCATTCTTATGGTTACGACAGATGACCACGCCGCTGAAAATGCGGCGCCGGATTCCATTCGGCGCTTAACGGCGGCTTTTCACAATTCCGATACTGAGAGACAATATAGGAACTACCTCGCGGAAACCGGCTATCGGCATGAGGTATTCCTCCAAGCGGCGGCAATCTGCGTCTTTCTTTCCTACGGGCTCCTTGATGTGCTGGCGGCAGGCCCGCTCGGCGCCGAATTTCTTGCACTGCGATTTTTTGTCGTCGCGCCATTGGTCGTATTCGCTGTCGCGCTGACCGCGACCCCAAAATTCAGACGCTGGATCGAACTATCGACGACTTTCGGTTTCGTCATGTTCGCCGCCGCAGTTATTTACATGATTTACCAGATGCCGCCCAAAGGCGCGCCTCCGTATATTATCGGCTTGCTGGTGGTGATGATTTTCACATCCTGCTTGATGCGAATAAGGTTTGTGATTGCGGCGCCGACTTATTTTCTTATCGGAGCAGCCTATTGCTTTACGCTCGTCGCGCGCGAAGGCACACCGATGAATCAGATCGTATCTGGTCTATTCTTCATGATCAGCGTCGCCGGCATTGCAATCATAACCAATTACATTGAAGAGCGCCGCTCACGCGAAACGTGGTCAAGAGCCGCTCAACGCCAGCGCGATGCCGCGCGGATTGAGGAATTACTGGTTGAATCGACGGCTGCGGACAGATCAAAGCTGAACTTTTTGACGATCTTGACGCACGAATTACGTACGCCCTTACATCAGATTATCGGGTTTAGCGAGTTGATCAAAAATGACCAAGTGACAACAGAGGCCGAGCGCGCGGCCGCCATAGACAATATTCTCTACCCGGCGAAAGACCTCCTTAAGAAATTCAGCCAGATGCTTCGTTACGCTGATGCGACCGCAGGAAAGCTCGCATTTTTCTTCGATGAAATTTCAATCGTAGAGGTCGCTGAGACGCTAAAAGAGCACCTCGCTCCCGCCGCCTCTGCAAAGTCCGTCGCCATCGACATAAGTCGCGTTCAGGATTTCACCCTGAGGATCGACCAGCACCATACAATATTCGCTCTGAGCAACTTGTTGGAAAACGCCATTCAGGCTAGCCGCGCCGGTTCAACGGTTGAGATCACCGGCGATTCCGAAGGCGACAGTCTTTACAGCCTAAAAATTCGCGATCAGGGCTGCGGCATGTCGGAAAAGCAGATTGCCGCCGCGCTTTCGCCGTTCGAGCAAAACGATCAGGTTCGTTCACGTAACAAGGAAGGCCTCGGGCTAGGCCTTACCATCGCCCGGCGGCTTTTGGTCGATCAGGGCGCCAAATTTACAGTGCAATCGGCCATTGGCGTCGGGACGGTCATAACAATCGATTTTGACTGTCGGAGGCTTGTGGAAACAGCAGCGCCCGACACCAGCGTCAACGCTCGTATCGCGTGACGTTTTTCACGACGTTGATCTTTTCAAGCGCTAAAATAACCAAACCGCCAATATCGAGGCTTATTGGCCGATTAACCGCCGCATTCGGATGCAGGTGGTGATAGCTGTGAAGCCCCTCTCCAATCATCAAGATCGCCAATATGCGATTGTCCCGCGCTTCGTCCGTCGCACCTGCAGCTTTTGAACCGAACATGTGACCGAAGGAATTCACCGACCATGTTAACTGGTGCAAAACCGATACGCGCGCGCAACCGGCCCACAAGAAACAAAGCAAGGCCTCATCGGCGCCGCCGATAATCAGTCCGACTATCGCCGGAGCCGCCAATCCGCTTGCGGCCACTGACCAGTAGTGGCGGGTGAAAAAAGACGTCATGGGGTTCGCCAAGATGTCCTTGGCGTACCTTTGTTCCGAGGTGCGTCTACCGACGATCATCCACAATAAGTGAGCGTGAGCCCAACCGCGCACACGACCTTCAATGCGCGCATCATCGTTCCAATACGGCGAATGCGGATCAAACCGGGAATCCGAAAATCGATGATGGCGCCTGTGATCCGCAACCCATCGCGCGATAGGTCCCTGCATCGCCCAGGTGCCCAAAACACCAAGCGCACACACTACAGCGGGAGGCGCTTCGAATGAGCGATGGGTGAAATACCGATGCAACCCGACGCCGGCGCCCAAAGCGTTCACAAACAGAAACAGTCCGAAGACGATAAGGGTGCCGGGGGTCGGCGCAAGGACTGGAAGAAGCAAAATAGCGGCAACAGTCCCGGCAAGCGGCCCGCCTATGGAAATAAGGTTCAGTCGGCGATTCGCCTCAGTCAGGGCTTCGTCCAGCTCAATGCCGGCTGAGCGAAAAAGCTCATCGCGTGTCCTCGTCTCGCCGTGAAATGGATTTTCAGGCTGCGGAATTATTTCATCAGGCGCGACACGCTCATTTGCGGACCCGTCGACGGCTTGCTCAAGCTCATTTCTTTTCAACTGCGACATAGGCGACAACGCCTTTCTCATCCGTGAAGGCTTCAAGCGAAGCAACGTCTTCTTGGGGCAAGCCGTCAAAAAGCGCGCGAACCTCATCTACGGTCCGGTAAATCAGGCGCCAGTCCATGAAGGTTTCCATGTAGCCGATATCTTCGAGCGCCGGCGTGAAGTTGGCGATCAGAAGACGCCCGCCCGGCTTCAGCATTTCAAACAGGCGCTCGATCAGCCGCATGCCGACGGGCGCGACCAGATAATCGAAAAGGCCGGCCGAATAGATGTAATCGAGATCGGAAAACTTCGTGTGCCGCAGCAGCACCGACCGCACGGTCTTGCCGATCGGATTTAACGGCAACAAGGCGGCGTATTTCGCCGACACTTCGGCGAGCGAATCCGCGTCCTGGTCGAGAACGTGAAATTCACGGATGCCGCGGCGGGTCTCCTCGTCGAGCAATTCAGCTTCCCGCAAGTGACCGCCCGCCACCGACAGAATCGTCGCAGCGCCGGGCGAATTGCGGACCGCTTTGGAGATTTCACCGGCGATGATCTCACGCCGGCGCCGCACGGCGCGACAGGCCGACGAATGCACGACGAAAAAATGCACCTGGCCTTCAATTGTCGCCGGATGCGGGATCTGAAGATTGTCGCCGATGCCGTAAATCAGGTCCAGAAGCGGCGCGTCGCCCGGATAACCCCGCGGCTTTTCGTTAGACCGGCGCGTCAGCGGGCATTTCAAAATGAGCTCGGCGATCGGATGCGTCATCACCGTTTCGGCGCATAAACTGAGCCATTCTTCGCGCGTTACGCCAGCGCGTACGCTGAGCAACGTATCACGAATATCGCGCATGCCAGCGATGACATCGTCGCCGCGAAAACGCTTTTCAATCCTGTCCAGTTCGGCGGTCAGGCGCGCGGATGTATCTCGCCAAGCCTCGTCTGTCGCCGGAGTTGCAACCGCTTCGACGGCGGCCATCGATGAATCCATCTTGAACCGGCTTCCTACTCATTCAACGCGTCGGCTCGAATTTCGCAGGCGAGCCTTTTCCGCCCCAGACTACAACTGAAGCGCTCTAACCGGACAACACGGCGCCGCTGGTTCACCAGCCGCCATGCGCATCATCAAGCATCGAGGCCCCGTCCGACTGAATAACTTTAATAAATGGTTAATTACAAGGGGAATTTCCAAGGAGACGGTCGGCGGGTGTTGTTACCCGTTAACATTTTCGCGAGTTTGGTTTTTAACTTGTCGGCTCACGATAGGCTTGGTCTATTGTTCTCGCCAAATAGGGGTGTTCCTTGACTGATTTTCTTTTTAAAGCCGGGTGCGCGCTGATGGCGGCCGGCGTCTCCGCTTCGCCCGCTCTCGCCGGCGGCTTCACGCTTGAACACCAGAACGCCGCCGCGCTCGGCCGGGCTTTTGCCGGCGCCGAAGCGGAACGAGGCCAGCCGGCCTTCGCGGCTTACAATCCGGCGTCGATCGCCGGCATCGCCAGCGCCGAGATCGATATCAGCGCGACCGGATTTTTTCCGATGACCCATTATGACGGCGCGTCGGGAACGCTGCTCGGGGTCGCGCCGGTCGCCGGCGGCGGCTCCGGCGACGGGGTCATTCCATCGGCTGCAATCCCGAATATCACCATCGCGTTTCCGGTGACCGATCGCCTGACCTTCGGGCTGGTGGCGAACACGCCGTTCGGCCTGAAAACAAGTTACGATGAAACGTCGGCGGTGCGGTATCAGGCGCGCGACAGCGAGCTGACGGTTATCGATCTCACTCCCGTCATCGCTTTGGTGGTCGCCGACGGTCTTGCGATCGGCGCCGGCTTTCACGTGCAATACGCCGATCTCAGCCTCACCTCGACGATAGACGCGGGCGGAATCGCGGCGGCGAATTTGATCCCCGGATTTGCGCCGCAATCGAGCGATCTCGACGCGACGTTCAATGGCGACGATGTCGATTTCGGCTTCACGTTCGGCGCCCAGGCGGATCTGTCGTCGCGCCTTCATGCCGGCGTCTCCTATCATTCGAAAATTGAACACGGGATCGCGGGCGACGCGCGATTCGACCTCGCCGGCAGCGTCGCCGGTCAGGTGCTGAACGGCGCGGCCGGCCTGTTCGGCGCTGACAGGTTTTCAACCGA
>MEMM01000028.1:71716-72345 GCA_001767925.1 Alphaproteobacteria bacterium RIFCSPHIGHO2_12_FULL_63_12
TTGGCGCTCGCTTGGACGCAACCGACCGGCTGGCGCTGCTTGCCTCAGGCAAGCGAACCTTCTGGTCGAGCTTCGATGTGGTTGCGATCGCCTTCAATGACGGCGCGACGCCGCCGGAAGTCGTCACCCAGAACTGGAACGATAGCTGGCAGGCGTCGCTCGCGGCTGAGGTCAAGGCGGGAACGTCGACAACGCTTCGCGCCGGCTTGATGTGGGATCAATCGCCGGTCAACAAGGCGTTCGCCCATCCGCGCGTGCCGGACGGCGACCGCGTGTGGTTCGCCGCCGGCGTCAGTCAGGCGTTCGGCGCCCGCGTCAGCGGCGATCTCGGCATTGCGTACGCCGTCTTCGACGACACGCATTTCGCACTCGACGGCGCCGCGCCTGAAAACCTTTTCCGAGGCGCCTTCACCGGCAATTACGAGATCGAGGCGATTGCAGTCTCGGGAACGTTGCGTCTGCAATTTTAAAGACGGCCGGACGATCGCGTTTCGCGCTCACCGCGGCCTGCCGGCCGCGCGCTGGCGGCGCCTGTGACGGGATGATGGCCGCCGGCGCTTTAGACGCTGACGGCGGCCGCGTCCGGCGCTGGGCTGTCGGCGACGGTCGGACCGGACCCTTATCGCCGC
>MEMM01000029.1:0-5051 GCA_001767925.1 Alphaproteobacteria bacterium RIFCSPHIGHO2_12_FULL_63_12
ATGGGGGGAGTAAAGGTGATAGAGGCAGTAGGCAGTAGGCAGTAGGCAGTAGGCAGTAGGCAGTAGGCAGTAGGCAGTAGGCAGTAGGCAGTAGGTTTATGAGCAGCTTAAATCAGAAGTCCGGGAGGTTGGCATTGGTGATGGCGTCTATTGCCTATTGCCTATTGCCTACTGCCTAATGCGCATCCTCTGCACCAATGACGACGGCGTTCACGCACGAGGGCTCGTCAGCCTCGTGACGATCGCCCGCACGCTGTCGGACGATGTCTGGGTCGTCGCGCCGCATGAAGAGCAGTCGGGCGCGGCGAGGGCGCTGACCCTCGCCAATCCCATCCGCATTCGCCAATATGAGCCGAAGCGTTTTTCCGTGTCGGGAACGCCCTCCGACGCGGTGATGATGGCGACGCAGAAAATTCTCGGCGGCGTTATGCCCGACCTCGTTCTGTCCGGCGTCAATAACGGGCAGAATCTCGCTGAAGACGTGACGGTTTCCGGGACCATCGCCGGCGCCTTTCAGGGAATGTCGCTCGGCATCCCGTCAATCGCGCTCTCGCTCGCGCGCTTTCACCGCGACAAGGCGAAATGGGAAACCGCGGAACAGCACGCCCCGGCGATCATTCGCAAACTGCTTGAGACAGGCTGGCCCGCGGACGTTGTCATCAACATCAATTTCCCGGATTGCGACCCGGAAAGCGTCGCCGGGATTGCGGTGACGCGGCAGGGCCACCGCGACGACTTCAAGCTCTTCATTGAAGAACGCCAGGATCCGCGCGGCGGCAAATATTACTGGTACGGCTTTGAAGGGTCGCTCTCCAACCCGCCGCAGGGCGTCGATCTCCGGGCCATTTACGACGGCAAGATTTCGATCACGCCGCTGCACCTCGCGCTGACGCATGAAGAAGCGCGCGCCAAACTGGCGGGGGTTTTCGGCGGCGTGAAAAAGTGATTTCGGGGCGGGAGACGCGCGAATCGAATCTTAACCGCTTGTTAACCGAACCGGACCGATCCTTTTCGTAAAGTTAACGATGATCGAATTGGGAGTGGAGGCTGTCATGGTGAAGCTCGGCTGGGCGCTGGCGCTGATGTCGACAAGCGCGCTTGCAGGCTGCGGCTCTCACAATCATGCGCCGGTTTATTACGGCGCCGCGCCGAGCGCGCCGCCGTCGCGTATCTACACCGCGCCCGGCCAGTATCAGCCTGTGCAAACCGCCTATAGTTCGCCGGCGACGACTTATGCGCAGCCGACCTATCGCGCCGGCGTCTCGCCTGCGGTCGCGACCTCGGGGCCGGCGCCGCTTACCCCGGTGACGGAGACCTATCGCGAAGGCCGGACGAGTTACCAGACGCAGCCTGTCTATTACGCGCAGGCCGACGCGCCGGTCCTCAGCGACGCGATAGAAGATATGCCGGGGCAGGTGTCCGTGCTGCCGGGCGATACGGTTTATGCGATCTCGCGCCGCACCGGCGCAACGCCGCAATCGATTATCGCGCTGAACCGGCTTCAGGCGCCATATACATTGACGGTCGGCCAGACGATCCGTGTGCCCTCGACCGCCGTGCCGCCGTCGCATGCCTCGATTGCGCAGCCCGCGGCGCCGCTTCAGGCGGTATCTGCGCCGCGCGAGGCCGCGCATGTCGTCCGCCCCGGCGACACGCTTTATTCGATCTCGCGCGCGACTGGCGTCAGCGTCACCGACATCGCGCAGGCGAACAATCTGCGTGCGCCCTATTCGATCAGCGTCGGTCAGGCGCTCGCAATTCCCGGCGCGTCTTCAGCGCCGCTTCAGCGCGAAGCCGCGGTGACGGCGCCGGCGACCGATGTCGCCGACATTGCGCGCACCGTTTCCTATGAAGCGCCGGCGCCGAAAAAGGCGAGCCTGTTCGACTGGCCGGTGCAGGGCGCGATTATCGGCTCCTATGGCCTCTCGTCGGCCGGCAAGCGAAATGACGGCGTCAATATCGCCGCGCCGGTCGGAACGCCGGTCCGCGCTGCGGCGGATGGCGAAGTCGTCTATCGCGGCTCGGAACTCGACGGCTATGGCAATCTCATTCTCATCAAACATGAAGACGGTTTCGTCACCGCCTACGCGCACAATGATGCGATGCTCGTCAAAAAAGGCGACCGCGTGCGTCAGGGGCAGGTGATCGCCAAGGTCGGTCAAACCGGCTCGGCGAACGAGCCGCAGCTGCATTTCGAAGTCCGCCAGAATCTGAAAGCAGTTGATCCTGTTGCGCTGCTTGGTTCGTTGTAAGTCGACAGAGGGGCTGGTTTGCGTTGAATTGGAAAATTCTGTTGCGTTGATCTTGCACCCGAAAGGCCCCCCTAAAGGGGGCCTTTCTTTCTCACGCGTTCAAGACGAGCCAGCCGACATAACAAAGATATGCGGTAACCATGGCGGCGCCTTCAAGACGGCTGATGCGGCTGCGCGACATCGCGAATATGATCATCAGCACCGTCGCGCCGAGCATCACCCAATTGTCGAAGGCGACGATTTCCGCCGGCGCCGCGACCGGATGAATGGTTGCGGTGACGCCAAGAATGCCGAACGAATTGTAGATGTTCGAACCGACGACATTGCCGAGCGCGAGTGATGATTTTCCACGCACCGCCGCCATCACCGACGTGACGAGTTCCGGCAAGGATGTGCCGATCGCGACCACGGTGAGGCCGATGATCGTTTCCGAAACGCCAAGGGCGCCCGCGACATTGATCGCGCCGGTGACCAGAAATTTCGCGCCGACGATAAGGAGCGCTAGGCCCGCAATCGCCATGAGACAGTCAAGCAGCGGCGATTTGGGGCCGGCGGGGAGCGCGGCTCCTTCGGCGGCATGGTGTTCGGCTGCGGGGTGGTCCGGCGCCCGACGCTCGGTGACGAACGCATAGATGATGTAGGCGACGATTGACGCGAGGAATGCGGCGCCGGCGATCCGCCCGAACTCGCCCGTCATCGATACGGCGATAATCGCCATCGTTGCAACCAGTACGACGAATCCGTCACGCCGGAAGGCTCTCTGCTCGACGGCAAAAGGCGCGATGAACGCCGATAGGCCGAGGATCAAAAGGATATTTGCGATGTTTGATCCGACGACATTGCCGACGGCGACGCCCGGCGACCCGATCAGCGCCGCCTGAACGCTGGAAACGAGTTCGGGGGTCGATGTGCCGAAGCCGACCAGCGTCAGGCCGATCAGGAGATCGGAAACGCCGAAGCGGCGGGCGAGGGCGGTGGCCCCTCGAATCAAAATCTCCGCGCCGAGGGTCAATATGACGAGGCCGCCGGCGATCGATAACCAGTCCATTGAAAGAATCCTCCCCGAGAAATCGCTCGCTATGTTGGGAGCGGCATCGACTTTGGCTAGGGGCGACCGCTGAAAATTGTCAAACGAGCGTGAAACACGCCCGGGCCACCGCCACGAGGCGCGTTTCATCCGCTTGCCAACCGCTCGCTTCCATAAAAGCGATGCGGCGGCCCTGACGAAGCAGTCTGACCCTTCCGGTCATATCTTCCGGTCGCGACGATGACAGGTAATCGATCGAAATATTGGCGGTCGATATGGCGGCGCCCGACGTTGCGAAAAGGTCCGCCTGCATCGAAAGCTCAAGAAAAGCGGCGATCACCCCGCCATGCAGCGCCCGGATCGCAGGATTGCCGATATGGGATTCGTTAAAGGTCAATCGAAAGACGATCTCCTCCTCGCCGCTCGCCTGAAAGCCGAGCCAGGTCGCCATGGCCGCGCGGGACGCATAGTCATGGATGAGGGAAAGATGCGTCGTCACAGGCGCATTCCCTTCACTGGCCCTTTGGCGCCGACGATGAAGGCGCCGGCGCCTGTCGCCAACAGCCGGCCATCCGCCTCCGACGTCAATTTTCCCGAAACATAGGCGACGTCCCCGGTGATCGCTTCACATTCAGCCGCGCACAAAGCGCGCGATCCGGGACGGATTGAACCGATGTAATCGGTGCGCAGGTTGATGGTGGCGATCGGCTTGATCTCTTCAAGGGCGGTGAACACGGCAAGGCCGAATATCGAATCGATGATGATGGTGAAGAGGGCGCCATGCACGGACCCGTCGGCGCCAGCGAACGCTGACGGAAGGTCCATTGAGAAAACGGCCTTTCCCTTTCCTATCAATTTCGGCTTGAGTGCAAGCGAGCGAAACAATGAATGTTCATGCGCCAGAAAGTCGCGCGCCGCCCGCAGCATGTCGCCGATCGCCGGGTTGATGTCGCCGGAGGAAATTTGATCAGTCATCCAGGAACCCTAGCGCCGCGCCCCCAATTCGGAAACCTTCGAAAGCAGCCTCAGGAATCGCGCAGGCGTTCTTCCTGATACTGGATGCCCCAGCCGATAATCTGCCGCCACAGCGCTTCGGCCATTTCAGGGGGAAGGCCTTTTTCGGCGGCGCGCGCCTTAACTTTTTCGATGACCGCGCGATTGCGCCACGGAACATTCGCCTCGGACGCTTCGGCCCGCTTCAGCTCCCACATGCGGTCGACATAGGACCAGCGTTCCGCGAGCAGGTCTACAAGGCCGCGGTCCAGCCGGTCGATTTCCTCGCGCACCTCGTCTCTTGTCGTACAGTCCCGAGGGGTTTTCATCGCAATCCTCCTTCGCGCGCCAAGACTGCACGACTTCGGCCTTGCGCGCGAGACATCATCTATCTGGCCCCGGATTTTGCTGTTTCGTAGCTTTCAAGGGCGTTAAGAAAGGCTTCCTCCTGCGCGGCGATCGCTACAATTAGCGCCGCCCGTTCCTTCTGCAATTTGGTCGCCCGCGCGATGTCTGTTTCATAAAGGCCGGGTTCGGCGAGCGCCGCGTCGATCCGCGGTAGGATTGCATTCAAATCGCCAAGGCGCGCTTCCGCCGCCTCCGCTTTTTTCTTCAGGGGGGCGATCGTTTCACGCTGGGCCGCCGAGGACTGGCGGGCGGCGACGCGCGGATCGGACGCTTTGCGGGCGTTGTCCTGCGGCTCGGTCCTTTGCGCATCGAGCACGAGGGCGCGGTAGTCATCAAGATCGCCTTCGAACGGTGCGGCGGCGCCATCCTTG
>MEMM01000029.1:5064-8308 GCA_001767925.1 Alphaproteobacteria bacterium RIFCSPHIGHO2_12_FULL_63_12
GGTCGGCGACTGCGCTCGCAAGATGCGCGTCGTGGGTGATCATGATGACGGCGCCAGCGTAATCGTTGAGCGCCTGCGACAGGCTGGCGCGCGCGTCGATATCAAGATGGTTGGTCGGCTCGTCGAGTATGATGAGGTGCGGGCCACTGAAGGTGATGAGGCCGAGCAGCAAACGCGCCTTTTCGCCGCCGGAGAGTTTTTCGACCTTGGTGTCGGCCTTCTCCGCGCCAAAGCCAAGCCCGGCGGTCGCGCTTCGCACCTGCGCTTCCGTGCCGTCCGGCATCAGCTCGCGCACATGATCGTAGGGCGAACGGGCCGGCTTAAGTTCGTCGAGCTGGTGTTGCGAAAAATAGGCGATGTCGAGTTTCTTGTGCTTGAAGATTTCGCCGCCAAGCAATGGCAGCCTTCCCGCCAACGATTTGACGAGCGTTGATTTTCCCTCGCCATTCGGTCCCAAGATCGCGATCCGGTCGTCATGGTCGATCCGCAGATTGATCTTACGCAGAACCGGCCTTCCCTCGACATAGCCGAGATCGGCTTCGACGAGACGGATGATCGGCGGCGCCATCGGCTTGGGGTTTTTGAAGGCGAATCCGGTCGAGCGTTCGTCAACGGGCTCAGCCGAAATCTGCATTTTTTCGAGCGCCTTGATGCGGCTTTGCGCCTGCTTCGCTTTTGACGCCTTGGCGCGGAAGCGGTCGATAAACGCCTGCATATGACGGCGCTGCGCTTCCTGTTTCGACCGGAAGGCGAGGGCGTTGGCGCGCGCTTCGAGGCGCTTCTTCTCATAGATGTCGTAATCGCCCGGCGAGACCGAAAGCTTGCGGCCTTCAAGCGCCAGGACATGGGTGACCGTGCGATTGAGAAAATCGCGGTCATGGCTGACGATGAGTGACGTGTACGGATAACGGCGCAGGAAATTCTCAAGCCAGATCGCGCCTTCAAGGTCGAGATAGTTCGTCGGCTCGTCGAGCAACAGGAGATCGGGTGCGGAGAAGAGAACGCCGGCGAGGGCGACGCGCATCCGCCAGCCGCCAGAAAAATCGGAAGCCGGGCGCTTCTGGTCGAGCGCCGAAAATCCAAGACCCGACAGAATGGCGGCGGCGCGCGCTTCGGCCGAATGCGCGTCGATATCGGCGAGCCGGGCGTGGATGTCGGCGATGCGGTGGGGGTCGTCGGTCGTCTCGGCTTCTTCGATCAGCGCCGAGCGCTCGCGGTCGAATTCGAGCACGATGTCGATGAGCGATCTGGAGGACGAGGGGGCTTCCTGATCGACGCCGCCGAGCCGGCATCGCCGGCGCAGAGAAACATCCCCGTCGTCGGGATGGATTTCCCCCTTGATCAGCCGTAGCAGGGTCGACTTTCCCGCGCCATTGCGGCCGATAAATCCGACCTTCCAGCCTTCGGCGATCGCCGCCGTCGCCTGCTCGAACAGCGGCCGTCCTTCGATCCGGTAAGTCAGGTCATTGATGTGAAGCATTTGTGGTCGCCCGCAAGCCGGACGCCCGTAGCGGCAGCCCGCCTGTGGTGCAACCCGGCGCGGGTGTAAAGCTTTCCGAAATTTCATTTTAAGAAGCGGAGGGGGGCTCCAGCGGGACCCGCCAAATCCTTTATATAACGTACCTAAAGAGCCCGACTCACGGCTGGGCAGATGGAGGCAATGATGAACTTCAGGGTTTTGGGCGTCATGACGCTCGCAGCGATCGCACTCGCTGGTTGCGCCAAAAAAGAAGCTTCGCCCGCTGAGTCGCCAATTACCGAAGAAGGCGCTTTCGTCGACGAAGAGGCGGCGGCGGCAGCCGACGCAGCCGCCGAGGCGGCCGACGTCTACGCTGCGCCGGCGGGCCTCGATCTTGCGGCAGTTCGCACCAAGGATGAGCTGACGGCGGCGGCGGATTCTGCGTTCGCGCAAGCCGACGCCGATAGCGACGGGTCTCTTTCCCAGACCGAATTCTACGCGCTCGCGGCTTTGATGACCCCTGCGGCGCCGGTCGAGGAGGTGGTTGACGATGTCTATGAAACGGCGGCGCCCGACGCGGTGGATGCAGTTGACGCCACCCTGCCGGAAGAGCCGTCCGCGGATTCTTCGGCGCTTGACGAAAGTTACGCGGCGATCGCCGGGGCGGATGGCCAGTTAACCGAAGATGATCTGCGGGCCGCGCTGATCGTGCGCTTCGACGAGGCGGATGCCAACCTTGACGGCGCCCTTGATGAATCAGAGGCGGCGGCCTTTGCGCAGGCGCGCCTTTTCTAAGCTTCATCTAGAACAATGTCTCGCACGAGCCGCCCTTCTCGCCGGGGGCGGGGTTTTGCTGAATCGGCGCGGCAAGCGAACATCTTTGGCCTTACGACGGTCCGCCGCCTTGCCGCGACGCCACGGGGTTGATAGGGAACGCGCCGATTGAACCCCGAACCGACTGACAGGAGCCTACGATGGTGCTTGAGCGCACTTTCTCGATTATCAAACCGGACGCGACCCGCCGCAACCTCACCGGTAAAATCATTGCGAAATTCGAGGAGGGGGGACTTCGCGTCGTCGCATCGAAACGCATCCACATGACGCGCAAACAGGCGGAAGGCTTTTACGCAGTCCACAAGGATCGGCCGTTCTTCGGCGAGCTTGTCGACTTCATGATCTCAGGACCGGTTGTTGTACAGGTGCTCGAAGGCCAGAACGCGATCGCCCGCAACCGTGAAATTATGGGCGCGACCGATCCGAAAAAAGCGGCGCCCGGATCAATTCGGGCTGAATTCGCGGAATCGATCGGTGAAAACTCCGTGCACGGCTCGGACGCGCCGGAGACGGCGAAAGACGAAATCGCGTTCTTCTTCGCGGGGTCGGATATTGTCGGCTGACGGGCGGCGCGGATGACCCTAGTCGAAATCGCCATTTCGCTTGCGGGCGTCGTGATCCTGATCGGCCTTGCATGGGCGCTCGGCGCGACGCGATCGATCGCCGTCACCGAAGAAGCGGCGATCGACCGGCTCGCTTTTGACGAACCGGATTTCCGGCCTGGCGAGTGGCTTATCGGTGCGGACGGCAAGTCCGCCGCGGCCATATCCGTCGATGGCGTCGAAGCGGCGGTGGTTTTTGCGGTCGGCGACGGCCTCGGGACACGCCGCTTCCGCCAGGGGGACGTAAACATTGAGCAATCCGGGTCCGGGCTGACTTTCAAATTCGGAGAGCCGTCGCTGCGGTCGCTGCGATTGCTTGCGCTGAGCGAAAGCGCCGCTGCGCAATGGG
>MEMM01000030.1:0-7227 GCA_001767925.1 Alphaproteobacteria bacterium RIFCSPHIGHO2_12_FULL_63_12
GAGGGCGGCGACGGGCAGACGGTGCAGTAAGCAGACCGGGTAATAGGAAGGCTGAAGCGATGAACGACACGACCGCGCAACTGAAGGAAATCGATCCCAGGCTCCTTGAAATCCTCGTCTGTCCGGCGACCCGGGACCGCCTCGTCTACAACCGCGAGGCGAAGGAGCTGTTGAGCCGCAAGGCGCGGCTCGCCTATCCGGTTCGCGACGGCATTCCGATCATGCTGGTCAGCGAGGCGCGCGCGCTCGGCGATGACGAGGTCAACGCCCTGCCGAGGGCCTGACCATCGCGCAATTGTGACCGGACGCCGGCGGGCGCCATAATCGGGTCCGAATAGGGACGCCTTTACCGCCGACCATCAGGTAAGTTTCGCGGTCCGCCGCCCAAGGAGAACAGTGAATGATCAGCGCCCTGCTTTCGTCCGTCGCCTTTTTCGCCGCCGGGGCGGCCTCAGGCGGCGCGCCCGCCTCGACGCCTGAGATGGCCGAGCGCGCCACGCCCGCCGCTGTGATCCCGGCCGCCGCCGCCGCCGTTCCGATCGCCCACAAGACGCCGACGCCGGTCAAACTCGCCGCCGCCGTCCCGGCGCTTGCCCCTGCGCCCGCCGCGTCGGCCTTTTCCGATCTCAGCGATCAAGAAGTCGCCGCCAAAGTCCTTGGCCATCTTGAAGGGCTGACGACGCTGTCGGGCGGGTTTGTGCAGACGGCCCCCTCGGGCGCGGTTGTCACCGGCAAGGTTTATCTGCGCCGTCCGGGCCAGATCCGCTTCGATTATGACGACCCGTCGCCGATCACCATCGTGGCGACCGGCGGCATGGTCTATGTCGAGAATTCCGAGCTTGAAACGGCCGATTCCTATCCGTTGAAAAAGACCCCGCTGCGGTTTCTTCTGGCCAAGAAAATCGACATCGGCGACGCGACCCTGAAGTCGGTCGAGCGCCGCGCCGACGCCGTCGCCGTCACCTATGCGTCAAGCGGGACGGACACCGAGGGCGAGATCACGCTGGTGATGTCGGCGCCCGATCTCGCGATCGAGCAATGGTCGGTGCGCGACCCGCAGGGCGGCGTCACCGTGGTCGCCCTCCAGGGCGTCGAAACCGGCGGATCGCTCGAAAACCGGTTGTTCCGGGCCCCGGAAGCCGGCGGCGCCTTCATTAATGATTAGAGAGACGGTCACGATTCCGTATGTATGGGCACAACACGCAAGCTTTTTTTTAAAATCCCTATTGAAAAGTTACCGTGTGAGGCGTTAGAGTAACAGTGCTTGGGAGACACTTCTTTCGGATCGGCGTTGCCCCCCCGCTAGCAGGTCCGAACGTCGCCCAGGTCGCCGGAATATCCCCTCCCGGCGTAGGCGCAACAGCGCAGCTTAGCGCCCGGTCCTCTCGAGGATCGGGCGCTTTTTTGTCGCCCGGATCCTATAAGGGCGGCCGGAGGCCATTGGATGGACGAAAGCGAACTGGACGCCCTCGAACGGGAGCTGCCCGCGCTCGCGCGCATGCGCCGTTTCGCCCATGCGCTCGAACGCATTCCGTGGTTCGCCAATCTCGGCGAACCGTTGACGCCGGGCGCGCGCGCCGCCGCTCGTAAGTATACGGACGGTTTGGGATTTCCGGACGCCGATGTCGCCGTCCTCGTCGACTGGGAGGACGCGGCGGCGGCGGCGGAACACAACGACTGGAACAGCGCCGCGTGGGAGGCGGAGGAATTGCTGCGCGCCGATCTCACCGGCCGCGCGCTCGAAACATTGTCCGAGGACGCTCTGCATATCGCGATGACGCTGATCGCCGATCGCGTCGCGGAGCCGGCGCGAGAGCAGATGGAGCAGGCGAGTTTCATCTGGGACGTTGAAGACGAAGCGCAGCAGCAGCTCGCCGTCGGCGCGGCGGTGCAGGCGGCGCATCAGGCCTCGCTGGTGCTGGTCGCCGCGATCGATCCTTCTTTCAGCGCGGACGATCATCCGTTCCGGGAGAAATTCCGCCTGTTCGAATTCGGCCGCTGGCCGGTCGGCATCGTCGGATCGACGTTCAATCTTTTCTGATCCCTCAGACGAGCAGCAAAAGCGCCGATCCGATCAGGTAAAAGCCGAAAAACGTCAGCACCAGCGTGAAGCCTCGGCGGAATTTTTCCTCCGGCATGTCGCCAAGCAGCCGCGTGCCGGCGGCGGCCCCGAAAAAGCCGGCGATGACGACGGCGATGATGATCGCCGCCCAGTCGGCATAGGCGAAGCCGATGACGCCGAAGGCGAGCGATTTCAGCAGATGCTGGCCCGCCATCGCGCCGGCATGGGTCGCGACGGTTTTCAGCTTGTCGAGGCGAGCGACGCCCAGCATCGCCGCCGCGATCGGTCCGGTCGCGCCGACGAACATCGACAAGACGGCGCTCGCGGCGCCGGTCGCGAAATAGGTCGTCCCGCCGGGTGAAAAACCCCTGGGCTTTGGCCCGTAAACGGTGAGGAGCACGAAAACGCCGATCAGCGCCTTCAGCAGCGCATCTGGAATTTCGACATAAATCCGCGCGCCGACCGCCGATCCTATGAGCGAGCCGGCGAGAAACCAGAACACGATCGGCCACACGACCGACTTCCATTGCAGGATGAGCCGGCTCGTATTCGAGCCGAGCTGGGCGACGCCGTGCACCGGAATGACAGCAGCGGGAGGAAACGCGGCGCCCATGATCGCCAGCAGCGCGAGCCCGCCGCCAAGGCCGAACGCCGCCGTCAGCGACGAGGTGAAAAAGCTCGCGACGATGACGGCGATCGCCGCCGCCGCCGAGACGCCGTCAGGAAGAAGCGCGCTTTCAAGGCTCATGAAAGAACGCTCGTCGTCCGATTGGCGCGCGGTTGCAAGCAAAGCCTCAATGTTTATGGTCGCGGCGCCGCAACGCCAAAGCCCGCTGCATGAAAATCGCCACCTGGAACATCAATTCCGTTCGCCTGCGCATCGATCAGGTCGTGCAATTCCTCGAAGAGGAAAAGCCGGACGCGCTGTGTCTGCAGGAAATCAAATGCGCCAACGACCAGTTTCCCGCCAAGGCCTTCAAGGCCGCGGGCTATCCCCATCAGGCGGTGTCGGGCCAGCCCGGCTATCACGGCGTCGCCATCGTTTCAAAATTACCGCTGAAGGAAGAAGAGGTCGAAAGCTTCGGCGGCAAGGACGATTGCCGGCATATTGCGGCGAGTCTTCCGGGCGGCGTCCGGCTGCACAATTTTTATGTGCCGGCTGGCGGCGATGTTCCGGACCCGGATGAAAACGACAAATTCGCCCACAAGCTCGCCTTTTTGAAGGATCTCGCCCGCAGGTTCGCGCCGGGCTCGAAGATGAAGGAAATTCTTGTCGGCGATCTCAATGTCGCGCCGCGCGAACACGACGTCTGGTCGCACAAGCAGCTCTTGGGCGTCGTCTCGCACACGCCGGTCGAGGTCGACCTTCTCAACGCCGCGATCAAGGCCGGGCGCTGGATCGATGTCGCGCGCGAGGTCGTCCCCGAGCCTGAAAAGCTTTATTCTTGGTGGTCCTATCGCGCCGCCGACTGGCGCGCGTCCAATCGCGGGCGGCGCCTCGACCATATCTGGGTGACGCCGGCGCTCGAAAAAGCCGCGCTCAGCCTGGGCCGAAAAGGGTTTTCGATCCGCGACGATTGCCGCGGCTGGGAGCGCCCGTCCGATCACGCGCCGGCGCTTCTGACGCTCGACTTTTAGGGGCGTCGTTCTAGACGAACGGCGTCAGCGCCGCGATAAGCCTCGCCGCGTCGCTTTCGTCATTATAAAGATGAATTGAAAATCTGAGGCCGCCCCGGCGCCGGTCGAAAACAATCTTTTCCTCGGTGAGCGCCGCCGCCGCCTTGTCGGCGTCGCGCGGTCTGATGATGAACGAGCAGCCGCGCTCGCCCTTGACGACATGCGAGGCGATGGAAGCGGCGGGAAGCGCGCCGACGATCTTGTCGATCAGCTGCTGGTTGGCGGCGGCGATGGCGGCGACGCCGGCATGCGTGATCGCCTCGGCGCCGGCTCTCGCGAGCGCGAACGGCGCGACCGACGGCGTGCCGCCCCAAAAACGCGCGGCGGCGGGCGCATAGGCGAACCGCCTTATGTCGAACTCGAACGGATTTTCATGGCTGAACCAGCCGACATCGACCGGCGTGCATTTAGGCGCGATCGCCCGGTTGACCCAAAGATAGGCAGCGCCCGGCCCGCCGCAGAGATATTTAAGCGAGGTGCCGGTGATGAAATCGGCGCCCCATCTCTCGGCGTCGACCTCGACGCCGCCGGCCGACTGCGCGGCGTCGACGACGGTGATGACGCCTTTGGCGCGCGCCCGCGCAAGGATGTCCGCGACCGGCGTTTTAAGGCCGAGATTTGAAAATACATGGGTCAGGTGCAGCAAGTGAACATCGTCGGCGAAGGCTTCTTTCCAGGCGTCCGGATCGGCGAGATGCGGGCCGCTTTTGAGAAAGACAAGCTTGAGGCCAAGGCGCTCGGCCTGCGCCAGCACGAAGCCGATCGTCGGGAAATCCTCCTCGCACAGAACGATTTTGGTGCGGCCTTTTTCTATCGGCAGCGAATGGAGGATTTTCGTCAGCGCGCTCGAAATATTGGTCTGGGGGCAGATATCGTCAGCGTTTGCGCCGATCACCGGCGCGAGCGCGGCGCGAAAATCGCCGACCGCCGCCAGCCATTTGTCCCAGAGATCATGGCTCCCCGCGGCCCACGGCCCAAGGCACGAGTCTTCAAGCTCCGCGCGCGCCGCCAGCGGCATCAGCCCGGCGGAATGCGACAGGAAATAGGGACCCGAAGGCGTGTTGAACAATTCGCGGCTCATAAGGCAGAATGAGATTTGGCGCGCGCCAAAGTCAATGCGCGGCCAGGAAGGTCAAATCGGGATGCGTGGCTATTTCGGCGTCGGATCCGAAAGGATTTCGAAACAGATGAATCTCGGGGCGGTGATGCGCACCGCGAACGCCTTCGGCGCGAGTTTTATCTTCACCGTCGGCTCGCGCCTCAATGCGCGCGAGGCGGCCCTCTCCGATACGTCGAACAGCGCCGATCATGTGCCGCTTTACGAATGGGCGAGCGCCGGGGACATGATCTTCCCAAGGAAATGCGTGCTGGTCGGCGTGGAGCTCGACGACCGGGCGGTCGATCTGCCGACGTTCCCCCATCCACTGAACGCCGCCTATATACTTGGACCGGAAAAGGGCGATCTGTCGGACGCAGCGAAAGCGCGCTGCGCGCATCTTGTGAAAATTCCGACGAAATTCTGCGTCAATCTTTCGGTCGCCGCCGCGATCGTCATGTATGACCGCCAGCTGGCGCTCGGCGGTTATGTACGGCGGCTGTCGCTCGCCGGCCTCCCGCGGGGCGAAAAATAACCCGCGGCATGAAAGAGGCCGCCCCGAAAGGGGCGGCCGGATTCGGTCGATAAGCGCGTCGGATGATCTAGCGGCGGCCGCGCTTGGCTTTCTTGCGCGCCGGCGCTTTTTTCTTCGCCGCTTTCTTTTTGGCGGGCTTGGCCGCGCCGCCTTCGGCCAGCTTGTCAAGCGCGTCGGCATAGGCGCCGAGCGCCTTCATGAACGCCGCCTGCTGGGTTTTCGGCAGCGCGTTCAGCGTCGCCGTATCCGCCTTGCTGACGCCCGCCGCGGCCGAGCCGAGAACGCGGGCGCCGGAGGGCGTGATGCTGACATTGTTGGCGCGCGCGTCATCCTTGTCGCGCGAGCGCGACAAAAGGCCTTTTTTCAGCATCCGCGCGATCATGTCGGCGAGCGTCGAGCGGTCGATGCCGGTCGCCCGGACGAGATCGGTCTGGCTGATGCCTTTGTTGCGGGAGACGACGTGCAGCACTTCGAACTGGCGCGGCGTCGGGCCGTCGCCGCCGACGGCGTTCGAATGAAGATCGTGCGCGTATTGCTGGGCGCGGCGCAGGAGGTGGCCGGGTGATTTTCTGAGATCATACGCCATTTTATGCAGTCTCCTCGATTTTTGGCGGCGCCTTGAAAAAACGGCGCGGCGGCGGTTTGATGCGGCGAGCGTCGCCATCGCGGCGGCGAAAATCGCCAGTGCGGTCGGTTTCGGCCGGATCATCCGGCGGGTCAAGAGCGGCGGCGCCCGGCCCCGCCGAATTTCAGCCGGCGGCCGATCACATTTGCGATGCTCCTTGTGTGATGCGCCTTGCGCGGATTGTCAGCAGACGTGATTGTTTCGGAAAAAGATGGGATGCGGACGATGAGCGAAAATCTGCCGACGGGGCCGCATTTCCACAAGGAGACGCCGGAAGGCGACAACCGCGAAAGGGACGTGTGCGGCCAGTGCGGATTTATCGACTACCGCAATCCGAAAATTGTCGTCGGGTCTGTCCTGAGCTTTGAGGGGAAGGTCCTTTTGTGCCGGCGGGCGATCGAGCCGCGCAAGGGGTTCTGGACCCTGCCGGCGGGGTATCTTGAAATCGGCGAGGCGGCGGAGGACGGCGCGCGACGCGAGGCCTTTGAGGAAGCCTGCGTCCGGCCGCAATTCGATCAGGTCCTCGCGGTTTATTCCGTACCGCGCCTTTCGCAGGTGCAAATCATTTATCGCGGAACGCTCGCCGCGGCGGATTATGCGCCGGGACCGGAAAGCCTTGATGTGCGACTATTTGACGTCGACGATATTCCGTGGCCGGACATCGCGTTTCCGTCGGCCGGCTGGGCCTTGCGTCACTGGATGGACAGCCGCAGCCGGTCGGGCTTTGCGCCTTATTCCAACCCGGCCGAGGGGCTCTGATCCGCCTTCGGCTGCTCGATGACATGACGGGCGAGAAACGGCGCCTGCGCAATCGCGAACAGGACATTGATCGCGGTGAAGCCCCAGATCTTCAGATTGACCCATTGCGCTTCGCCGGCGCAGGCGGCCGCCGCCGTCAGGTCGCAGTCGCGCGTCAAATAGCGCCAGGCGATTTCATTGGCGACGGCGAGCAGCGCGAAGAAAACCACATAGCGCCGGGTCAGCGTCCGCCACGCCGCGTCGGGAAGATGCAAGGCGCCGTCAAACAAGGTTCTGAGAAAATTGCGCCCGGTGGCGAGCCCGCCGGCGAGGGTCATCGCGAACATCAGATAGACGATCGTCGGCTTCATGTAGAAAAACGTCTTGTCGTGAAGGATCAGCGTCAATGATCCCAGAACGCCGATGGCGACGCCGCTGACGAGCAGCATCGGCGCCACCCGCCGCTCCTTCCAGACGCTGTAGAGAAAGGCGAT
>MEMM01000030.1:7239-28980 GCA_001767925.1 Alphaproteobacteria bacterium RIFCSPHIGHO2_12_FULL_63_12
CCGAAATCGACCAGAAACTTGGCGCGGCCGCTAAGACGCCGGGCGGAAGGGGTGTCGCTCATGGCGCGTCCTTAGCGGCCTCCGCCCTTTTAGGAAAGACCGGCGAGGGCGCGCGCAAAGCCCGCCGCGTCGAAGGGCTGAAGGTCGTCGACGCCTTCGCCGACACCGATGAAATGAATCGGCAAGGGGTGCTTTTCGGCGAGCGCCGCCAGCACGCCGCCGCGCGCGGTGCCGTCGAGTTTCGTCATCACGATGCCGGTGACGCCGGCGATTTCCCGGAACGCGGCGGCCTGTGAAATCGCGTTCTGGCCGACCGTCGCATCGAGAACGAGCAATGTGTCGTGCGGTGCGGAAGGGTCGAGCTTTTTCAGGACCCGCACGATCTTCGCCAGTTCGTCCATCAGCTCGCGCCGGTTCTGAAGCCGCCCCGCCGTATCGATCAGCAAGACGTCGACGCCTTCTTTTCGCGCGCGCTCCAGCGCCTCGAAGGCGAGGCCCGCCGCGTCGGCGCCCGCTTCCTTGGCGATCACCGCGGAGCCGGTTCGCTCGCCCCAGATTTTCAATTGCTCGACGGCGGCGGCGCGAAAGGTGTCGCCCGCCGCGAGCATGACGTTAAGCCCTTCCTTTCGGAACTTACCGGCGAGCTTGCCGATCGTTGTCGTCTTGCCGGCGCCATTGACCCCGACCGTCAAAATCACATGCGGACGGCGGGTCCGGTCGATCGTCAGCGGGCGTTCGAGACCGGCAAGACCCTCGGCGACCGCCTCGGCGAGCGCCGCGCGAACCTCCGCGTCGCTGACTTCCCGGTTGAAGCGGTCGCGCGCCAGCGTGTCGCGAACGCGCGCCGCCGCCTTCACCCCGAGGTCGGCGCCGATCAGCAGCTCCTCAAGGTCGTCGAGCGTTTCGTCATCGAGTTTGCGCTTGGTCACGATCGCCGCGACGCCGTCGGACAGGCGTTGCGTCGTCTTCGAAAGACCGCCGGCGAGGCGTGCGAAAAACCCTTGTTTCAAAGGCTGATCTTCAATTTCCGGCGCCGGCGCCCCGACCGGAATCTTCGCAGGCGGAGCGATCCCGGCAGGCGCGTCGGCGGGGATTTCGGAAGGCGTTTCAGCCGTCGTCGCGGGGGCGTCCGCGTGTCGTTTCCCGAACAGTCCCGATAAAAAAGTTTTCGGCTTTGTCATTTTTCTCTTGCCAGAAATCGCGGCGCAGCAACTTGTTTCACGTCGGCTGAAGTATGTCAGCCTTTTTCATGGAGAAGAGCATGGCGATGGCCAAAGCGAAAAAAGCCGCCAAACCGGCCGCGAAAAAAACGGCGAAGAAGACGGCCAAAAAGGCCGTGAAAAAGGCCGCCAAGCCGGCAGCGAAGAAAGCCAAGCGCACCAAGCGCAAGGCCAAAGCGAAAGCGGCTTAAGGTCTACGGTTCTGACTATCAAAGCCGCGCCTCGAAAGAAATTTCGGGGCGCGGCTTTTTTATTGCGCCGCTCAAAGGGGCTCATGCGCCGGCGCTTTCCGCAATCAGCATGTCGCCGTCGCGCGCGCTCACTCGCAACAAGGCGACATCGCCCGGGCGTAGCGTCGCATCGCCAAGGCGCGCCGGGGCGAAATTGCCGAATCGCCCGCGCCCGCCGCTTTCGATGACCGCCTCGCCGACGGTTCCGATCAGGCTGTCGAGAAACTGCTCCGTCGCGGCGGCCGCCTTCTCCCGAAGCCGCCTTGCGCGATCGGCGACGACCTCGCCGGAGAGCTGCGGCATGCGCGCCGCCGGCGTGTCCGCGCGCGCCGAAAACGGAAAAACATGGGCGTAATTGACGCCGGCCTCGTCGATCAGGCGAAGGCTGTCCTGAAACATCGCCTCGTCTTCGGTCGGAAAACCGGCGATCAGATCGGCGCCGACGGCGATCTCCGGGCGCCGCGCGCGCAGGCGGCGCGTGAGCTCGATCGCGTCCTCGCGGGCATGGCGGCGTTTCATGCGCTTGAGGATCATGTTCGATCCGGCCTGTAGCGACAGGTGCAGGTGCGGCGCGACGCGCGGGTCGCCGGTCAGCCGGTCAAAAAGTTCGTCGTCGATTTCAGCGCAATCGACCGAGGAGAGGCGAAGGCGGAAAAGGTCCGGAACCGCGTCGAGGATCGCGGCGACAAGACGGCCAAGGCGCGGCGCGCCCTCAAGGTCATGCCCCCATGAGGTCATGTCGACGCCGGTGAGTACGATTTCGGGATGGCCGCTATCGACGAGACGGCGCACCGAGGCCACGGCCTCGGCGACTCCGACCGATCGCGACGGCCCGCGCCCGAACGGTATGATGCAGAAGGTGCAGCGATGGTCGCATCCGTTCTGCACCTGCAGGAAGGCGCGCGCGCGATCGCCATAGCCGTCGATCAGATGCGCCGCATTTTCGCGCACCGACATGATGTCGTTGACGCGCAAGCGCTCGTCGCCGCGCGCTTGCGCCGCCCATGCGCCCGCGTCGAGCTTGTCGACATTGCCGATGACGGCGTCGACTTCCGGCATCTGCGCGAAGGCGCCGGGATCGATCTGCGCGGCGCAGCCGGTGACGATGAGGCGGGCAGCGGGGTTTTCGCGTCGCGCCCGCCGGATCTGTTGGCGCGTGGTGCGAACCGCTTCATTGGTGACGGCGCAGCTGTTGATGACGATGGCGTCGACAAGACCTGCTTCGTCGGCGAGACGGCGGATCGCTTCGCTCTCGGCGAGATTGAGCCGGCAGCCGAGGGTGATGACACGCGGACCCGGAGAGGCGGAACCCTCCGGCCGGTCGTCGTCACTGGGGGCGGCTGCGTGCATGGCGCCCGGGTTTTAACCGCCCCATGGCGTATGTCGAGCGGTCAGCTCTCCATGGCGAGGAGAATGGCGAATCCCACGACCAGGAACAGCGCGAACGGAAAAAACGCCCCGATCACCGGCGGCGCCACCCCGAGCGCGCCGATAGCCAGCATCAGGTTTTCCGCCACGAAATAGCCAAAGCCCAGCGCCGCGCCAGCGCTCGCGCGGACAAGCTGGTTTCCCTGACGGCTGACGCCAAAGCCGGCGATGGCGCCGAGGAGCGGCATCAACAGCGTCGCCATCGGCTTTGAAAACCGCCCCAGCAGGGAGGTCATCGCCGGTTTCGCGTCGGCGCCGTCGGTTTTGAGCTGTGCGATCTGACGGATGATCGTCGGGATCGAGGAGCGGTCGGGATTAAGCGTCAGCGCGAAAAGGAGCTCGGGATTGAGGGACGTCTTCCAGACCCGCGACTTTTCTTCGGTCGCCGTCGCCGTCGGGTCGGACGCCTCGCGCACGTCGAACAGCCGCCACTCGCCCTTTTCGTGGATGGCGGATTTGGCTTCGGTCACGGCGCTGACGAGGCCTCTGTCGTCAAGGTCGTAAATATTGACGTCGGTCAGCTTCACGCTGTCGCCGATGCGCGCGGCGGCGGCGGCGCTGATGATTTCGCCGTCATGCGTGACGCGAATATTGGTGCGCGTCGACTCGTCCCGGGTGAGGCCGACCGCGTAATCGTTCGCCGCCCAATAAGCGAGGCGCTCCGACCCGCTGACGACGACAAGCTCATGAAAAGAAAAATGCGCGACGGAGATCAGGAGACAGGAGACCGCGATCGGCGCGAGCACCCGGTGAACCGACATCCCCGCCGCCCTCATGATCACAATCTCGCTCGAGAGATTGAGCGCCGACAAAGTGACGACGATCGCCAGCAGGGCGGCGAAGGGCGTGAACTGGCTGACAATCTCGGGCGCGCGCAGCAGGAGATACTGAACGATCGATTTCGATGTCGCCCCCGGCGCCGCCATGATCGTGTCGGAGTGGTTGAGCAGATCGAGCGCCTGCAGAACGATCACGAAAAATGCGAGCAGGCCGACGAACCTTGTGACGAAAAGCCGTCCGACATAGCGAAGAAAGACGCCGTCGATCTTGCTCATCACCCGGCGCTCCGGCGGGGCGTTTCGGTCTCGCTTTTGGCTGCGGGAACGCGCACCGTCTCATCCTCGCGGCTTTCCGCCGCCCGCGCGTTGCGGGCCTGATCGATCGATCCGCGATAGAGAAAGACGCTCAGCGCAACGAACGCGGCGAACAGGCCCCACATCGAAATATAGGGCGACAACTGACCGAGCGCGGCGCTGACGAGCCCCCATTCCTGAAGCAGCTCGTGATAGACGATGAGGATCGCGACGCCGAGAACCGGCTTCAGGTTCGACGCCTTGCGCCGGCTGGTGACGCCCATCGCGACCGCGAGAATGGGCAGCGTCAGGAAGGTCAGCGGATGAATGATCGTCCAGTGGAATTGCGCGCGATAGGGAAGCCGCAAGGGCGATGAGCGGGCGTCCGGCGCGTTCAGCAGCCTGACGATTTCAGTGAAGGTCGCCTCATCCGCGTCGCCGCCGCGCGGGCGAAAAGCGTCGATCGCCGGAAGCCCGATATCCAGATCGAAACTGTCGAAATCGAGGGTGCGCAACCGCTCACCGTCATTGTCGATGAAAAGCTGACGGCCCTTCGAGAGCTTCAGCAACAGGTGGGAAATTTCCGGATTGGTGGAGATGCCGCCCTTTTCGGCGGTGATGATGGTGCGCCGACCTTTTTTCTCCCGCATTTCAAGAAATATGTCGGTCGCTTCCTTAGCGACGGTGTCAACCTTGCCGAGCCGGATCGTCACGTCGTCGGTAATGTCGACGAATTCGCCCTGCGGGATCTTGATGCCGAAGGCGCCGCTCGTCACGTCGAAGCGGATCTTGTCGTATTCATATTTCGCGAAGGGCTTGATGTAACCGACGAGAACGAAGTCGAAGGCGGCGAGAAACAGCAACAGCGCATAGACCGGCCGCAGCAGCCGTCCAATCGAGGCGCCGCTCGAATTCATGGCGTCGAGCTCGCTCGACATCGACAGATTGCGGAAGGCGAGCAGGACGCCGAGAAACGCGCCGAGCGGCAAGGCAAGGCTCAGGTAATGCGGCACGAGGTTGGCCAGCATCCGCCAGACGACATCGACCGGGCCCTGCTCGGCGAGGACGAAGTCGAACAGGCGTAGCATGTGCTCGATCAGCAACAGCATGGCCGCAACCGCCAGCGACAGCGTTAACGGGGTTGCGACTGATCGCAGGATGTAGCGGTCTAAAAGACCCATTGGCGGATCGGCGCCCTTTTCGGGCCATTTTGCGTTTCTGGACGGTGTCGACGGTGGTCTGTAGCGAATTCCGCGCCAGCAAGAAAGCGATTGTCAGCCTTCCGGGGCGATCTGGCTCCGGGCCAGCTGCGGCCCACGATCCCCCGCGGGCGCGACGGCGACGCGCCCGGGCTTTAGCGCGAGATGCGTCGTCGCCGCGAAAAGGACCAGGTTAAACAATTGCGAGAGGCCGGCTTCGGCGACCAGCATGCCGGCGATGTCAGCCGCCCCGACATCAATCGCGTCATCAAGGTGAATGGCCGCGGTCAGAAAAACAATGTCGATATTGGGCGCGAACGGAATGCGGCTAAGGACAAGCTGGAGCGCGACAAGGAGAAACCATGCCGAAAGGGCGGGTTCGGGAATCGCCGACCAGTAGAGCAAGACCTGGAGCAGCATGATGACGGCGATCCTCCCGCCGTGAATCGCCGCGAGTCTGGGCGCCACGCCCGGGGGAAGGTTGATGATCTTTCTGCGGAAGACGATCACGACGACAGCGAGACTGAGCGCTGAGGCGAACGCCAGGCTGAACAACAGGAACGATCCTGGCAACGCGTCGAGCTCCTCGCGGAGGCGGCCGGTGAAAAACAGCGCGACGACGAGGAGCGCTGTGGCGATATTCGAGGCGAGCGCCGAAATAAGGTTGTTGTCCTTGACCCCGACAAGAATTTCGCGATCCGACAAATCGAGTGTGCGGCGCGCCCAAAGCGAGAAGAACGCCTCGCCTGAATATCCCATGACCGCGAAATTATAGACCCGCTTGCGCACGAAGGCGGAAAAGCGCGGCCACAGCCGCCGCTTCCAGACGATTTCGTAGGCCGGAATTTCCGAAAGCGGCAGGATGAAATAACGCAGCG
This sequence comes from Alphaproteobacteria bacterium RIFCSPHIGHO2_12_FULL_63_12, assembly GCA_001767925.1. Classification (GTDB taxonomy): domain Bacteria; phylum Pseudomonadota; class Alphaproteobacteria; order Caulobacterales; family Parvularculaceae; genus Amphiplicatus. Next base: position 13,268 of record MEMM01000030.1, read on the forward strand.
TGAAAATCAGGTAGAAAAGCGGCGCGGCGGGAAGGCTTCCGGCGACTTCGCCCCAGCCGATGTGCGAGAGCCGGGCGAACAGATAAGCGATCACGCCGGCCAGGATAGCAAACTGGAAAATCGACAGCGCCCTGCGGACGGCGGGGCGCCGCACGAACACGCGCGCAGCATCGATAGCGCTATTCAGGGCGGGCGGGGCCATCAGCAATTTTTTGTCCTTCGGAAAGTCCGGCGTTCCCTCATCGCCTTTTGGGCGCGGTAAGGAAACTATGGGTTTCAGGCGGCCTGTCAAAAGAGTGTCACACAAATTGCCGATATCGGGCTGTTGCCGAATAAGGGCCAGCCGTGCGCGAAGTGAATCCGCTCAATGAGGGATGGAGCGTCGTTGTCCCCTATTTCAATGAGGAAAATTTTCTCGCCGCAACGCTCACCTCCCTCGCGGCGCAGACGCTTCGGCCGGCGCGCCTTATCTTTGTGGACAATGCCTCGACGGATCGCTCGCGCGATGTCGCCGACGATTTCAGCAGAGCCTTCCCCGAGATCGCGATCACATTCCTCAGCGAGCCCGAACCAGGAAAAGTCCGTGCGCTGAAGACGGGGATTGGGGCTGTCGATACGGAGTTTGTGGCCCTTTGCGACGCCGATACGATTTATCCGCCGAGATATCTCGAACGCGCCGCTGCGCTTTTCGCCGCCCGCCCCCGAGCCGCCGCCGTTCTCGCCTTCGGCGAGTATCGCGGCGCGCGCGCGCCTGCGCGCGCGCTGCTTCGGCTGAAATGGGCGGCGTCCGCGGCCCTGATGCCGCGGCAGGCGCATTCGGGGGGCTTCGGTCAGGCGTTTCGCACATCCGTCCTGCAGCGGGCGGGCGGATATTCCAATGACCGATGGCCCTACATGGTCGCCGACCATGAAATCATTCACCATGTCGGAAAGCTCGGCGGGATCGCCTATTCGCCTGCGCATTTCTGCGTCACATCGGACCGACGGCTCGATCGTCGGCGGGTTGACTGGACGCTCGCCGAGCGCCTCGCCTATCACCTCGTCCCGCATTCGCGCAAAGACTGGTTCTTCTATAAGTTTCTGGCGTCGCGGTTTGAGCGGCGCGGCCTTTATAACGCCAACCTTCGCGTGCGCGACTGGGAGGCGGGATCGGCCTGAAGATGCGAGGCCGCTCAGGCGGCCCGCCGCTCGGCCCGCGTGCGGGCGAGCGCTCCGTACAGCGCAAACAGTTGCTCGAAATGTTCGGCCGGCGTCGCCAGCCGGTGCGAGCCGGCGCGTGCGGCAAGCGAAAGATCGTTACGGTCACGACTGGTCATGCGCGCCATCGCCGCCGCGAGCGCCGCCGGGTCGCCGGAGCGATAGGTCTCGGAATAGGCGGGATGGGCGAGCTCGGCCGCGCCGCCTCTGTCGGGAACGATGACCGGAAGCCCTGAGCACAGCGCTTCGCCGACCACCAGCCCGAAGGTCTCCGCCGCGCCCCCGTGAAGGAAATAGTCGGCGCTGGCGAGATGGCGGGCGAGATCGCGTCGGCCGCTGATGGAGCCGGCGACATGGACATTCGCGGTCGCGGCGGCTCGCGCACCGACCGCGCGCCACATCGGCCCATCGCCGACAATGTAAAGCGCCGCCGGGCGGGTTCGGCGAAAGCGGTCGAACGCCTCTATGAGCAACAGCAGCCGCTTTTCCGGATGATGACGGCTGACCGCGATGAAGAGCGTCGCGCCGGCGCTCGCGTCGCAGGCCGCGAGCATCGACTGCCGCAACATCTCATCGCGGACTTCATGGGAAAACACCGATTTTTCAACACCGAGCGGACAAGCTGAGATATTTGGAATTTCGAACTGCTGAAGCCGGGCGGCGAAATGACGCCCAGGGGCTACTGTTGCGTCAAAGCCCCGCGCCAGATTCCTGAGATAGGCCCAAAACCAGAAGCAGAGCTGATCGACGCGGCGCTCGTCGAGCCGCGGAGAAAAAATCGAATGCGGATAAACCGCGACCGGATCTTGATGAAGAAAAAGCGCGCGCGTCGTATTTCCCTTCCATGCGCGGGCGATCCTCGCGCCCTGCCAGGTTGAGGAGCCTTCGACGACGTCCGGGGATATGTCGTCGAGAAGCGCATGCACGGGGCGCATATCGGCGAAAATATGATACCGGTGATCGAGGGCGAGCATCGGCGACCGCACCCAGATGATCTCGCCGCCGGCGCGGCGTTCGCGCCTGTCGGCCGGCCCCGGCGCGATGATTGTCGTTTCGACGCCGGACTTCGCCGAAGCCTCAAGTTTCTGATGGACGTATGTTCTGACACCGCCGCCGAATTCGCTGTAAAATTCGGCGATATCTACAAGACGCATGTCGCCCGCTCCGCAAACCCTCATGCGGCTAGCGCAAATTTATTGCAGCGACATCACGGTTTCATGTCGGAATTCCTACGAAACGCCGACGGAGACGATCTCCCGGTAGTCGGCGAGTAGACGGTTAAGGATCGCGTCCCACTGAAAGGCGGCGCTCTTCTCGCGCGCCGCTTCGCCCATGCGGCGCCGAAGCGCGGGGTCGGCGGCGAGGCGCAAGAGCGCGGCGGCGAATTTCGGCGCGCTTTTGGCGTCATCGACAAGAAAACCTGTCGCCCCGTCATCGACCAGGGAGCGGCTCCCGGAGGCGGCGGCGCAGACGGCGGGAACGCCGCTCGCCATCGCTTCGAGCGTCACATTGCCGAACGTCTCGGTGACGCTCGGATTGAAGAAAACGTCGGCGCTTGCATAGGCGCGGGCGAGCGCGTCGCCGTCGAGATGGCCGGTGAAGACGGCGCCGGGGAGAATCTCTTCGAAATAGTTGCGCTCGGGACCGTCGCCGACGACCAGCGCTTTCACGCTTGCGTCCGCCGCCTGCGCCGATCTGACGGCCGCGGCGAAAATATCGAGGCCCTTCTCGCGCACGATGCGGCCGACAAATCCGATCACGACATTATCGTTGGCGAACCCTTGCGACAAGCGCCATGCCTCATCGCGTCGCTGCGGGTTGAACTGAAGATGATCGACGCCGCGCGCCCACAGGCGGACGTCGCGGCCGATCCCGTCGCGCGCCAGCTCGTCGACCATCGACGGCGACGGCGCGTAAACCCGCGTGCAGCGCTTGTAAAAATACCGCATATAGCTCGTGATATGCGGCTCCAGCCAGCGCATGCCGTAATAGCGCGGATAGGTGTCGAAGCGGGTGTGAAACGAGGCCACGGCGGGAACGCCCCTGTCGCGCGCGTAATTGAGCGCGGAGAGGCCGAGCCAGTCAGGCGCGGCGACGTGCACAAGCGTCGGGGCGAAAGCGTCGAGCCGCTGGCGCGCCTCGCGATTGAGGCCAAGGCCGAGGCGATATTCGCCGCGTCCGCCCGGCAGCGCGATCGACGGCACCGAGACAAGTTCGCCCGCGTGCCGGAATGCCGGCGTCCGTGCGGTCGGCGCGAAGACCAGGGCGGCGTCGCCATTGGCTTCGATCCGCGCCACCAGGCGGTTCAGCGCCTTGACCGGACCGTCCACGACATAATTGTAATTGCCGGAAAACAGCGCAATGCGCAGCGGCCGCGCCGATGGTGCGGGGGGGGAACCGAATTCCGCCATCGCTTTCCTCATCTGTCGATCCGCTCACTGGGGGGGCGAAAAGATCATCCCCGCTATCGTCCCAACGCCGCGACAGCCAGGCGCGCCCGACGCTCTACCGCAAAAGACTGAAGCCGAATACCGGCGAAATTCGGGTTCACGCGCCAAGACGCCCCTCGATGAAATCCCAGAACAGGGCGGAAATATCCGGGCCGCCGAAACGGCGAATCTCCTGAACGCCGGTCGGCGAGGTGACGTTGATCTCGGTCAGGAAGTCGCCGATGACGTCGATCCCGACCAGCACCAGCCCGCGCTCGGAAAGCGCCGGTCCGATGCGGTCGCAAATCTCCTGATCGCGCTCGGTCATCTTGACCGGTTCGGCCTTGCCGCCGACATGCAGGTTCGAGCGCGTCTCGCCGCTCGCCGGCACGCGGTTGATCGCGCCGACCGCCTCGCCGTCAAGAAGGATGATGCGCTTGTCGCCCTTGCGGACAGCGGGAAGGTATTTTTGCGCGATGACCGGCTCGGCGGAGGATTGCATGAAAAGCTCGGTCAGGGCGTTGAAATTTGAATCGTCCGTCGTCAGACGAAAAACGCCGGCGCCGCCATTTCCATAGAGCGGCTTCAAGATGATGTCGCCATGCTCCTCGCGAAAGTCGCGGATGCGCGCAATATCGCGGGTGATCAGCGTCGGCGGCGTCAAATCGGGAAATTCGGCAACGAAGAGTTTTTCCGGCGCATCGCGGATCGACCGCGGATCGTTGACGACGAGAACGCCGGGCTGCAGCCGCTCCAGCAAATGCGCGGAGGTGATATAGGCCATGTTGAACGGCGGGTCCTGGCGCACGAGGACGACGTCGACGCCGTGCAGGTCGAGGATCTCCTCCGCCGCGAGCGTTGCGTGCGCGCCCTGTTCGCGCTTCAGCGCAACGACTTTCGCCGCGCGCGCCGACAGGCGTCCATCGCGCATCGCCAGCATGTGCGGCTGATAGATCCAGATCTCATTGCCGCGGCCAAAGGCTTCCAGCGCGAGATCGAAAGTCGTGTCGGCGTTGACGTTGACCGCGCCGATCGGGTCCATCTGGATGGCGATTTTCATGTGCCGGGTCCTTGAGAGGTCAGGACGCCGTTAGGCCGGGCGCTCGCCGCGATCAAGCCGTCCGGCGGCGATCAACGGGATGTGACGGGTTCAAAGCGGCTTTACGATGACATGGCTGACGACCTTGTCGACGCCGCCGATCGAGCGCGCGATATCAAGGGCCGCAGCAAGGTCCGCGTCGCTATGGGTGACGCCGAGAAGATAGATGACGCCTTTAGAAACCGACGCCTTGAATTGTCCCGCCCGGACATCGCCGTCGCCAAGAAGGCGCGCGCGCAAGGTCGCGTCGATGCGGCTGTCCTCAAATCCCTGTCCGAGCGAGGTGCCGTCGCCGACGAGGACTTCGTCGATGACCTGATCGACCCCTTTCGCTTTCCAGGCGTTTTCGACCAGCTTCTTGTGGCCCGCTTCGGACTTCATCGTGCCGGTGAGCATCAGCCGACCCTCATAGATCGTCAGGTCGACATCGCCGTAATCATGGCTGCGGTCGGAGAACAAAACGCCCTTCAGCTCCGCGTCCGCGCCGATGTCGGCGAAGCTCCGGTCAAGATTGGGGCTGGTGGCGCAGGCGGCGGTCGCGACGGCTAGCGCCAGGGCGGACAGAATTCTTTTCATGATCGAAACGCTCCTTAGCCGGGAATTGCGATGCGCTGACCTTCAGATGCCGTGCGCCGGCCAGCGACCGCAAGCCGCGTCAGGCGTCGGCGCGCCAAGCGTCGGCGAGGATGGAGACGCGCCACCCGGAAACCGCCGCGATGTCATAACGCACCGCGAATTCGACGAATTGAGGGCGAAGCGACAGGAAGCTTTGGGCCGCGCGCTCGAGACGGCGCCGGCCGGCCGGCGTGACCGCCAGAATCGCCGCGTCGATGTCCCGGCGCAATTTGACCTCGATGAAGGCGACGAGGCGGCCGCGCCGGGCGATGAGATCGATCTCGCCCTGCGGCGCGCGAAATCGCCGCTCAAGAATCTGGTAGCCGCGCAGCGCATAATGCGCCGCCGCCAGAAACTCCGCCCGGCGCCCCGATCGCTCGGCGCGCTGGCGACGCGCATGCGGCGCGCCTTCTGTCATTTTCCGCCCTTTAGCGCCAGCGCCCGCGCATAGGCGTCCTTTTTCGATACGCCAAGGGCATCGGCGGCGGCGGCGGCGGCGTCCTTGACGCTCATCGAGGCGAGGGCGGCGGCAAGGAAGCTGTCGATATCGGCCGGCGTCGCCTCCGGCGCCGCCACCGGCGGATAGACGAGGACGACGATTTCGCCTTTTGGCGCGGCGGCCGAATATTTCGCGGTGAGGGAAAGCAGTGTTCCTTCGTCGAACTCCTCATGCAGTTTCGTCAGCTCGCGCGCGACCACGGCGCGGCGGTCGCCGAAAGCCTCCGCCATCGCGGCGAGACTGTCGCCGAGGCGCGAGGGGCCTTCATGGAAGACCAGCGTCGCCTCGCAGGCGGCGAGCGTTTTGAAAAATGCGCGGCGCGCTTCCGCTTTCGGCGGCGGGAAGCCGGCGAATAAAAACTTCTCGGTCGGCGCGCCCGACGCCGAGAGCGCTGTGATCGCCGCCGATGGCCCGGGAAGCGGGATGACCTTGACGCCGGCGTCGCGCGCGGCGCGCACGAGGCGATAGCCGGGGTCGGAGATGAGCGGCGTTCCCGCGTCCGAGACGAGACAGATGGCGGCCCCGGCCTCAAGCGCCCGGATGATTTCCGGCTGCGCCTTGTCGGCGTTGTGCTCATTATAGGCGGCGCGCGGCGTCTTGATCGCATAGGCGGCGCACAGCTTGGCGGTCTGGCGCGTATCCTCGCAGAGAATGCGGTCGGCCGCCATCAGCGCTTCGATGACGCGGTAAGTGACGTCCTTCAGATTGCCGATCGGAGTTGCCGCCACATAAAGGCCGGGTTCAAGGGTCATAATTGCCAGTCGCCAAAGACGTCGCCGACGCCACGGACCTTGTTCAGGGTAATGCAAAGGCTCGTCAATGACCTGAACCTACCCGGGCGTCGCCGAGTTTACGGCGGCGGCGGCGGCGGCTAAGGTCCGGCGCGCCAGAAGGCGTCATTTTGCGGGCAGGTCATTCATGCGTCATCGGTCGATCAAGGGTTCAGCGTTCGGCGTCCTCGCCAAAGGGCTTGTCGCCGTCCTGCTGTTGGGGATGGCGGCCTGTTCCTCGGCTCCCGACAAGGGGCCGGCGGTCGTCGTCGACAACGGCCCGCCGACCGATCTTGGCGAGCCTTTGCCCGGCGGCGCGGAGCGGTCGCGCTATGATGAGCGCAATTTCATCCGCCCGCTGCATATGCAAAACGCCGATCCGGTGCGCGTCGGTCTGCTGCTGCCGTTCTCCGGCGGCTCGGAAGCGGTGCAGAAAGTCGCCTCGTCGATGTTCGACGCCGCGCAGCTTGCGGCGTTCGAGGCGGGCGACGATCGCTTTTTGATCATCCCGAAAGACACCCGCGGCACGCCTGACGGCGCGGCGGCGGCGGCGCGTTCGGCGCTCGCCGACGGCGCTGAAATCATCTTGGGGCCGTTGTTTTCCGAAACCGTCGCGGCGGCGGCGCCGGTCGCGCGCGCCGCGAACGTGCCGCTCGTCGCTTTTTCCTCGGACATGCTGTCGGCCGGCGAGGGCGTCTATCTGCTGAGCTTTCCGCCGGAAGGCGAAATTGCGCGCGTCACCGAATTCGCCATGCTGAAAGGCAAGGAGCGCTTTGGGCTGATCGCGCCGGCGAACGACTACGGCCAGCGCGTCGCGACGGCGTTCAGCCAGGCGCTCGCCGCGCGCGGCGGCGTGCTCGTGCATGAAGAGCGCTATGAGCAAGACCCCGACAAGATGCTGGCGCCGGCCAAGCGTCTCGCCGCTTATTCGAAAGACATCATCCCGCCGGAGCTTCGGCACGGCTATGATCCGACCAAGCCCGGTTCGACCGGCGCGGCGTCCGGCAATTCGCAGGGCTTCCAGGCCGTGCTGATGCCGGAACAGGGAACATTGCTGCGCGCCCTCGCGCCGCTCCTTCCCTATTACAATGTCAACATCAACCAGGTGAAGCTTCTCGGCGTTTCAGCGTGGAACAATCCGCGCCTGACGCGCGAGCCGGCCTTGCGCGGCGGATGGTTCGCCGCGCCCGATCCCTCGATCACCGCCGCTTTTGAAGAGCGCTTCAAGGCGGCGTTCGGCGAAGCGCCGCCCAAACTCGCCTCGCTCGCTTATGACGCGACCCTGCTCGCCGCGCGGCTCGGCCAGAGCCCTCGCCGCCGTGACCGCTTCGACGCCCGCATGATTGAGAACCGCGGCGGCTATTTCGGCGCCGACGGCCTCTTCCGTTTCAAGGACGACGGCACGATTGAGCGCGGCCTTGCGATCCTTGAGATCCAGCCGGGCGGCATCCAGATCGTCGATCCGGCGCCGCGCGCCTTCTCGGCGGGGTCATAGGCGCTCGCGAACCCCGCGCGATCAGGGATCAGGCGAGAAGATCGGCAAGGACCCTGTTGAGGATGCGCCGGCCGTCGGCGGTCGCGTACAGCCGCTCGCCGCGCCGCTCCAATAATCCGTTCTCGGATAATGCGCCAAGCGGCCCCTGAAGGCGCGCCCATGCCGCCGCGTCGAGCGCGACGCCTTCAAGCGTCCGCAGGCCCATGGCGAGGCGCTCCGTCAGGACATCCCCGTCGGAGAGAATTTCGACGACGGCGCCGCCGCCCCCCTGCTCGACGCGGTTGAGATAGGCCGCGGGCGCTTTTTCGGCCTCGGTCGCTCGCCGCTCGCCGTCGATCGTCACCCGCCCATGCGCGCCGGGGCCGACGCCGACATAATCGCCCTGGCGCCAGTAGATCATGTTGTGGCGCGAGGCTTCCCCCGGCGCAGCGTGGTTCGAGATTTCATAGGCGGGAAGGCCGGCCGCCGCGGTCATCTCCTGCGTCAGCTCGAAAAGATCGGCGCCGAGGTCTTCGTCCGTCTCCGCCCAGCGCCCCTTGGCGACCTGAACGCCGAAGGCCGTGCCGGGCTCGACCGTCAGCTGATAGAGCGAGAGGTGCTTTAGGCCGACCCCGAGCGCCGCCCGCAATTCATCCGCCCACTGATCGACGGTCTGGCCGGGGCGCGCGTAGATGAAATCGGCGGTGACGCGCGGGAAGCGGGCAAGCGCCGCGTCGATCGCGCGGCGCGCCGCGTCCGCGTCATGGTCGCGGCCGAGAAAGGCGAGCGCCGCGTCGTCGAAGGACTGGACGCCGAGCGACAGGCGGTTGACGCCCGCCGCCCGAAAGGCGGCGAAGCGGTCAAGCTCGGCGCTTGTCGGGTTCGCCTCGATGGTGATTTCAGGATCAGGCGCAAAGCCCCACAATCGCGCGCAAGCGGCGACGACGCTTTCGATCACCGAAGGCGGGGCGAGGCTCGGCGTGCCGCCGCCGAAATAAAGGCTCGCGAGTTTCCGCCCCGGCGTTCGTTCCGCCCAGAATTCAAGATCGCGCGCCAGCGCGGCCGACCAGCGCGCCGCATCGACGCCGCGATCGCGATAGACGTTGAAATCGCAATAGGGACAGATCCGCGTACAGAACGGCCAGTGGACGTAGACGCCAAAGCCGGTCATGGCGGGCCAAGCTCCGGCATGATGCGCTTCATGAAGCCGTCGAACAGCGGCACGGTGAAGGCGTTCTCGCCATGGCCGGGGCTGAAGATCATGCCCTTCTCAATAAGAGAATTGCGCACCGGGCCGAGCTGCGTCACCTTTTTGCCGAGAAGCTCCGCGATGTCGCCCGAGCGGCGCTCGCCGGGTCCAAGCTCGGCCATCGCCCTCATATAGCGCTTTTCAAGCGGCGTCAGCCGATCGAACCGTACACGGAAGAAACTGGCGTCGAGGTCGGCGAGCGCCAGGATCGTCGCCATTTCCGCGTCCTGCCGCGTGATCGGCGAGGCGTCGGCGGCGATCCAGCAATGCTTGCCCCATTCCTGCAGGAAGTAAGGGTAGCCTTCGGAGCGCTTGAGAACCTCGTCGATCGCGCCGTCGTCATAGCGCGCGCCTTCCTCGGCGGCCGGCTTGACGAGCGCTTCGCGCGCCGCGTCCGGCGCCAGCTTGTCGATCCTGACGAATTCGAACAACCGCTCCGCATAGGATTTCGCCTCGCCGAGCTGGGCGAGGATTTGCGGCAGTCCGGCCGCGATCATGGCGAGCGGAAGCTCGGCCTGCTCCAGTCGATGCAGCGCGGAAATCAGCGAGGCGAGTTCGCGCCTCGGCACGTATTGCAGCTCGTCGATGAAGAGAACGATCGCGGTCTTGCGATCCTTCGCCGCCGCGCCGACCGCGGCGAGCAGCTCCGGCAGGTCGATTTCAAGATCGCCGGAATCGGCAAGGCCCGGCTCGGCGGGAAGTTCGACGCCGACTTCGATGTCCTGATATTTGACCTTCAGCGCCTTGATGAAGCCGGCGAGCGCCCGCATCGCCCGGGCGCCGCTTTCCTTCAGCGCCTCGCCGCGATTGAGCCGGATCAGGGCGGATTTCAGCGCCGGAACCAGGATGCCCGGCAGCGAGCGGCCCTCCGGCGCTTCGATCGGAATGGTGATGACGTGGCGCGCTTCGGCGTCAAGCCGGATCTTGTTCAGGAGGACGGTCTTGCCGACGCCCCTGAGGCCGTAAAATACAAAGCTGCGCGAGGCCCGCCCCTCGCGGATGCGGTCGATGGCGATCGCCGCGCGCTCGATGATGTCGTCGCGGCCGGCGAGTTCGGGCGGCGGCTTGCCGGCGCCGGGGGCGTAGGGGTTCTTGCGAGGGTCCATTTATATCGAGTTTAGGTCAGTTTATGTCTGCGGGATAAACTATACTAAACTCCCTATATTTCAATCCGAAAGACAGGCCGCGACCAGTTTGCCGAAGGCGTCGGCCCGGTGAGATATCGCATGTTTCGTTGCCGGATCGAGTTCGGCGAAGGTCTTGTCATAGCCGTCGGGCACGAAAATCGGGTCAAAGCCAAAGCCCATCGTCCCGCGCGGCGGGAAGGAGAGGGCGCCTTCGACCTTGCCCATGAACGCCTCCTGATGTCCGTCGGGCCAGGCGAGGCAAAGGCAACAGACGAAGCGCGCCGAGCGGTCGGGCGACCCGGTTTCCTCAAGCTCCCGGCGGACCCGCTCCATCGCCATGTAAAAGTCGCGGCCCGTCGGCGTTTCCGCCCAGTCGGCGGTGTGAACCCCCGGCCGGCCATCGAGCGCGGCGACCTCCATCCCGCTGTCATCGGCGAGCGCGGGAAGGCCTGACGCCATCGCAGCCGCCTGCGCCTTGATGGCGGCGTTCCCCATGAACGAATTTTTATATTCCTCAGGGATCGGCAGGCCGAGATCGCCCGCCGACACCGCCTCAATTCCGAAGGGGCGCACCAGATCGTTGATTTCTTTGACTTTTCCGGAGTTATGGCTGGCGATGACCAGTCTGCCAGGCTCCAGCCGCCGCGCGCTCAAAATGACCTCCATATCGGTTTTCGAAAAAAAATTATCGTTTTTCGACGAAAACCACTTGCATCGTTTTTCGATAAGTGTATATCGATAGTCAACAAGACGCCGGTCAACGGCGCAAGACAAGAAGACCAGAAAGCCACGCCTGAAACAAAAAAAGAGCGGCAAGCCGTGAAGCCCGCCGCTCAAGAAAAACAGCCAAAACGCGTTCGCGCACCAACGAAAGGAAATTCAAATGTTACGCAATCACGTTCTCAACAACATCGGGTCTGTCGGCTCGGTTGTCAACAGTTTCGTCACCGTCACGACAATTGTGATGATCGCCGCCGCCTATTTCTCGGCCGTCGGCCAGTTCGTCGCATAGCCCCCAGGGGCTGAGGAAAAAAGGGCTCTTCCCATGACCAAGGCGATCCACTTCATACTGGCGGCGGCGCTCGCCGTCGCCGCCCTTGCGTCCGCCGTCAGCCTCGCGCGGATGTCGGACGCGTCGGGAAAAGGCGACGCGCGCATCTGCGCCGAACGTCTTTGCGGCGTCGTCTTCTTCTAGGGCCGCAAGGCGCCCGCCCCGGCCTCAGCTTCGGAGATCCCTCCCATGATCAGAGCCATCGGCAAAGGTTCGCTCGCCTCCATTCTCGCGGTCGGGCTGCATGTCGTGCGCGTCATCGTGTGGATCGCCTTCGCCGGGGTTTCGGCCGCGATCGTCGCGATCCCGCTGATCCCGCCGGTCGCCGAATGGATCTCCCACATCGACGGCGCCTCGATCGACGGCGATATCAATATCGACGCCGGCGATTTCGTCGAGGTGCTGCGCTATTTCATTTCCTTCGGCGTCGCGCTGTATGTCATCGAGCGCCTGCTCGAATTATTGAACACGCTCCGTTTCGGCTCGCCCTTCGTCAAGGAAAACGCCGTCCGCTTCCGCAAGGTCGGCGTCGCGCTTTTGTTCGGCGAGCTGTCGAAAATCGTCATCGGCGTCCTCGCCATGATCTTTGACGCCGATGTCGAGGCGGGGCTCGACCTCATGATCTTCATCGCCATCGCCGCCGTGTTCGTCCTCTCGGAAGTCTTCCGCGAAGGCGCGGCGATGAAGGAAGAGCAGGACCTGACCGTCTGATGTCGATTTCCGTCAAGCTCGACCGGGTGCTTCTCGACCGCGGCATGTCGCTGACGGAGCTGTCCGAGCGCGTCGGCGTGACGATCGCCAATCTCTCGATCCTGAAAACCGGCAAGGCGAAAGCGATCCGCTTTTCAACGCTAGAGGCGATCTGCAAGGAGCTCGGCTGCCAGCCGGGCGACATCCTCTTCTTCGAAGACGACGGCAAGCCGATCCGGCATGAGGAGTAGGGGCGAATTTGCCGACGCCCGCTTTCCCGCCTATACCCCCGGCGCATGACGGCCCTTGATCTCACCCTCGCCACGACCGGGGCGGCGGCGCTTCCGCGCTCGCTGTTCGGGATGTCGCGCGCCGAGATCGCCGGCGTCATCGCCGACGCGCTCGCGCTCGACGCGAAAAAGGCGAAGATGCGGGCAAGCCAGCTCTGGCGCTGGGCCTATCATTACGGCGTCACCGATTTCGAGGCGATGACCGACATCGGCAAGGAGATGCGCGCCGATCTCGCGCGGCTGTTCAGCCTTGAGCGACCGCGCGTCGCCGACCGTCAGGTCTCGATCGACGGCACGCGCAAATATCTCATCGAGATCGGCCCCGGCGCCGAGATCGAATGCGTGTTCATTCCCGATGTCGGGCGCGCCGGCGCACTGTGCGTTTCCTCGCAGGTCGGCTGCACGCTGAATTGCACCTTCTGCCATACGGGGACGCAGGCCTTGGTGCGCAATCTCACCGCCGGCGAAATCGTCGCGCAGGTGATGGCGGTCAAAGACGATCTTCCCGAATGGCCGTCCGGCGGCGATGACCGGCGGCTGTCGAACATCGTCTTCATGGGCATGGGCGAACCGCTCTATAATCTCGATAATGTCGCGCGCGCGATCGAGATCATCTCCGACGGCGACGGCATCGGCATTTCGCGGCGGCGGATCACCGTGTCGACGAGCGGCGTCGCGCCGGAAATCCATCGCCTCGGCGAGGAGACGGGCGCGATGCTCGCGATCTCGCTGCACGCGACGAATGACGCGCTGCGCGACGAGCTGGTGCCGATCAACCGCAAATACAACATCGCTGAGCTGATGGCGGCCTGCGCCGCCTATCCGGGCGCCGGCAACACCAAGCGCATCACCTTTGAATATGTGATGCTGAAAGGCGTCAACGACAGTAACGCCGAAGCGCGCGCGCTGGTCAGACTGCTGAAAGATCTGCCGGCGAAAATAAACCTGATCCCGTTCAATCCCTGGCCCGGCGCGCCCTATGAATGCTCGGACTGGAGCCGCATCGAGGCCTTCGCGGAGATCGTCAACAAGGCCGGCTACGCCTCGCCGATCCGGACGCCGCGCGGCCGCGACATCGCCGCCGCCTGCGGACAGCTGAAATCGCAAAGCGTCAAGACGCGCGCCAGCGAGCGGCTGAAAGAACGGCTCGCCGAGGCGGAGCAATAATGCGCGCGGGCCCTTTCGTCTGGAAGCAAGGATATTTCGCACCGACATCCCGCGTTGAATTATCCGGCGGCGCGATAATTATCGGAACCAATAATCATCAGCAAAAAATCGATCTTGTCGAGATTGAGCGCGTATACGTCTTGCGATCGTACGCGGTTCCCGTCTCCCATATGATCGAAATCGTCATGCTGCTGAAAAGCGGACAGTCAGCGCGATTCTTCCTGTCGCGATATGGAATCCCCGGATCGGCGGCGGAAGAATGCAAAAACGCGGCGCGTGCCTTGATTACGCATCTTCAGGCGGCGAATCCCGCAGCGGAAATCTATCGTGGAATTCGCCCGACTCTAAAAATCAAGTTATCAGTATCGGCTATCGCTTTCCTCGCCTACTTGTATGTGGGGATAAGCGTCTTGCAGCAAAGCGACCCCGCCGAATGGCGGAGCACAGGCGCCGTTTTGATCGGGTTGCTGGTCACCATGGCCGGGGCCCTCTTTTTTTCGATGCGTGACTCCGCAATCGCCCGCAAAATCGGCTTTGAAGACGCTATCGAGTATTTGGGTTGACCTAGGCAATGCGCGCCGGCCCCTTCCTCCTCGACGAAAAAGACATCGAAGAGCGCTTCATCCGCGCCTCGGGCCCGGGAGGGCAGAACGTCAACAAGGTTTCGTCCGCCGTGCAGCTGCGTTTCGATGCAGCCCGCTCGGCGGCTTTGACGGACGCGGTGCGCGCGCGTCTTTTGAAGCTCGCGGGCGCTCGGGCGACCAAGGACGGCGTCATCCTCATCGAAGCCTCGCGCTATCGTGATCAGGCCCGCAACCGGGACGACGCAAGGGCGCGCCTTGAAGCGCTCATCGAGCGCGCCGCGACCCCGCCCAAAAAGCGGATCGCAACCAAAACGCCGAAATCGCAGAAGCGAAAGCGCCTCGAAGGCAAGGCGCGACGCAGCGAGGTGAAGCGCAACCGGGGCCGCGTCGCGCCTGAGGGATAGACGGGCCGATCTCCCCCCATCGCCTTTCCCCTGCCGACCGTTTATGGTCGGGGTGTTCTGGGACAGTTAGGGAATAATGAAATGAAACGCCTGATCGCCCTTGTCGCCGCCTTCGTCCTGTCGATTCCGTCGGCATTCGCTTCCGACGTCCTCAGCGCCGACGCCGCCCGCCATTTCGCCGAAACGCTGGAACCCGTTCAATCGTTCGGCGACGCGCTCGAAAAAGAGGGCAAGTTCAATGTGCTGCTCGGCGGCGGCGCGACCGTCGATGGGGCGTTCAAGCCCTATTCCGCCGGCGTCGCCGCGCTGAAAGCGCAGCTCCCGGCGGAGCTTGGCCGGCTGGAGGCGATCGTCAAGCCGCACGGCTTCACGCCGGATCAATGGGGCGCCGTCGGCGACCGGGTGATGGCCGCCTATATGGCGCTTCGCATCGAGCGCGAACAGCCGGGCGCGCTGGCGCGGGTCGAACAGGTGGATGCCGCCCAGATCGAAAAGATGCCGCCCGAAATGCGCAAGCAGATGGTTGATTTCAACGCCATGGTGGACGCGCTGAAGAAAGCGCCGGAGGCGGATAAAGCAGCGGTCTTGCCGGCGATGGATGCGATCGATGCGCATATCGCCAAGCAGGAAGCGGCCGCCGCCGCCGCTGAGGCCGCGGCCCCCGCGAAAGAGTGACGCCGCGTCTGCCGCGTTAGCGCGTCAAACCGATGCGCTGCTGGCGGCGCCGCTGAGCCTGTTCGCGGCGGTTTGCGCCGCAGCCGTAATCCAGCGCGCGACCGCTTGCGACTGCGCCAGCGCGAGGTCGTGCTGTACGTCGACGAGCTTGCGCCCGGCGGGTGTCTCGTAAAAGCGGATCAACTCGGAGATTTCCGCATCCGAAAAGCGGTCGGCATAGGCGCGCGTCAGTTCCGCCATCAAGACCGGCGCCCCGGCGTCAAGTTCGTCGCGAAAGGCGGCGACGAAGGCGTCGGTTTTCTCTGCCGGCGCGCCCTGCTGGACGAGTTGGGCGCGGACGGCCGCCACCGCGTCGCCGATCGCCCGGTCGATTTCGGTCTGAAGGCCCATAAC
>MEMM01000030.1:28993-48830 GCA_001767925.1 Alphaproteobacteria bacterium RIFCSPHIGHO2_12_FULL_63_12
CTGGCGTTCTCCAGCGACGCCGCCCCGGCCGGTGAAATCCCGACCGCCAAAACTCCGCCGGAAATCGCGACGGCGCCGATGATCGCCTTTGCCAGATTGCGCATTTTCTCTCCCCTCTTGAATAATACAGGCTTCATCCGGGAATTTGACGCGAAGCCGGGATGATTGACAAGCTTGGCCTGCGAGCCAGCCGCGACAAATGCCTTCGCATCATCGCTTCCTTCCGCTATAGCGCGCGACGCTGCAGTGCGAAAGGATCGATCATGGGCAGGCATCAGGGCGTGAAGAAAGTCGTTCTCGCTTATTCCGGCGGTCTCGACACGTCGGTGATCCTCAAATGGCTGCAGGTCGAATATGGCTGCGAGGTCGTCACTTTCACCGCCGATCTCGGCCAGGGCGACGAGTTGGAGCCGGTGCGCGGCAAGGCGCAGCGGGGCGGCGTCAAGGAAATCTACATCGAGGACGTACGCGAGGAATTCGTGCGCGATTTCGTCTACCCGATGATGCGCGCCAATGCGCTTTATGAAGGCCAGTACCAGCTCGGCACCTCGATCGCGCGGCCGCTGATCGCCAAGCGCCTCGTCGAGATCGCGAGGCTGACGGGCGCCGACGCGATCGCCCATGGCGCGACCGGCAAGGGCAACGACCAGGTTCGGTTCGAATTGTCCGCCTACGCCTTAAATCCCGACATCAAGGTGATCGCGCCGTGGCGCGAATGGGATCTCAATTCGCGCACCAGGCTGATCGCCTGGGCCGAAGCCCATCAGGTCGAAATCCCGAAGGACAAGCGCGGCGAGGCGCCGTTCTCAGTCGACGCCAATCTTCTGCACACGTCGTCGGAAGGGAAGGTCCTTGAAGATCCGGCCGAAATCGCTCCCGATTATGTTTATCAGCGTACGGTCGATCCGGAAGCCGCGCCTGACAAACCCGAAATCATCGAGGTCGGATTCCGGCGCGGCGACGCGGCGACGCTGAACGGCAAGGCGCTGTCGCCGGCCGCATTGCTGACCGCGTTGAACGAGCTTGGCCGCAAACACGGAATCGGCCGGCTCGATTTCGTCGAAAACCGGTTCGTCGGCATGAAATCGCGCGGCGTCTATGAAACGCCGGGCGGGGCGATCCTTCTCGCCGCGCATCGCGGCATCGAACAGATCACGCTCGATCGCGGGGCGGGGCATCTGAAGGACGAGCTCATGCCGCGCTATGCCGAGCTGATCTATAACGGCTTCTGGTTCGCGCCCGAGCGCGAGATGCTGCAGGCGCTGATCGACAAGAGCCAGGAGCATGTCGAGGGAACGGCGACGCTGAAGCTCTACAAAGGTTCGGCCAATGTCATCGCGCGCGCCTCGACGAAGTCGCTCTATTCGATGGCGCATGTGACGTTCGAGGAAGACGCCGTCTATGACCAGAAAGACGCCGAGGGCTTCATCAAGTTGAACGCGCTGCGCCTCAAGCTGCTGGCGCGGCGCAACATGCGCTGACTTTGTCGCTCAACTCTGGCGCATTTAGCGCCGGGCGCCCCAAAGGGTTGTCCGGGCGCCGACGAGTTCAGCTTTCCCATCGAGCCCCCCTTCGGCTATAGTCAGCTTTGTCGGGACGTCGTCCGTGTGGGGTTGGTCATGAAAAGCGTTGAAGCGATATTCGGCGGCATCCTGGCGCTGATCGTTTTGGGCGCGGCGATCTTCATGGTCGCCGGCGGCCAATGGGGCGGCATAGGCGGCGGGGGCGGAACGCCGCCGCCGACGGGGCCGGTCATCGGCGCGCCGGTTGACGGCGGTCCTGCTATCCCGGCGACCGGCAATGACGTTCTGTGCCAGTGCTTCGATCAGGCGTTCGCCCTCGCGGGCGAGAATGTCGGCGTCATGTCCTCGCAATACCGCACCGGCTTTGAAAGCTGCCGCGCCGTCGCCGGCGCGCGCGGCGGCGATGCGTGGACGGCGGGCTGGAACGCGCGCGTCTCGTCCAAGCCGTTTCAGGCGAGCTGCGGCGCGTGGCTCCGGCGCGGCTGATTTTTCTATCTGCTTTCCACCTTCAACGGCCGCGCCATCAGCGCGGCGATGATTTCGTCGAGCCCACGCGCGCCTGAAACAAGATCGGCGACGGCGGAACAGATGGGCATCTCGACGCCGGCGCGCCGCGCCATCGCGACGACGGCGGGCGCGGTGGCGACGCCTTCGGTCACCGCGCGCCGCTCGGCGAGAATGTCCGCGATCTTGCCGCCGCGGCCAAGCTCGAATCCGAGCGACATGTTGCGCGACTGGCGCGAGGTGGCGGTCAAGATGAGATCGCCGAGGCCGGAAAGTCCCGCCATTGTTTCGGCCTTCGCGCCCATCGCAACGCCGAGCCGCTGAAACTCGGCGAAGCCGCGCGCGATCAGCGCCGCCCGCGCGCTGTCGCCAAGGCCCTTGCCCTCGACTGCGCCGGCGGCGATCGCGAGCACGTTTTTCACCGCGCCGCCGAGCTCGGCGCCGATCAGATCGTCGGAAAGATAAGGCCTGAAATGCGGCGCGCCGATCGTCGCCATCCAGCGCGCGCCGAGCGTTGCGTCGGCGGCGGCAAGCGTCACGGCGGTGGGCAGGCCGATCGCGACATCGCGCGCAAAGCTCGGACCCGAGAGTACTGCGGCGCGGGCGCTGGGCCAGACTTCTTCAAGGACTTCGGTCAGCATCTTGCCGGTCGCGCGCTCGATGCCCTTAGAGCAGAGCGCCAGCGGCGCCGCCGGCGGGGCGATGCGGCTGACCTCGCCGAGGACCCCCCGCGCGTGTTGAGCCGGCGCGACGAAGAGATAGGCGTCGCGGCCGCCGGTCGCGGCAAGATCGGATGTCGCGCGCAAGGAGGCCGGCAGGCGAACCCCCGGCAGGAAAAGACGGTTTTCCCGATCCTGATTAATCGCCGTCGCTGTCTCCGGCTCCAGCGCCCAGATCAGCGTGTCGACGCCGTTCGCCGCGACCAGCGAGGCGAGCGCCGTCCCCCAGGCGCCGCCGCCGATGATTGCCGCTGATCTGAATGGTGACGCGCTGGCTGTCATGTGAGAGAATGATGATTGAACACTTCCGGAAGCATTCACGTTTGTCCGGATACAAAGGTCTTCGCCCCTATGCCCTTAACCGCGTTGCCGCCGCTTGACGAACCGGCCCGGTCGATCCTTGCGGCGGCGAGCAAGCGATTTTTGCATTACGGCTACGGCAAGACGACGATGTCGGAGATCGCCGGCGACTGCAACATGTCGACGGGGAACCTCTATCGCTTCTTCCCGTCCAAGCTCGACATCGCCGAGGCGTTCGTGCGCCACCTTCGGGGCGAGCAGATCTTGCGCCTGCGCGAAGTCGTCGGACGTCCCGGACTCTCGACCCCGGAAAAGCTGCGGACGTTTTTCAAGACCAAGCTGAAGCTCGTCTATGACCGCTTTCATGACCGGCCGAAGGCCTATGAGCTGTCGCAAGAGATATTGAAGGAGCGCCCGGCCTTCGCCGACGAATGGGAATCGGCCGAGGCGCTGGTGCTGTGTGAAATCCTTGAAGGCGGCGAGATGACCGGCGATCTGGCGGTCTGCAACCGGGTCCGCGTCGCCCGCATCCTCCAGGACGCGTTCTTCCGCTTCACCTCCTCAGCCGTCTATTACGAGGGGGATTATGACTTGCTGGCGGGCGAACTTGACGATCTGATGGACCTGATTTTGGATGGGCTCGCCTATCGGAAGTCTGCCGGAAAAACATAACTATTTGATATTTATAGAAAAATACTAGCAGTTTCTGCTCACGAGAAGTTCATCCTGAAGGATGAATATATTTGAAAATGTTCATTGACATTTCGCACATGCAGCACTAGATCATCGCCATCGCTTCCGCGGCGCGCGGCTGAAGATGCTCTGCGCCGCCCGACGAGGCGAATAAAAAGAAAAAACGAGTAACAGCCATGATCACCACCAACGCGTCCTCCTTCGGCGTCCGTTTCGCGCTCGCCATGTTTCTGTCGGCGGTCATCGCCGGCGGCTATCTGACCGCGATCGGCTATCTGAACCCGGGCTTTATCGCCTGAGCGCGATAAGCCAAGCGCGCTGCGGCGCTTCATCCGCGGCTGAAATTTAGGAATTCGTTCGCCCGTCCTGATCTTAGCCCCCCTTCGACAGGACATCCCCCTCCCCCCCCCAAGGGCGACGAAGCAAGAACGCGGAAGCCACCCTCCCGGCTTCCGCGTTTTTTTTGCGCAAAAATGCTGCGGCAATGCTGCGCAGCAATTTCAGGCTTTCGGACCCTTCTTGCCGCCGCCATGCTCGCGTCCGGCGATTGGTTCGGCGAGCGGCCAGCGGGCGCGCGGCGCGATGGCGAGCGCTGTCGCAAAATCCGGCGCCAGTCCGGCGCGCAACCTTTCGATCCCGGCCCAGGCGATCATCGCGCCATTGTCGGTGCAGTATTTCGCCGGCGGGATGACGAGGCGCCAGCCGCGATCCTGGGTGAGCGCCTCAAGCCGCGCCCGGATCGCCCCATTGGCGGCGACCCCGCCGGCGGCAACGAGGGTGCGCGCGCCATTTTCGCCCTGTTCGACTATCCCCATCGCCCGCGCCGTCCGATCCGCGAGATGCTCGGCAATCGCCGCCTGAAACGCCGCCGCCAGATCGGCGACGTCGCCTGCTGTCGGGCGCTCGATCGCCTCAGCTTCAAGCCGCAAGGCTGTCTTCAGGCCGGACAGGGAAAAATCGCATCCCTCCCGCCGGGCGAGCGGCTTTGGAAAGGTGAAGCGACCGGTGCGGCCGCCTTTCGCGGCAGCTTCAATCATCGGGCCGCCGGGTTGGCCGAGGCCAAGGAGTTTCGCCGATTTGTCGAACGCCTCGCCCGCCGCGTCGTCGATCGTCGTCCCGAGCCGGCGATAGGCGCCGACGCCGGAGACCTCGATCAGCTGGGTATGGCCGCCGGAGATCAGCAGCAGGAGATAGGGGAACGCCGCCTCCTCGCTCATCCGCACCGAAAGCGCATGACCTTCGAGATGATTGACGGGGATCAGTGGTAATTCATGGGCCAGCGCGACCGCCTTGGCGGCGGTCAGACCAACCATCACGCCGCCGATCAGGCCGGGTCCGGCGGTCGCTGCGACCGCATCAAGCTCGGCGAAGGTATGGCCAGAGATTTCAATCGCCTGCGCGATGATCCCGTCGATCCGCTCGACATGGGCTCTGGCGGCGATCTCGGGCACCACCCCGCCATAAGCGGCATGGCGGTCATATTGGGCGAGCGTCACATTGGAAAGAATGGCGCGGCTTCCATCGCGGCGCGAGAGGACGACCGCCGCCGCGGTGTCGTCGCAGCTCGATTCAACGCCAAGGACCAACAGATCGCCAAGCTTGCCGCCGTCAGGCACGCCATACTCCGCTGAAAGGATCACGCCATACCCTTGGCCGCGCCGCGACAAGAAATTCAAGCGTCAAATCATCGGTCATCGGGTAAGTAATGCCGATGCATGTGATCATCACCCGCCCGTCCGAGGATGCAGAGACTTTCGCCCGCGAAGTCGCGCGTCTTGGCGCAACGCCCGTCCTGTCGCCAGTGATGGCCATACGCCCGCGAAAAATCGCTATCGATCTTGGCGGCGTTTCGGCGCTGGCGTTCACCTCGGCGAATGGCGTGCGCGCTTTTTCGGCGCTGTCGGCCGAGCGGGACGTGAAAGTCTTCGCCGTCGGCACGGCGACCGCCGAGGCGGCGCGCCTTGCGGGGTTCCAGGACATCGAGGCCGCGCAAGGCGATGTCGAGAGTCTCGCCGCGCTCATTTCCGCCTCGAAACCAACGCCGTCGGCTCTGCATCTTGCCGGCAGCGAGCGGGCCGGCGATCTCCTCGGCCTCCTGTCAGCGAGCGGCGTCGCGGCGCGCCGGGAAGTCATTTACGACGCCGACGAAATCGCAACTCTTTCGCCTGAAGCAGCGGCGATATTGGCGGATCGCGAGCAAAAGTCGCTGGTCGTCTTTTTTTCGCCCCGCTCGGCGCGTCTATTCCTCGCCCAGGCGGCGCGCGCCGCTCCCGCTTTGAGGCTTGATGCCGCCGAGGCGCTCTGTCTTAGCGGCGCGATCGCCGCCGCGGCGGAAGGCGGCGGCTGGTCGGCGGTGAGGATCGCGCGCGAGCTGACGGCGGCGGCGATGCTGCGCGAGATCGAAGACGCGCTCGCCGAGCGTAAAGGCCGCATGATCGCGCCTCGTGAAGCGCCCCGTGGGCGCCTATAGTGAATAGTGGAGTTATTTGCGCCAGCGATGAACGACGAGACCCCAGAAAATCCTCACCTGAACGCGGGCGCGCCTGTCCCGGCCGACCCTGCGGCGGCCGGTTCTGTCGACGACGAGCGCGCGCCGCCATCGGCCCAGTCCGGATCGCCGGCCTTTCCCGCCCGCGCGGCGCCGATTCTCCTTGGCGCCCTCCTGCTGGCGGCGCTTGCTGCTGCCGGCGTCTATTTCGCCAAGCGCCAGCTCGCCCGCACGAGCGAGCCGGCGGAAGCGGCAAGTGCGACGCCCGCCGCTTCGCCGGCGGCGTCTGCGGCGCCCGTGGAAATTCAGGAATCCGAAGGCCTGACGCTCGCGGGCGAGGGGCCGGCGCCCGGCAAGATATTCAACAACGCGGTCGAGGGCGTCAAAACCGGCGCCGCCGCTTTAGAAGCCGCGCCGGCGCCATCGGACGGCGCGATCACCGCGCTGCCGCCCGCGCCGGCGGCGACGGGGACGAACGACGCGCTGCGAAATGCGGCGAAGGACGCCGCCAAACTCTTTGCGCCGAATCCCCAACAGGGGCCGGAGATCGATCTGTCGACGGACGATCCGCAAGCCGCGCTTGAAACGCTGGAGCGTCAGGCCGCGGCCCAGCCGGCCCCGAGTTTTTCACCGCCGGCGCTCGCCCATGCCGGCGTCGGAATCGGCGACGCGCTTAATATCGACGTTGGCGGCCTCATGGGCGGCGTCAATGCAGAACGTCAGACTACGGACCAACAGGCGGCGGAGATCGCGCGCCTCAATTCCGAACTTGCCGCGCTGAAATCGCAAGGATCGCCGCTGGCGCTAAAGGCGAAGGCGGCGCTCTTGTTCCGGGCGCTGGACGAAAAAGCGCGCTCGGGCGCGCCTTATCGCCGCGAGATGGAAGATTATGCGCGCGCCGCGGGCGCCGAACCCGCGCCGGCGATCGCGGCGGGCGCCGATTCCGGGCTCGCTTCTCTTGCGTTATTGAAAAGCGAATTTCCATCGGTGCGCGACGCCGCGCTAGCCGCGTCGCGGCGCGCGGCGGCGAAAGGTCCGATCTCAGCGCTCGGCGCCAACCTCGCCGCGCTGGTTCGCCTGCGCCGCGCGGATGAGATCGAAGGCGCTGGAGCCGCCGCTATTTTTTCGCGCGCCGAAGCGAAACTTGAAACCGATGATCTGGACGGCGCGCTCGCCGAGCTCGGCGGACTTGTCGGTGCCGCGCGGCGCGAAGCCGAACCGTGGATGGAAAAGGCGGCCGCCCGCGCCCGCGCGGATGCGGCGCTCGATGACGCTAATCGCGCGCTCATCGGCGCCCTCGACGCGGGGAAATTCTGACGATGATCCGCCTTCTGATCTTTGTCCTCTGGATCGTCTTTTTCGCCGCCGCGCTGACCGCCCTGTTCGGCATCCGCTCGGCGATCCCCATCGAGGCGTTCGGATGGAAAATGGACATTCCCTCCGGCCTCGTCATCATCGGCGCCATTTTCTTCGCGGCGATGGTCGCGCTCGCCACCTCGCTGATGAAAGATTTCATCGGCGCGCCGAAAATGGCGCGCGCGAAGAAAGCGATCGAGCAACGCGAAAAAGGTCTTGCGGCGATCACGCGCGGCCTTGAAGCGATCGCGGCGGGCGACGGGCCGGCAGCGCGGCGCGAAGCCGATCGCGCTGAAAAAGCGCTCGGCGGCGCGCCGGTGACGAAACTGATCGCGGCGCAGGCGGCGCATCTTTCGGGCGATGACGCCGCGGCGGGCGAGGCGCTCGCCATCATGCTCGACGCGCCGGAGACGGAATTTCTCGCCTTGCGCGGCCTTCATGCGCGGGCGCGCCGCGCTGGTGACGACGAGGCGGCGCGCGGCTATGCTGACCGCGCGTTCGAACGGCGCCCCGGCGCGAGCTGGGCGTTCGAGGCGGTTTTCGATCTTGCGCTCGCGCGTCAGGATTACGCCGCTGCGCAGAAAGCCCTTGAACGCGCCGCCAAGTCGAAGGCGGTCGAACCGGAACCGGCGGCGCGCGGGCTAGCCGCGATCCTGACGGCTTCGGCTTACGCGTCGCAGCTTGCGGGCGACGACGCGGCGGCGCTCCGCGATGCGGAGGCGGCGTTAAAGCAAGCGCCCGCCTTTGCTCCCGGCGCGGTTCTCGCCGCGCGTCTTCACGCCGCGCGCGGGGATAATCGCCGGGCCGAGAAAATTCTCGGCGCCGCTTTCGAGCTGGCGCCCTCGCGCGCCGTCGCTGAGGCGTTCGCACAGCTTGCTGCTGGCGACGCCGTCGCCCTCGACCGTTTTGCGGACAAGAACCCGGAGAGCCGCGAGGCGGTCTTCCTTCGCGCGACCGCCGCCTTGGCGCGGGGCGACGCCGGCGCCGCTGCGGATCTGTTGCGCGAGCCGTTGCAAGCCTCTGCGACCGCGCGCGCTTTGTCTTTGATGGCTGCGGCGCAGTCAGCGCTTGCGGGCGAGGCGTCGGCGCGGCCCTTTCTTGAACGCGCCGCCGCTGCGCCGCGCGAAGACGAGCCAGCAGCCGACGCCTTTTTTCGCATCACCGCCGACGGATGGCGTCGCCTCATTCGCGAATATATGGATCACGCTCGCCTCGCGCCGCCGCCGCTCGAGCCGCCGCCGCCGGGACTTTCGGCCGAGGACCTGGCGATTGCGCCGCCGGCGCCGCCGGTCGCAATCGAAGCGGGGGTTGAAAGCGACGCGCCGGCGCCCGAAAGCATCGACAGCGAAGAAATGCTCGACCGCGGCGCCGCCGCGGCGCGCGGCGTCAGCTGAAGGACACTCATGGCCAATCTCAAATTGCTGATCGCGGGCGCCGCCGGAAGGATGGGCCGCGCCATCATTCGCGAGGCGCTGTCGACGCCCGGCGTGACGCTCGCCGGCGGTTTTGAACGCGCGGGAAGCGAGGCGCTCGGCCGGGATCTTGGTCCGCTGGCGGGTCTCGACTCGCTCGGCATCGTGGTTGAGGCGGGGCCGCAATCGTCGATCCGCCAGGCAGACGCGCTGATCGATTTCACCGCCCCGGCGGCGAGCCTTGCCCATGCGCGCGTCGCCGCGGAGCACGGCGTGCCGCTGATCCTTGGCACCACCGGCTTTTCCGCCGGTGAGGACGCCGAATTCGCCGCGCTCGCCGCCAAAATCGCCATCGTCAAATCCGGCAACATGTCGCTTGGCGTCAATCTCCTCGCCGAACTCGTGAGGGAAGCCGCGCGCCGCCTCGGCCCCGATTACGACATCGAGATCGTCGACGCGCATCACCGCGCGAAAATCGATGCGCCCTCCGGCACCGCGCTGATGCTGGCGCGCGCCGCCGCCGACGGGCGCGGCGTCGATCTGACGACTCATTCGGTTCGCGCCCGCGACGGCGCGGTCGGCGAACGGCCCGCCGGCGCGATCGGTTTCGCCGTCGTCCGGGGCGGCGGCATTATCGGCGATCATGACGTGCTGTTTGCGGGCGGCTCTGAAACACTGACGCTGTCGCACCGCGCGATCGATCGCGGGCTGTTCGCGAAGGGCGCTGTCGCCGCGGCGAAATGGGCGATCGCGAAGCCGCCGGGGCTTTACGCGATGGCGGACGTGCTCGGATTTTCCCGCTGAGTTTCAGCCTTCCTTTACCAAGCTTCGCCGCCAAACCTTAACCAGCGCCATGCGATCCTCGCCGCTTCACAAGGGCGGGCGGCATGCGGTCAGAGATCATTGCAGCGGCGGTTTGCGTCTGCACGGCGGTCGTTGCGGCGAAGCATTTCGACAGGACCGCAATGCCCCCGGCAGAGACGGCGATCGCCGCCGCCGCGACGCCGCTCACCGCGGCCCCGATCGGCCAAAGCGACTCCTTCGGCGGCGAAGTGCGGCTGACGGCCGACGGCAATCACCAATATTTCGTCACCGCGGCGGTCAATCAGCGCCCGGCCTCGTTCCTGATCGACACCGGCGCCTCGTTCGTGGCGCTGCGCGACTCCGACGCGCGGGCCGCCAATCTCTATGTGTCGTGGTCGGATTACACGCAGCCCGTCAGGACCGCGAACGGAGAGACAAAAGCCGCGATCGTCACCATCGACGCCATCGAAATCGACGGCATAAGGGTTGAAAACGTCAAGGCGTTCATCCTCCCCGACGATCAGCTCTCGATGAACCTTCTCGGCATGAGCTTCCTGTCGAAGCTCGAAAGCGTCGAGCAGCGCGGTGGCGAGCTGGTGCTGAAAGGGTAAGGAGTTTGTAGGTTGTGGGTGGTGGAAGTTGGAAGCGCTACAAGCTACAACCTACAACCTACAACCTACAACCTGAAACCTTACTACGCCATCAGCGTCGGCAGCCGCCCCAAATCCGCGCCGGCCTGTTTCATGAAAATCTTGCGCAAGGGCGGGACGGCGTTGACCGCGCCCATGCCGATATCGCGCGCGAGGCGCAGCGGCGCGACGTCGTTTGAAAAGAGCCTCACCAGCGCGTCGCCGCCGAAAGCGAGCGCGGCTGAATCGAACCGCCGCCAACGCTGATAGGCGTCAAGCGTCGACAGCGATCCGATGTCAAGACCGAGCCCGCGCGCGTCGGCGAGCGTTTCAACAAGCGCGGCGATATCCTTGACGCCGAGATTGTAGCCTTGTCCCGCGATCGGGTGGATCGCATGCGCGGCGTCGCCGATCAGCGCCAAGCGCGGGCCGACGAAACTCTGCGCGAGATGAAAGGCGAGCGGATAGGACCAGCGCGGCCCGGCGAGCGACACTTCGCCGAGATAATCGCCGAAGCGCGCGCGGATCGCGGCGAGAAATTTTTCGTCGTCGAGCGCGAGATACGCGGGCGCCGTGGCCTTCGCCTCGGTCCACACGAGGTTCGACCGGTGCGGCGAAAAGCGCCCGTCATAGGCGCCCCCCGTCATTGGCAAAATCGCGAACGGCCCCGAGGGAAGGAAAAACTCCTGCGCGACGCCCTCATGCGGGCGCTCATGGGCGACGGTCGCGACGATGCCGGTCTGCGGATAGGACCATGTGTTGACGCGAAGGCCGGCTTCCCCACGCGACGGCGAATAGCGCCCGTCCGCTGCGATGACGAGCGGCGCGGTCAACCGGCGCCCGTCGGCGAGCGTCACCGTCGCCGACGCCTTTTCGTAGTCCGTCCGTATACGGCGCGTCGGCGCGAAGAGCGTGACAAGCCCCTCGCGCTCAATCGCGTCGTAGATCGCGCGGCGGAGCGCGCGGTTCTCGATGATGAAGCCGAGCGGCTCGTCGCCTTCAAGCTCCGCGCTGTCGAAGTGCAGATGGAACGATGAAGCGAACCCCCGGCGCGACGGCGACGCGCGCCGTCCGTCGGTGACGAGGATTTCGCGAATGGGCTCGGCTTCCGAGGCGAAGGCGTCCCACAGATCGAGCCGCCGGAAGACGCGCGCGGCCGCATAGGCGAGCGCCGTCGTGCGGCCGTCGAACGCCTCGGCGCGCATCGCGTCGGGCGCCTCGGCGTCGATTAGCGCGACCTCGAAGTTCTCGCGCGCC
The DNA here is from genome assembly GCA_001767925.1 of Alphaproteobacteria bacterium RIFCSPHIGHO2_12_FULL_63_12. Taxonomy (GTDB): domain Bacteria; phylum Pseudomonadota; class Alphaproteobacteria; order Caulobacterales; family Parvularculaceae; genus Amphiplicatus. The sequence continues at coordinate 40,679 of MEMM01000030.1, forward strand.
AGCGCGTGCGCGGCGAGCCCGCCGGCGAGGCCGCCGCCGACAATGATCGCGTCAAAGGAAAGCGTTTCTTTCATGGCGGCATTGTCCTCCGCCGGCCGCCGCGCGTCCAGCGCCCGTCTCCCGCTGCGGCGATCCGAAGCAGAAAGCCCGCAGGGGCCCCGCCAGGCGGTCCCTTCCTGCCATCAACGCTCCGTACACGTCGTGATTTCAGCGATATGCGGCGCTGCAAAAGAGAAAAGCCGCAACCAAGAGAAGGCGCCAAAATCATATAAAAAAGTTGTGCAATGAAGCTAACGGCGACATCAGATTAGCACAAACGGCTAATTTGGCGGGAAAATTTACGCCGCAGCGCAGCATTTTTATTGCGACGGCGCGCCAACCGGCATAGCGTTCCGGGGCCGGTCATTCGTCCGCCTGCGTCCTATCCCGCGATCAGGAGCGCGCCCATGAAATACGTCTCGGCCGTCATAAGGCCGCGAAAGCTCGACGACGTTCGCGCCGCGCTGCAGGCGCTCGGGGTGAGCGGCCTCACTGTCACTGATGTGCGCGGCTATGGCCGCCAGAAGGGCCACACCGAGGTTTATCGCGGCGCCGAATACGCCGTCGATTTTCGTCCGAAAGTCAAAATCGACGCCGCGGTTCCCGCCGAACTCCTTGAGGCGGTCATCAACGCGATCCGCGAAAAAGCCAACGCCGGATCGATCGGCGACGGCAAGATATTCGTCTTCGATCTTGAAAACGTCATCCGCGTCAGGACCGGCGAAGCCGGCGCCGACGCGCTATGAATAACGGGAACGCGCGGGAATGACCAGAAGAACAGCCGCCTGCCGGTTAAGTTTGCGCGCGGCCGCCAGCGCGTCGTTCGGCGCGCTCGCCTTCTCCGGCGTCGCGCTTGCGGGCGACGCGGCGCCCGCGCTCGATGCCGGCGACACCGCCTGGATGCTGACCGCGACCGCGCTCGTCATCATGATGACCATCCCGGGCCTTGCGCTTTTCTACGCCGGCATGGTGCGCAAGAAAAACGTCCTTGCGACCGCCATGCAGAGTTTCTCGGTCGCCTGCCTGATGACCGTCATCTGGATGATCTGCGGCTATTCCCTTTCGTTCAAGCATGGCGGCTTTGCCAACCCCGTCATCGGCGGATTTTCTTCTTTCTTCCTCACCGGACTGACCCCGGACGCGCTGGTCGGGACGATCCCTGAATCCGTCTACATGACGTTCCAGATGAGCTTCGCGATCATCACCCCGGCGCTGATCGCCGGCGCCTTCGCCGACCGCATGAAGTTTTCCGCGATGCTGTGGTTCATGGGACTATGGTCGATCATCGTCTACGCGCCGGTGACGCATTGGGTCTGGGGCGGCGGATTTTTGAGCCGGATGGGCGTCCTCGACTACGCCGGCGGCACGGTCGTTCACATCAACGCCGGAATCGCCGGGCTCGTCTGCGCGCTGGTGCTCGGCAAGCGCGAGGGCTACGGCGTCGTCAACATGGCGCCGCATAATCTCGTCTATTCGCTGATCGGCGCCTCGCTTCTCTGGGTCGGATGGTTCGGGTTCAACGCCGGTTCGGCGCTCGGCGCGAACGCCGCCGCCGGCATGGCGATGGCGACGACGCAGATCGCCGCCGCCGCCGCCGCGCTCGCCTGGATGTTCGCCGAATGGATGGTGCACAAAAGGCCGAGCGTCCTTGGCGTGCTCTCCGGCGCGGTCGCGGGGCTGGTCGCGATCACGCCGGCGTCCGGCTTTGTCGACCCGATGGGCGCGCTGTGGATCGGGCTGCTCTCGGGGGTCTTGTGCTTCTTCTCGGCGGTCATCTTGAAGCCGAGGCTCGGCTATGACGATTCGCTCGACGCGTTCGGCGTCCACGGCGTCGGCGGTATTGTCGGCGCGCTCCTGACCGGCGTCTTCGCGCGCGCCGCAGCGTCCGGCGGCGGAGGAGGGCTCATCGACGGCAACGCGGCGCAGATCTGGGTGCAGTTCCTCGGCGCGCTCGTCACAATCGTGTGGTCGGGGGCGGCGACCTTCGCCATCCTGATGGCGCTGAAATATACGATCGGCCTGCGCGTCTCGAAGGAGATCGAAATCGACGGCCTCGATCTGCGGCTCCATGGCGAGGTCATTCACTAGCGCGCCGGGCGCAAAAGTGGAAACCGGTTTTGCGCAAAAAGGCGCGCTGAAATAATAGCTTGATCATCGGGCGCGCCCTGTTTTCCACGACGAAGCAGCGTAAGGACATCGCGCCGTCACGAGGACAGGGGCCAGGATGAGATTATTGCGCTACGCGGCGGCCTTCGCCGCCCTTCTGCCGACCGCCGCCCTCGCGCAGGAAGCCGCGCCCGCGAGCGAGACCTCCGTCTTCGTCTTCAACACGCTGTTGCTGGTATTTTGCGGGATGATCGCGATGCTGGCGCCGGCCGGCTTCTGTCTTCTCGAAGCGGGACTGGCGCGGTCGAGAAACGCCGCCTCGACCTGCCTTAAAAGCATCGCGGCGGCGGCGGTCTCCGGCGTCATGTTCTGGCTGATCGGCTATCACCTGATTTACGGCGTTGAAGCCGGCGGATTTCTCGGTCAGTTCGCGATGTGGGCGCCGAGCGACATCGATCCGGTCGGAAGCGGCGTCGCCTCCTCGGCCGAATTTTTCTTTCGCCTCGCTTTTGCGGCGATGGCGGCGTCGATCGTCGCCGGCGCGCTCGCCGAGCGGGTGAAGTTCTCGGCCTTCATTATTTTCACCGCGATTCTGACCGGCCTCATCTATCCGATCGCGGCCTCGTGGGAATGGGGCAAGGGCTATCTCGACGCCGACTGGAAATTCATCGACGTCGCCGGGGCGTCGCTCGTCCATTCGGTCGGCGGATGGGCCGCGCTCTCCGGCGCCCTGATCGCCGGCCCGCGCCGCGGCAAATTCCACGGGCGGCGCGTCACGCCGCTGCCGGGGTCGAATTTGCCGCTGGCCGCGTTCGGCGTCTTCGTGCTCTGGGTCGCGTGGTTCGGCTTCAACGGCGGATCGCAGCTCGCGGTCGGCGCGATCGGCGACGCGATTGCGGTGGCGACGATCATCGTCAACACCAATATGGCGGCGGCTGGCGGTGTCATCGCGGCGATCATCATGACGTCGATGATCTACAAGCGCGTCAATCTCGCCATCGTGCTCAGCGGCGCGATCGGCGGCCTCGTCTCGATCTCGGCCGATCCGCTGTCGCCGGCGATCTGGCAGGCGGTGCTGATCGGCGCCATGGGCGGGGTCATCGTCACCGTCGGCGCGCCGTTGCTCGACCGGTTTAAAATCGACGATCTCGTCGGCGCCGCGCCGGCGCATCTGTTTTGCGGAATCTGGGGAACCCTCGTCGTCCCGTGGACCAATTCCGACGCCTCGATTTTGGGCCAGGTCGTCGGCGTCCTGACGATCGGCGTCTTCGCCTTCGGCATGAGCGCGCTGGTCTGGACCGCCTTGCGGTTTTCAATCGGCGTCAGGGTTACCGCCGAACAGGAGACGCAAGGGCTCGACCTCACCGAACTCGGCGTCGAGGCCTATCCGGAATTCGGAAAATCCTAGATCATCGGGCGCGATTTCTGAATCGCGACCGATGATCAAGCTATTAATTCAGCGCACCTTTTTGCGCAAAACCCGTTTCCACTTTTGCGCCCGGCGCGCTAGTGCGGCCCCGGATGCGCTGAAATCGTTAACATGCATTAACCCTTTATCCGGGCGCGCATGGCATGATCGGCGGCGGCGCCCGTCGCCGCTCCGGTAGTCAAATTTGGCAGTCGATAAAGTCATGGCAAAACGCAGCTCGCGCGCCCGCCGCACACCGTCTTTCGCGGAACGCCTCAGCGCCTGGCGGCGGCAATCGATCGCCCGCTCGGGCGGCGCCGCGATGATCGCGCTCGGCGTCTGGCTGACGCTGGCGCTCGCGACTTTTTCGATCAGCGATCCGTCGCTGTCGAACGCGACGCCGCGCGCGGCGGAAAACTGGATGGGATCGCTCGGCGCCATCGTCTCCGATGTGCTGCTGCAGGCGATCGGCGGGGCGAGCCTTCTCGCTGCGCCGCCGCTGCTCATCTGGGGCGCTGTCGCCCTGATGCGGGGCTCCAACGCGATGCCGGAAGAACGCACGCCGCTCGACGTCGTCATCCGGTTCGTCGTCGGCCCGCTGTCGTTTCTGGCGCTCGCCGGCGCGTTGTCGCTGGCGCCGACGCCGGCGAGCTGGCCGTTTACGGTCGGCCTTGGCGGCTTTTTCGGCGATCTGGCGGCCGCCGGCGCGACGGCGCTGTTCGCGTTGGCGAAGCTGCCCTCAGCGGCGCTCTTCGGCGCGCTCCTTCTCCTCTGCCTTGGCGCCGCCGGCTATCTTTTCGCCTGCGGGCTCACCCTGACGCGCATCGAAGCGGCGATCGCCGAAATCGAAGCGCTCGCGTCGACCATCGGCGAGGCGATCGCCGCGCGCTTCGACGCCATGTCGCGCGAGGATGTCGCCGCGGAAAAAACCGGCGATCTCGACGAGGATTATGTCGACGAAGACGACAGCGAGGATGAATTCGAGGACGAGGAAGAGCCGCTCGCCGCCGGTCCGAAGAAGCGCAACATCATCCGCAAGACGGAAGAGCGCAAATCCGGCAAGCGCGAATCCCGCGAAGCGCAGCCGGAGCTTCCGGTGTTTCGTCCGGGCACGTACGAGTTGCCGGCGCTCTCTTTGCTCGGCAAGCCGGAGACCCGCAAGGCGCGCGTCGTTTCCGACGAGCAGCTCGAACAGAACGCGCGCATGCTCGAAAACGTGCTTGCCGATTTCGGCGTCAAGGGCGAGATCATCAATGTCCGCCCCGGCCCCGTCGTCACCTTATATGAGTTGGAGCCGGCCGCAGGCGTCAAATCCTCGCGCGTCATCGGCCTTTCCGACGATATCGCGCGCTCGATGAGCGCGATCGCCGCGCGCGTCGCGGTCGTGCCCGGCCGCAACGTCATCGGCATCGAATTGCCGAATATCGACCGTGAGACGGTCTATATCCGCGAACTGCTCGGGGCGGAGGAATTTGAAAACAGCCGCGGCGACCTGACGCTCGCGCTCGGCAAATCGATCGGCGGCGAGCCGGTTTACGCCGATCTCGCGCGGATGCCGCACCTCCTGATCGCCGGCACCACCGGATCCGGGAAATCCGTCGGCATCAATACGATGATCCTGTCGCTGCTCTACCGGCTGTCGCCGGACGACGCCAAGCTGATCATGATCGATCCGAAAATGCTCGAACTTTCCGTCTACGAAGGAATTCCGCATCTCCTCGCGCCGGTCGTCACCGACCCGAAGAAGGCCGTCGTCGCGCTCAAATGGACGGTGCGCGAAATGGGCGAGCGCTATCGCCGGATGTCGAAGGTCGGGGTCCGCAATATCGAAGGCTTCAACCAGAGAATCGCCGAGGCGATCGATGCCGGCGAAACGCTGACGCGCCGCGTCCATACCGGCTATGACGAGGCGTCCGGCGAGCCGATCTACGAGACGGAAGAGCTCAAATACGAGCACATGCCGTTCATCGTCGTCGTGATCGACGAGGTCGCGGACCTGATGATGGTCGCGGGCAAAGACATCGAAGGCATGGTGCAGCGTCTCGCGCAGATGGCGCGCGCCGCCGGCATCCACCTCATCATGGCGACGCAGCGCCCGTCGGTCGACGTCATCACCGGCACCATCAAGGCGAATTTCCCGACGCGCATCTCGTTCCAGGTCACGTCGAAGATCGACAGCCGCACCATTCTCGGCGAACAGGGCGCCGAACAGCTCCTCGGCATGGGCGACATGCTGCACATGGCGGGCGGCGGGCGCATCCGCCGCGTCCACGGCGCCTTCGTCTCCGACGACGAAGTCGAAAAGGTCGTCGCCTTCCTGAAAAAACAGGGCTCGCCGTCCTATGTCCAGGAAGTCACCGAACTCAAGGACGAGGACGAAGAGGGCGCCTTTGACGGCCTCGATACCGGCGGCAACACCTCGTCGGGCGACGCGCTCTACGACAAGGCGGTGGCGATTGTCCTGCGCGATCGCAAGGCGTCGACCTCCTATATCCAGCGCCGGCTACAGATCGGCTATAACCGCGCCGCGACCCTGATCGAGCGGATGGAGCAGGAAGGCGTCGTCGGCCAGCCCAATCACGCCGGCAAGCGCGACATTCTGGCCGGCGAAGACGCGGCCTGAAACTCGCAAACTCCCGAGGGAAAACCAGCGCCCCGTCGCCATGACGCGGGTGCGTGTCCTATATCGGCACAAGACGCGGCGGGGATGTGAGATGACGCCGGACGCGGCGCGACATTTGGCGGCGGAAACGACGGCGCAGTGGCTGGCGCCGCGCGCCGTCCCGGCGATCGAGGCGGCATGGGCTGATCTCTCTGGCAACGCGGTCGAGGCGAATCCGTTTTTCGCGCCGGCTCTGCTCCTCCCTGCGCTCGACGCTTTCGCCGGCAAGGACGTTCGCGTCGCGATTGTCCGCGATCGGGGCGAGCGCCTGATCGCGCTCATGCCGGTCGCGCCCGCGCGCGGCTATTCTCGCCTTCCCGTGCGCTATCTCGAAACGTGGATGCACGAACACTGTTTTTTCGCCGCGCCCCTCCTGCGGCGGGGATGCGAGGCTGCGGCCCTGTCGGCGCTGTTCGATCTGGTCGAAAACGACGGCGCGTTTTTTCGCCTGCGCCATCTGCCGGCGGAGGGGGCCATCGCCACCGCCGCCGCGCGCGTCGCGGGCCAATCCGGGCGGCTTTGCGCGTCCTCGGCGCGATATGAGCGCGCGATGCTCGGCGGCGGTTATGAAACGGACGCCGTCCTTGACGCATCCTTGCGCGGCAAGAAGCGAAAAGAGCTGCGCCGCCAGCGCGCACGGCTTGAGGATGCGGGCGCGGTTCGCTTCGAAACGCTCGCCGCGCGTAAAGATCTGGAGCTATGGACGCAGGATTTCCTGACGCTCGAACGCGCCGGCTGGAAGGGCGGGAAAAATTCCGCGCTGGCCAGCAATGCCGACGGCGCCGGGTTTTTCCGCGCCGCTCTCGCGCGCGCCTTCGACGCGGGGTTGCTCGATTTTCATCGCCTTTGCACCGGCGACAAGCCGATCGCGATGATCGTCAATTTCATCGACAGCGGCGCCGGCTATTCTTTCAAAATCGCCTATGACGAGGACTTCGCGCGGTTTTCGCCGGGCGTCCTTCTCGAGATCGAGATGATGCGCGCGCTCGAACAGCGCGAAGGACTAAGGTTCATCGATTCCTGCGCCGCGCGCGATCACCCGATGATCAACTCGCTGTGGCGCGAAAGGCGCGAGATCGAAGCGATCAATATCAGCGGCCGCAGCGCCGGCGCGAAGGCGATGTTCCGCCTGTTGACGGGCCTTGAACAGGCGGCGGAAAACTGGCGTTCGGGAAAAAGGAGCGCGGCAAATGACGATCTTTGAAAACCCGCAACGATCGCTCGGCGGCCGTTATCCGCAAAAGCCGGCCCGGCTTCGCCATTCGCTCGCGGGCGATCCCTTGTTCTCGCTCGAAGCGCTGGCAGAACTCGCGACTAAACTCCCCGCCGCATCGGTTGAATATAATGCGGGCGACGTCGCGGTCGATCAGGACCCGTCGAAGACGCCGTCGAACGGGTTGTCGGTCGGGGAAACCATCCGCCGCATCCGGGACTGCGGCTCCTGGATGGCGCTCAAAAATGTCGAACAGGTTCCGGCCTACAAGGACGCGCTGGAGCGGTGCCTTGCCGAAATCGAACCGGCCGCGTGCGCCGGCGCCGGGCGCATGGAAAAAAAGCTCGGCTTCATTTTCATCACTTCGCCGGGGTCGGTGACGCCGTTTCACATGGACCCGGAACACAATATCCTGATGCAGATCGAAGGCGCGAAAAGCTTTCATCTTTATCCGGCGGGCGACGCCATCGTCAGCGACGAACAGCATGAGCTTTATCATGCCGGCGAAGCGCACCGGAATTTGCGCCACCGGCCGGAATTCGATGCGCGCAAAACCGTACATGAGCTGGCGCCGGGCGACGCGCTCTACGTCCCGGTGAAGGCGCCGCACTGGGTGAAAAGCGGCGACGCCCCGTCGGTCTCCTTCTCGATCACCTGGCGCAGCCGCTGGTCCCTCGACGAGGCGCAGCTTCGCCTCGCCAATGGCTGGATACGAAAACGCGGC
>MEMM01000030.1:48870-51401 GCA_001767925.1 Alphaproteobacteria bacterium RIFCSPHIGHO2_12_FULL_63_12
GGCGGCGGCCAAACTCGCCCGCTAGCGCGCCTGCCCGCCAGGGTGACCCCGCTGGCGCCAGCCGGGAATGCCGCTATTGTCCCTGCCAAATAAAAAAACAGGGACGATCCATGAAAATAAAGCCGCCATCGGGCGCGCCCGCCGACGATCTTGAATATTGCCCAACGCCAGAGGTCGCGATCCTCCGGCTGACCAAGCTCTATGACGAGGCGATCGACGCGGTCGAAAAGCGCTTCGACGATTTTGTCGCCGGCAAGCTGGCCGCGGGCCCCTTCGCCGCGCCGACTTATCCATATCTGTGCGCTGAGGTTCCGGCCGAGCGCTCGATCCAGACCGGAAGCCTCGCGCTCGGCCAGGTCGCGTCCTCCAGCCTGCACGGCGCCTCGATCACCGAGCCGCAGCTCTTCGCCAATTATCTGAAAGACCAGCTGCGGCGCATCTGCGAGAGTTTCGACGCCAAGCTGTTCGTCGGCCGGTCGCGGACGCCGATCCCTTTGACCTTTGCGCTCGAACAGGCGACGGCGTCGCTGTCGGTGCAGCAGCGCGAAAATCTTCAGCATTATTTCTACATGCCGAACCTCATCGCGACGAACGATGTCATTGTCGACGGCGGCATGATTTTAGAGCGCGGCGGCGCGCTCCCCTTATCGTTGTTCACCGCGGAGCGGACCGATTATTCGCTCCACCGCATCCAGCACTACACCGCAACGCGGCCAGAGCATTATCAGAATTTCATTCTGTTCACGAACTATCAGCGCTATGTCGACGAATTCGTCGAGCGAGGGCGAGCGCTGGTCGAGGCGGGCGAGATCGAGGCGCTGATCGAACCCGGCGACCGCATCACCAGGAAAGGCGCAGCGCCGACAAAGCCGCCGCTCGCCAAACAGCCGCAAATGCCCGCCTATCATTACGTCAAGGGCCGGCATGAGGGCGTAACGCTGGTCAATATCGGCGTCGGCCCGTCGAACGCCAAGACGATCACCGATCATTTGGCGGTCCTGCGCCCGCATGTCTGGCTGATGATCGGCCATTGCGGCGGATTGCGAAGGACGCAGCGCCTTGGCGACTATGTGCTGGCGCATGCATATTTGCGCGAAGACAACGTCCTCGACGACGCGCTTCCCCCGTCGATCCCGCTGCCGACAATCGCCGAGGTGCAGCTCGCGATGACGGCGGCGGTCGAACAAGTCGGCGGCATCCCGAAAAGTCAGCTCAAAGAACATCTGCGGACCGGCACGGTGGTGACGACCGGCGACAGGAATTGGGAGCTTGATTTTGAAAAGATCGCGGTCCGGCTGAACCAGAGCCGCGCCATCGCCATCGACATGGAATCGGCGACGATCGCGGCCAACGGCTTTCGCTACCGCGTCCCCTACGGCACGCTCCTATGCGTCTCCGACCGCCCCCTCCACGGCGAGATCAAGCTCCCCGGCATGGCCGACGCTTTCTATCAGGCGCGCGTCTCCGAACACCTCGCGATCGGCCTGCGCGCGATCGAACTCCTGCGCGCGGAAGCCGAAGGCGGCACGCTGCATTCACGGAAATTGCGCAGTTTTGATGAGCCGTTTTTGCGGTGAGCTTGAGGGGGCGGCGATGATGAAATATGCGGCGTGTGTCCTAATATCCTTTGCGATGATGAGTTGCGCTTCGGCTCCGCCAGAACCGATTTCGGGGCGTGCCGAAGCGCCTGCAACCTCCGATCCCATCGCATCGCCGCTCATACCGATTATCGAGACGCCGGCCTACCGTGCGGCGCTTGCCGCCATCGGCGACCTTTCGCGAAGCCGGTACGTCGAGCAGAATTGTGCGATGACGACAGTTCCGGATGCCGCGTATGCAGGGTTCGATGTCAAACGCTGCGTCTATCATGAACGCGGCCTCATGGGAGTCGTGTATGTTCTCAGCCCAGCGGCGGAGGAAATTGCGCGCTGGGTCGCAAACGCTTGCGCGGCAATCGACAAATCAAACGATGAGTCTTGCGGCTCGCTCCTTGTCGCCAGCATGCGTCTCTCGAATGGCTTCATCTTCCCAGTCGCCGGAGATGTTCTTGAACCGGCGTCAAGCGCAGGTCCGGGCTGTGCGGCGCGTCACGGGAATAAACTCGTGCATGTATATTTTCGCGATGGAATTACCGTCGAAACCGAACGTGATTACACCTGTGAGACCTATGAAATTTCCGAGGCTGATGCTGACGCCGAAGCGTTCAAGGCGCCGGTGAAAGTCTTTAATGTCGGGCGGATCGCTGCGATCCATCGCGATGATTACGCGCGCTTTGCGCGTGTTCCCCGCCCATCCGACGACGAGTGGCGGACAATCGTCCGTGAAAGCTATCTGCAAGCGCTGAAGACGGGGCGGTATTCTCTGCTGGAGCTCAGGGCGAAAAATGTCGACTGGAACGCGTTCTAAATCGCCCGCTCATAGATCCGGTACGTCTTGTAAATCTCGCCGCCCATGTCGGTGAGCATGGCCAGCATGTCCTTGTTGATTTCGAGAATCCAGGAGAGCTCCGACGAGGTGACGCCGTTGTCCAT
>MEMM01000031.1:0-662 GCA_001767925.1 Alphaproteobacteria bacterium RIFCSPHIGHO2_12_FULL_63_12
CGCCGCCCCGATCAAAGGCGCGTCCCGCAAGTCCAGCGATGCCGCATAAGCGGCGCTCGCATCGCCCATGCGCCCCGAGACCGCCGCCCCGGCGACGCCCGCGACCGCGCCGAGAACCGCCGCGACCGCGCCCGCCCATAGCCGGCGCGAGCGGCCGAGATTTTTCAATGAGGGCGAATTCAGCGGCAAGATCAGCTCAATTTCCTGTGAGCGGCGCCGGCCGGAATGACGGGCGCTGACGCGACGAGATGGCGTCTTTTGAACCAGATCGTCCCCCGAAGTCATCAATTTCGCGGCGCCTTCCCGCATATTGCCGGACGCCGCCCGCCTGACGCATTGTGCCTGCTATGATTCTTCTGATCGACAACTACGACAGCTTCACCTGGAACCTCGTCCACCTCATCGGCGGGCTGGGGGAAAAGGTCGAGGTTGTCCGCAATGACGCGATTTCGGCGCGGCAAGCGGTCGAGGGACCGGCGCGGGCGATTGTCCTGTCGCCCGGCCCCGGTGAGCCGAAGGACGCCGGCATCTGCATCGAAACGATCAGGCTTGCGGCGGAGACGGGCGTTCCGGTCTTCGGCGTCTGCCTCGGCCTGCAGGCGATCGCCGAGGCGTTTGGCGGCCGGATCGTTCGCGCCGGACGGCAGATGCACGGCAAGACG
>MEMM01000031.1:670-3619 GCA_001767925.1 Alphaproteobacteria bacterium RIFCSPHIGHO2_12_FULL_63_12
TCCGCCATGACGGCGACGGCCTGTTCGCCGGCCTTCCCGACCCTTTTACGGCGACGCGCTATCACTCGCTGATCGCGGAACGGAATAGCCTGCCGAACTCGCTGCGCATCACCGCCGAGACGATGGACGACCGCGAGATCATGGCGCTCGAACACGCCTCGCTGCCGATCGCGGGCGTGCAGTTTCATCCCGAAAGCATCGCGTCGGAATTCGGCGCCGGGATCGTGAAGAACTTTTTTGCGGCGGCGGAGAACAGATCAAGGGCGAAGGGAGCGAGCTGAAGCGATGCTGACCAAACGCAGATTGATGCAGACGGCGGGCGCCGCGGTGGCGGGGATGGGGCTTGCGGGGTGCGGCGGGCCGGGCGGCGGCGTGGCGCATCTTCGGTTCAAGGTGATCGCGCGGGCGCGCCTCGACGGCAAGGATTACGAAGGCTTCGCCGTCAACGAGATGAAGGCCAGCTACACGCCGAATTCCCTCACTCGCATGATGATGGGCCGCACGCTGAAGATGGAGGCAACCGTCGTAGACTTCGGCGGTAAGGCGGATGCGTTGTTCATCTTGCTCCAAGACTATCTTGTCATCATTGGTCTGCTTTGGGGCATCCCAGTCGCGGGCGATGCGGATGAAACGACGATCGGCCTTCTGAGGGCGGCGTCGGGCGCCCGCGAATATCCGCGCAAGAACCCTGGCATCCGGACGCTTGACCAATCATACCCCAAGATCGCCGCGTTCCGTGACGAGGCTGATCCGGCGAGCGTCTATGAGGTCGATCCGGACAATTTGGCGAAGACGCATGGGTCCGGCGCGAAGTTTCTAGGCCTCTCGATCGAAATCGTCGATCCGAAAACCCCGCTGACGGAAGCGATCGAGCATAGGCTCTCATGGTTGGGCAATTTCGAGAATGAAACACTTCGGGAGCCCAGCAAATGGCCTGAGGATTTGTCTGCTCCGCTCGGCCAAAGAATCATTGGTCGCGACTTTAAGGAAGGGGAATAATAGTGGCAATTTCTAATGAGTTATACTACGCGATTTTGGCGATGGATGCGTATAATCGCGGCGTAACTGGAGGCAACTCTCGGGAGTTATTCGTTCCGAATGACATCGGCGGTGGACACCTTGGCGCCGCAACTCGATTGGATCAAAACGCCACCCCACTCCCCACCGGCTACCAAAATAACGGCTTTTTCGCGACCGACTACGACCTCAACGGCGTATTGGTGAACCCCTCTCGTCGAACCGATCCGACGACTCTCAACACAGCGCTGTTCAGGGACATGATGGCCAAGGCCGGAGCATGACCGAATTTTCGGCACTGCTGGCGGTCGCCAAAAGCGGGCGCGCCCTGTCGCGCGGAGAAATGCGGCGCGCCGTCGATCTGCTGCTTGAAAACGCCGCGGCGGAACATGAGATCGCCGATTTCCTCTTGGCGCTGAAGGCGCGCGGCGAGACGGTCGAGGAAATCGTCGCGGCGGCGGAGGCGATGCGCGCCAAGGCGATCCGGGTCGAAGCCCCGAGCGAGGCGATCGACACCTGCGGCACAGGCGGCGACGGCGCCGATACGTTCAACATATCAACCGCGGCCGCGCTGATCGTCGCCGGTTGCGGTCTCCCCGTCGCCAAGCACGGCAACCGCTCGGCGAGTTCAAGGTCGGGCTCCTCCGACGTATTGGCCGCGCTCGGCGTCAATCTTCATGCGACGGAAACGGTCATCGCCCGCTGCATCGCCGACGCCAATGTCGGCTTCATGTTCGCTGCCTATCATCACCGGTCGGTTGCCCATGTCGCCGCCGTCCGAAGAAAACTCGGCGTGCGGACGATCTTCAACGCGCTTGGGCCGCTCGCCAATCCCGCCGGCGCCAGACGTCAGCTGATCGGCGTCTATGACCGCGCGCTGACCGGCTCCATCGCAGAGGCGCTCGGCCTGCTCGGCGCCGAACGCGCCTGGGTCGTCGCAGGCGCCGACGGCCTCGATGAGCTGACGACGACGACGCATTCCTTTGTCAGTGAACTGAAAGACGGCGCCGTGCGCCATTTCAAGATCGAGCCGGAGGACGCGGACCTGCCGCGCGCCGCCGCGCCGGATCTGAAAGGCGGCGGCCCTGAAGAAAACGCCGCTGCGTTACGCCGGCTCCTCGACGGCGAATGCGGCCCCTATCGCGATATCGCGATCCTCAACGCGGCGGCGGCGCTGATCGTCGGCGGAAAGGCGCAGACTTTGCGCGACGGCGCGCGCCTTGCCGCTGATTCAATCGACAGCGGCCGCGCGCGCGACGCCCTTGCAAAGCTCGTCGCAATTTCGAATGAAGGCGCGGCATGACCATTCTCGACGACATCATCGCCTACAAACGAGACGAAGTCGCGCTCGCCAAATCCAGCGCGCCGATCAGCGCGCTCGAAGCGCTCGCTCGTGAGGCGCCGCCGCCGCGCGGCTTTGAAACAGCGCTGCGCCGCAAGGGCGCGGACGGCGTCGCGCTGATCGCGGAAATCAAAAAGGCGAGCCCCTCGAAAGGTCTCATTCGCGCCGATTTCGACCCGCCCGCGCTCGCCAGCGCTTATGCCGAGGGGGGCGCCGCCTGTCTTTCGGTGCTGACCGACGGCCCGAGCTTTCAGGGCTCCGCCGATCACCTTCGCGCGGCGCGCGCGGCGGCGACGCTGCCGATCATCCGCAAGGATTTCATGATCGACCCCTATCAGGTGGTCGAAGCGCGCGCCTGGGGCGCCGACTGCATCCTTCTCATCATGGCGAATTTGTCGGACGCGCAGGCGGGCGAGCTCGCCGCGGCGGCGCGCCAACACGGCCTCGACATATTGATCGAAACCCATGACGCGGCGGAAATCGAGCGCGCGTTGACGCTCGGCCCCGCAATGATCGGGATCAACAATCGCAACCTCAAAACCTTCGTCACCGATATCTGCGCGACCGAAAGGCTGGCGGGACGCGTCCCT
>MEMM01000031.1:3658-11798 GCA_001767925.1 Alphaproteobacteria bacterium RIFCSPHIGHO2_12_FULL_63_12
GCCTGTTGGTCAGCGAAAGCGGTATCCGCGATCACGCGGATATTGTGCGCCTCAAAGCCGCCGGCGCGGGCGCCTTCCTCGTCGGGGAGAGCCTGATGCGGCAAGGCGATGTGACGGCGGCGACGAAGGCGCTGATCCGGCCGGCGCAAAACGCCTGAACCCCGTTCCGAATCAGGCAGATAGCCGAAGGCGCTCTTGACCCCCAATGAGAACAACACTAGAACGTTGATGGTTTGTTCTATCGTCGTTTCGGGCCTGCAAGGACGAAGCGGCGGCGTTTTCATCAGGTCCAGGAGCGGAGGCTCGCCCCATGCTCACGCAAAAGCAGCACGAATTGCTGCAATTCATCAACGGCCGGATCATGGCCACCGGCGTTTCGCCCTCCTTCGACGAGATGAAGGAGGCGCTGAACCTGCGCTCGAAATCGGGCATTCACCGGCTGATCACGGCGCTTGAGGAACGTGGTTTCCTGCGGCGCCTCCCGAACCGGGCGCGGGCGCTGGAGGTTATTCGCCTGCCGGACCAGGCGTCGACAGCCAAGCGGCAGGCGCCGAAATTCGCGCCCTCGGTGGTGACGCCGAATTTCGCCGGCCGCGGCCGAGGCGCCGCCGCCAAGGGCCGCCCTTCTCTTCCCGGCTCGATCACCAACGATCTTCCCGTCCTTGGCCGCATCGCCGCCGGAACGCCGATCGAGGCGATCCAGCATGAGGTCGACCGCATCGGCGCGCCGCAGGCGTTCTTGCGATCGGGCGAGCATTACGTGCTTGAGGTGCAGGGCGAGTCGATGATCGACGCCGGCATCTTCGACGGCGATTTGGCCATCATCCAGCGCGCCGATGACGCGACCAACGGCGACATCGTCGTCGCCCTCGTCGATCGCGAGGAAGCAACGCTGAAACGCCTGCGCAAGAAAGGCGCGTCGATCGCGCTAGAAGCGGCGAACCCTTCCTTCGAAACCCGCATCTACGGCGCCGATCGCGTCTCGATTCAGGGCCGGCTTGTCGGATTGATGCGGAAATATTAGCGCTAGGCGCCTATCCGCCCTTCGTGACGCCTCGCTGCGCGAGGCTCCTCAGGATGAAGCGCGATCGAGGAAACTCTTCATCCTGAGGAGCCGCCGAAGGCGGCGTCACGAAGGATCAACGAGACATGAATTTGCGTCGCGCTTACAAGACCGTGATCATCGCTGCGCTTGCGCAGCGGCGGTCCACGGACGCACGCCGCGCCTGTCGGCGGCGCTGACCGCCGACACCTCGCCCTTCGAAATATAAAGCGCATGCGCGCCGGCATTCCACGCGTCGCGGCGGTCGATCAGCAACGCGCCACAGCTCTCGCGTTCCGCCCGCGCGACCGGATAAAGCGCGATCACCGCGTCGGCGCGCGCGCAGTCATCGTCAAATCCCGATCGCTCGCCCGAGATCGCGATCCAGGCGCCGTCGATCAGGACGGCGCAACCCCGCCGGTCGCAGGCGGCGGCGTCGGCAAGACGCGACGATTTCGCGCGCCGGACATCGATGCCGGCCTGCTCCATCCAGACTTCCACATCGAATTTTGTTTTTCTCTTGTCATAGACGGCGAGGGTCCGCGCTCCTTCCGCCGTTGTGAACAGCACGCCGGCATTGTCGCCGCTGTCGCTGACGAAAACCGACGGATGCGGATTAGCGAGGATGAGCGCCCCGGCGACCGGCAACATAAACAACCCGCCAAGCCGCCATGGCGCCGACATCAAGCAGAGCCAAAGCCCGCCGAGCGTCAGCGCGCCGAGCGCCGTCGGCGGCCAGTGCGGGAACATGGTCACAGCGCCCGGCAGGTTCATCGTCCAGGTCGCAATGACGAGAATGATTTCGACCCCCGAAGCGGCGATGCGCCAGAACGGGCCATCCCACCCGAACGGCATCAAAATGAGCGCGAAGATCGCCGCCGGCATCACCCAGAACCCCATGACCGGAATCGAGATCGTATTGGCGGCGAGACCGAAATTCGCCGTGCGATTGAAATGATAGAGCGCGAACGGCGCCGTCGCGCCGGAAGCGATCGTGTCGGTGACGGCGATGCCGAAAACATAGCGGCGCAGCCGCGCATCCCAGCGAAAACTTCGCGTCGGATCAGCGCGCGCGCTCGCCCATTCGTAAAAGGCGATCAGCGCGGTCACCGCCGCGAACGACATCTGAAAGCCCGGATGCAGCACCGCCTCGGGCGACATCAAGATGATGATGAAAGCGGCGATCGCGACATTGCGGAGCGACAGCGCCCGCCGGTCCGCGATGATCGCGATGAAGAAGATCGACGACATGATGAAGGCGCGCTCTGCCGGCCAGTCGCCGCCGGAAATCAGGAGATAAAGAAACCCTGAGACGAGCGCGGCGCCGGCGGCCCATTTCTTGATCGGCTGCGTCAGGGCGAGCGGCTCGATCAGGGCGAGGATTGCGCGCACGGCGAAGAAGATGAGCCCTGTGGCGAGCCCCATATGCAGGCCGGAAATCGACAACAGATGCGCCAGACCTGAATCGCGAAACGCCGCATCCGCCTCTTCGCTGATTGCTTCGCGCTTTCCGGTGACGACGGCGGCGACGATGGCGCCGCTGTCGCTCGGCGCCGCTTTGATGATGCGGCGCGACAGCACGACCCGCGCGTCTTCGATGCGCGCGCGCGCCGAGGCGAGAAGCGGGCGCTTTGCCTCCGCTAGCATCGTCGGCGCGGAGACCGCGAAGCCGACCGCGCCGATTCCCTTGAAATAAAGCTGCCGGCCGAAATCGAACCCGCCGGGCGCCGCGGGTTGCGGCGGCGGCGACAGACTGGCGCGCAAGCGGATGAGATCGCCGGGCGCCGCATTGAATTCCTTGCCGCGATAAGAGACGCGGGCGCGCGCCGGCGTCTCGTCGTGGGCCAGCCCGTCGATGGCGCTGACCTCGATGACAAGACGGCGCATTTTCGGCGCCTCGTCGATTGAGACGAGCCGGCCCTCTATTTG
This sequence comes from Alphaproteobacteria bacterium RIFCSPHIGHO2_12_FULL_63_12, assembly GCA_001767925.1. GTDB lineage: Bacteria > Pseudomonadota > Alphaproteobacteria > Caulobacterales > Parvularculaceae > Amphiplicatus. Next base: position 6,630 of record MEMM01000031.1, read on the forward strand.
CGCGAAAGAGATTTCGCGGGAGAGCCTTGGCGCCGCGACCGCCATGGTTCGAAGATCGGCGACGGCAAATCCCGCGCAGACGAACGCCACCAGCATCATCGACGTCCGCAGCCGCGGCCAGCGCCATCCGATCACCGCCGCAAGGATCAGGAACGTCGGCGCAAGGACCGCCGGCGGTTCGCGCCGCAGGAGAAAATAGACAGCCGCGCCGGCGCCGAGCGCTGCCGGCGCCCATAAGCCGATGCGCAACGATTCTGCGTCCGCCCATGCCGCCAACCGCACGCCGGCGGCAGCAAGGATTTCCCGCGCGCCTCCGCGAAGTCTCGAGGGAAAGAACGTCGGCGCTGCGGTTTCGACCATATCCCCCTGCCGACAGCTATGCTAATGGCGAGCCGCTTCGGCCTATATCATAAAGCATAAGAGATCGCCCGCCCCAATCATGCCGACCAGAATCGTCACCCGCTTTGCTCCCTCGCCGACCGGTTATCTTCATATCGGCGGCGCCCGGACCGCCTTGTTCAACTGGCTCTATGCGCGCGGACGCGGCGGAAAATTTCTCCTGCGCATCGAAGACACCGACCGGGCGCGGCACAATGAAGCCGCGGTCGAGGCGATCATCGACGGCCTCTCCTGGCTCGGCCTCGACTGGGACGGCGAGCCGATCTCGCAATATGCGCGGCGGGAGCGCCACGCGGAAATCGCGTACGCGCTTCTCGACAAGGGCGCCGCGTACCGTTGCTACATGACGACCGACGAGATCGAGGCGTCGCGCCTGCGCGCCATCGAAACGAAATCGCGCTTCGAAAGCCCGTGGCGCGACGCCGACCCCGCCACGGCGCCTGATGGCGTCCCCTTCACCATCCGCTTTCGCGCGCCGAGAGACGGAGAAACAAGCGTCGACGACGTCGTTCAGGGAATTGTGAAATTTCCCAACAGCGCGCTGGATGATCTGATCATTCTGCGCAGCGACGGCGCGCCGACCTATAACCTCGCCGTCGTCGTCGACGATCACGATATGGGCGTCACCCACGTCATTCGCGGCGATGACCATCTCAATAACGCGGCGCGCCAGCAGCAGATTTACGCGGCGATGGACTGGCCGATCCCGTCCTTTTCGCATGTTCCGCTCATCCATGGGGCCGACGGCGCCAAGCTTTCAAAGCGTCATGGCGCGCTCGGCGTCGACGCCTATCGCGATCTTGGGTTTCTGCCGGAAGGTCTCGCCAATTATTTGATCCGCCTAGGCTGGTCGCATGGCGACGATGAAATCATTCCACGCGTCAAGGCGCTCGAATGGTTTGACATCGCCGGGATCAACCGCGCGCCGGCGCGGCTCGATCTCAGCAAGCTCGAACACACCAACGCGCATTACATGAAGGCGCTCGACGATCGCGCCGTCGTTGAAAAGTCTGCGCCGTTTTTCGCGCGCGCGAGCGTCGCGCTCGATGACGGGCGCCGTGCTCAGCTGTTGCGTGCAGCCCCCTTCCTGAAAGAGCGCGCGCCGACGCTGGCCGCGATCGTCGACGCCGCCGGCTTTCTTTTCCTGGCGCGCCCGCTCGACCTCTCCGGCAAGACCGGCAAGGCGCTCGAAAAAGAGGGCGCGCGCGCCCTCCTTGCCGAAATTGCCGGAAAGCTCGCCGGCGCCGACTGGTCGAGCCCCGAAGGGCTCGAGACATCCCTCAAGGATTTCGCGGCGGACCGGGCGATCGGCTTTGGCCTCATTGGTCAGCCCCTGCGGGCGGCGCTGACCGCGGGTCATTCCGCGCCGTCCCTCGGCGAGGTTTTGTATGCACTTGGACGTGAACAGGGCCTCGGACGGATTGAAGATGCCGTTTCCCCGTAAAAACAACAGGTTATAGTATTAAGCCGTCCGAAAGACGGCAACTTTAGATTGTGGCCTGCGGTCTGGAAACTGCGGCGTTTCTGACTATGATCGCACCGCAACATAAAATGCCGCAACGCACAAACGGAGCGCCCGCGATGGACAGCAAACTCAAGCCGGCAGGCAAGATGACCCTCACCTATGACGGCAAGACCACCGATCTGCCGGTCTTTAGCGGAACGCACGGGCCGAATGTCGTCGATTTCCGGCGCTTTTACACCGACACCGGGCTCTTCACCTTCGACCCCGGCTTCACCTCGACCGCGAGTTGCGAGAGTCAGATCACCTTCATCGACGGCGACGAGGGCATCCTGCTGTATCGCGGCGTGCCGATCGAACAGCTGGCGGAGCAGTCGAATTTCCTCGAAGTCGCCTATCTCCTGCTGCACGGCGAACTGCCGACCTCCGACTCCTTTGGATCGTTCAAGCAGTCGATCACCATGCACACGATGGTGCATGAGCAGCTGAAGAATTTTTACAACGGCTTTCGTCGCGATGCGCATCCGATGTCGATCATGGTCGGCGTCGTCGGCGCGCTCAGCGCCTTTTACCACGACTCGACCGACATCAACGACCCGAAGCAGCGCCGCATCGCCAGCCATCGGATGATCGCGAAAATGCCGACGATCGCGGCGATGGCGTACAAATATTCGACCGGCCAGCCGTTTGTCTTTCCGCGCAACGATCTCGGCTACACCGAGAATTTCATGCGGATGTGCTTTGCCGTTCCGGCCGAGGAATATGTCGTAAATCCCCTCCTCGCCGATGCGCTCGACAAGATATTCATCCTTCACATGGATCACGAGCAGAACGCCTCGACCTCGACGGTGCGCCTTGCGGGCTCCTCCGGCGCAAATCCGTTCGCGTGCATCGCGGCGGGCATTGCGTCCCTATGGGGCCCTGCTCACGGCGGCGCCAACGAAGCCGCGCTCAACATGCTCGAAGAAATCGCGACGCCCGACAGGATTCCGCATTACATCGCCCGCGCGAAAGACAAGGACGATCCATTCCGCCTGATGGGCTTCGGGCATCGCGTCTACAAGAACTACGACCCGCGCGCGAAGGTGATGCAGAAGGCCTGCCACGAAGTCTTGAACGCGCTCGGCGTCAAGGACGATCCCTTGTTCGAAGTCGCCAAGGAGCTTGAGCGGATTGCGCTGTCGGATTCCTACTTCGTCGAGAAAAAACTTTATCCCAATATCGACTTTTATTCCGGCATCACGCTGAAGGCGCTCGGCTTCCCGACCGCGATGTTCACCGTCCTGTTCGCGCTCGCGCGCACCGTCGGATGGATCGCCCAGTGGTCGGAAATGGTCGAGGACGACAGCCAGAAAATCGGCCGACCGCGGCAGATTTACACCGGCGCCGCCACCAGGGACTACACGCCGATCGGACGCCGGTAACAGCAATCTTAACGCTTCGCGCCCATCCTTTGGGGCGTTTACCAAGTCGAATTCATCCGCTGGTTGATTATCTCGGCGGGAAATCGAAGCCCTGCGCCGCGGATGGCGCATAAAAATGGTGCATGTCGGCGCGGACAGTGGCAAAAACAAAACCGCCGGGGCGACGGCGGCGGCTGATGCGAGCCTCTCGCCGTCGAAGCAGTTGGAGGGAATGAAAATGAGATTACGTCTGGCGCCCGTCTTCGGACTGTGCGGGGTTGTTCTGGCGGCGAGCCTAATCGCGACGCCGGCCGCCGCCTATATCGGGCCGGGGCTCGGCCTTGGCGTCATCGCATCGATCTTCGGCGCAATCGCGGCCTTTTTCATGATGATCGCCGGCCTCATCTGGTATCCGGTGAAGTCCATGCTGCGCAAACGCCGCGAGAAAAAAGCGGGCGGCGCGGCGCCCGTCGCCGAAGCGACGTCGGTCGCGGCTGAAACAAAACAGCCGGACGCTCCCGCAAATTGATGCTGATCGCCGTCATCGTCGCAGGTCTCATCTTTTATGAGGCGTTTGTCGCGCTGAAATCGCTCGCGAATGTGCGGGCGATGCAGGAAACCGTGCGCGGCTCGCTCGCCGTCGTGCAGTCGACGTCGATGTCGGACGATGAAAAGGCGGCGGCGATGCAACAATCGAGCGTTGCGATGATCGGCTCTGTCGGCGTCATCTTTGCAAAGATCCTCGTCGCGGTCGCGGCGTCGGCGCTGTTTCTTTATCTGGTGTCGCTGGTCGCGTGGCCGTTCAACGAGTTGGTTGAATATTCGATCAGGCCGTTGCCGCTCCTCGCGGTCATCGTCATTTTGAGCATCTACGGCATGGTCCGGCATGGCCGGCGCAAATAACAACTCCAGGAGCGACTATTCCTTCGCCGACCGGTTGCTGCACCGGATGGCGTTTGCGCATCCGATCTTGCAGCGGGCGCTCGGCGAGATCGAAAGCGACATGTTCGCCGCGAAATTCGAAAAGGTTGCCGCTGCGCGTCCGGTTTTCGTCACCGGCTTGCCGCGCGCCGGAACCACCCTGCTCCTCGAAATGCTCTACAAGACCGGCGAATTCGCCGCGTTCACCTATCGCGAGATGCCGTTCGTTCTTGCGCCTTTGTTCTGGGCATCTTTGACGAAGTCCTCGCGTCAGACGGGCGCGGCGCGCGAGCGCGCCCATGGCGACGGCATGGAGATCACCTTCGACAGCCCCGAGGCCTTCGAGGAAGTCGCGTGGATTTCCTATCTGGGCGAGACTTATCTGAAAGACGATCGTTTGTCGCCGCTCGGCGCGGACGCCGTCACCGGTGAATTCCGCGACGCCTTCGTCAAGCTGGTGCGCAAGCTCTCGGCCGTTCAGTCCAATGAGGGCCATCCGAAGCGCTATCTTTCCAAGAACAACGCCAATATCAGCCGCATCGGCGCGCTGCGCGCGATCTTTCCGGATGCGACGATCTTCATCTGCCTGCGCGAGCCGCAGTCGCATGTCAGATCGCTGATGACGCAGCACCAGCGTTTCTTGTCATTGCATGACGACGACGCCTTCGCGCGCGATTACATGAAGTGGATCGGACATTTCGACTTCGGCGCGAATTTTCGCCCGATCGATTTCGCCGGACGCGGCGCCGCCGCGAGCGAGGCCGCGAGCCCCGATTTCTGGCTGCGCTACTGGATCGACGCCTATTCCCATGCGGAACAGAGCGCGCAGCACGTCAAATTCGTCTGTTATGAAAAACTATTCGCAGACGCCGACCGCGCGCTGGCGGCGATCGCGGATGCGGCGGGACTTGGGCAAGCTGGCCCCTTTAGGGCGAATGCGCAAAGCATCCGGCGCCCGACCAGCATCGACGCGCCGCTGGAAGG
>MEMM01000031.1:11830-19831 GCA_001767925.1 Alphaproteobacteria bacterium RIFCSPHIGHO2_12_FULL_63_12
AGTCCGTTGCGTCTACCGGTTCCGCCACGCCCGCCGCGGAAAGAGCGCGATTAGCATTCATCGCGCCCCGGAGCAAAGCGCCGGACCGCTCTCCGCCTTGAAAGCGCCGCCGCACGCGCGTATCGCGAAGACGCCCTGCTCCGCCGCCGCTCACCGGTCGCCGCCATGTTTCGCGCCGTATCCGCCATATTCCCTCTGCTCGTCGCCGCCGCGATCCTGCTCGCCGGCAACGGGCTTCAGGGCACCCTGCTCGCCGTCAGAGCCAATATCGAAGGATTTCCGACATCGCTGATCGGCGTCTTGATGTCGGCCTATTTCGCCGGGTTCGTTCTCGGTTGCCGTTTCAATCCGTCGTTCATCAAATCGGTTGGCCACATACGCACCTTTCTGGCGCTCGCCTCGATCGCGTCGGCGGCGGCGCTCATTCATCCGCTCTATGTCGACGTCTGGATGTGGGCGATATTGCGCGGCGTCACCGGATTTTGTTTCGCTGGCCTCATCATGGTGATCGAAAGCTGGATCAACGAGCGCGCGACCAACGCCAATCGCGGGGAGATTCTTTCCGTCTACCGGGTGATCGACCTGACCGCGACGACCGCCGGCAACGCTCTGCTGGCGACCGCCAACCCGGCCGATTTTCAACTCTTCGCCATGGTGTCGATCCTGATGTCGCTGGCGCTGGTTCCGGTCGCGCTGACAAAAACCGATGCGCCAAAGCCGATTGAAACCGCCCGGCTGAATATTCCGCGCCTGTTCAAATTATCGCCCGTTGCCGCCGTCGGCGCGCCGATGATCGGCCTTGCGAACGCGTCGTTCTGGGGCGTCGGCGCCGTCTATGCGCAAAAGCTCGGATATAACAACGCGCAAATCGCGAGTTTCATCAGCGTCGTCATCATCGGCGCGGCCCTGTTGCAATGGCCGCTCGGATGGCTGTCGGACCGGATCGATCGCCGCCGCGTCATGCTCGGCGCGTCCCTGTTCGGAATCGCCAGCGCGCTCGCCCTCGCCGCTTTCGGCGGCAAATCGGCTGAACTTCTCCTTGTTCTTGGCGGGCTCTTCGGCGCGTTCGTCATTCCGATGTTCGGCCTCAACGCCGCGCACGCCAACGATCATGCGCAGGCAGGCGAAGCGGTTTCGACCAATGGCGGGCTCTTGCTGCTGCACGGATGCGGCTCGGTCGTCGGCGCGACGCTCGGCGCGATCGTCATGTCGATCTTCGGCCCGCCCTCGCTCTTCGTCTACGTCGCCGTTATCTATGTCTTCTTTTCGGCGTTCTGCCTCTATCGCATCCTGACCAGCCCGCCGGTGCCGGCGGCGCAGAAATCGCCGTTCACGCCGCTGCCGAAAAACCCCGCCCCGACGGTTTTCGAAATCGGCGCCGATGAGACGCCGGCCGAGGAAAAAGTCGCCTAGGGCGTGCCGTCCTACGCTTCCAGCTCTTTTTGAACCCGCTGGCGCGCGAGCCCGCTGTCGATATCTTCAACATTGATGAGGCCGCAGACGCGCCGGACCAGCGCATCCTCATCGCTTTGTCTTTCGCCGTCCGACAAGATGACGCGCCAGAGCGATTCGACCAGCTTGATCTTGCCCGCGGGCGGCAGGGTTTTGACGACGCGGACGAAACGGTAAAGATCGACCGAGTCTTTCTGCCGTTGCTCCGCCGCCGCCATCACCGCCGCAACATCCGTCGCGGCGACGGCGAAATCCTCGACCAGCAATCGCTGGATCAGCGCTTTCTCGGTATCGGCGTAATTATCGTCGGCGACCGCGGCCTCAACCAGCAGCGCCGCAATCGCAATCGGCATCTCGCGCGCGGCGTCGTCCACGCGATTATTCCCCGGTCCGCTGAATATTTTCCGAATGGCGTCCAGCATCAGCGAGAAACCTAACATTCCACCACGTTGACGGCGAGGCCGCCTTCGCTCGTTTCCTTGTATTTGCGCGACATATCGAGGCCCGTCTGGCGCATGGTTTCGATCACCTGATCGAGCGAGACCTTGTGACTTTCGGAGGCGCGGAGCGCAAGGCGCGCGGCGTTCACCGCCTTCACCGCGCCGATCGCATTGCGCTCGATGCAGGGGATCTGGACGAGGCCGCCGACCGGATCGCAGGTGAGGCCGAGATTGTGCTCCATGCCGATTTCGGCGGCGTGCTCGACCTGTTCGGGCGTGCCGCCCCAGACCGCCGCTAGACCGCCGGCCGCCATCGAGCAGGCGACGCCGACCTCCCCCTGACACCCCATTTCGGCGCCGGAAATCGAGGCGCGCTGCTTGTAAAGCATGCCGATCCCGGCAGCAGTCACCAGGAACCGGCGGATATGGTCCGTATGCGGCGCGCCGCTTTCCTCGCAATAATGTTTCAGCACGGCGGGAACGATGCCGGCGGCGCCGTTGGTCGGCGCGGTGACGACGCGCCCGCCGGCGGCGTTTTCCTCGTTCACCGCCATCGCATAGACGTTCAACCAGTCGAACAGCTGCTCGCGCTCATTGGCGAGCGGCGCCTCAAGGAGCTTTTTGTAAAGCGACGGCGCGCGGCGCCTCACCTCAAGCCCGCCCGGCAATACGCCGGTCGTCTTCAGGCCGCGCGCTACGCAGTCGCGCATCGCGGCCCAGAGGCGGTCGATCCCGGCGAGCGTCTGGTCGCGCGGGCGGATCGCGTCTTCATTGCGCAAGATAACCTCGTCGATCGCGAGATTTTCGCGTCTCGCGATCTCTAGCAATTCGCGCGCCGACCCGAAGGTGTAGGGGCTCTTGTGCGGATCCTTGATCATGTCGCCGGGCGCCGGCGCGCAGAGCTGTTTTGCGCTGGCGATGAAGCCGCCGCCGACCGAATAATAAACTTGCTCGAACAGGGTTTCGCCGCGCGCATCGAAAAGCGCGAGGCGCATTTCATTGGGATGCACGGTCGGAATGATGTCGCCGCGCAGATCGAGATCGCGCGCCGGATCGAAGTCGATTTCCGGCCCGCCGCAAAGCTTCAGCCGCTTGCTCGATTTGACGCGCGCGACCGCCGCCGCCGCCTCGTCGGGATCGGTCTCATCGGGAGCAAAGCCGAGAAGGCCGAGGATCGACGCCTTGTCAGTGCCGTGCCCGATGCCGGTCAGCGCCAGCGATCCGTGCAGGTCGATTTTGACCCGCGCCGCGCCGGCGAGGGCGCCCGCCTCACCTGCTTCGGTGAGAAAGCGAATGCCGATGCGCATCGGTCCGACGGTGTGCGAACTCGACGGGCCGATCCCGATTTTAAAAATATCAAAAACGCTGAGCATGACGAAGGATCATTCCTCACCCATTTCGGCGCGGAGCCGTTGCGGGTCGTACAGCGACTGACCGCGCGCCTTTTCAAGGCGCTTGCCGATCCTCTTCGCACGCGTGGAATATTCGTCAAGCGCGCGGGCGAGCGATTGCGGCTCTTTCATCAGGCCGCGCGCCGACCCGATGTCGCCGGAAAGCGTCTCAAGGCTGTCGCGTAAGGTCGCCGAGGACGCGCCCGGAAACCGCGCGTGATTGCGCCCGAGCGCCGCCTGCGCACTGACCAGCAGGAAATCGGCGGCGGCTTCGTCGCCCTTGGCCGACGCCGCGCGCGCCGCCGCTAGTGTGCGTCTCACATCATCCATCGCGCGGCGAGGCGTCAGCGCCGACGGCGCTTTCGGACAATAGGCCGCGTCCATGCCGGCGATATAAGCGACGAGCCCGTCGAGCACCGCGGGCGGGACCTGCGCCCCCTGAAATTCCTCCACGATCGCGGAGCCGATAAAGGCATGAAGGCTCGGCTGCGGCGCCCGCGTTCCAAAGGACTTATTCTTGCCGATGCCGACCAGCGACGGGATCGGCGCTGGATTGAAGACGCTGTCGTCGCGCACGCTGGAGAAAATCGACGAGGTAACGTCCGCGGTTCCGGGCGCGCCGGAAAGGCCTTCAAGATAAAAATTCGGGTTCGACCGGCCGTCGACATGACACGAGGCGCAGGAGAGCCCGCCGCGCGCCGCCGGTCCTCCGAGCAGCAAGGGACTTGAAAACGCGGCGCGGCCAATCTCGGATAAATAGTCCGTATCGGCATTATTCCGTAAGGAAACGCACTCGCCGGGCGACAGCGTCAGCGCCGCCACGCGGTTGGCGCCGGGCGCCAGCCATCGCGCCTCGGGGAGCGGTTCGGCGCCGGCGGCGGAGAAAAGAACCGCCGCGCAAACGCCGGGAATTAAACTAATTCGCCGCAAGCGCGCCCTCGCGCCGCTCGATCAGGCGCGCCAGATCTTCGCGCTCCGCGCAGCCGAAACGGCAAATCGCGTCGAGTTTTGCAAGTTGCGTCTTCGCCCGCCGGAGATCGCCGATTTCAAGATAAAGCTCGCCGAGATATTCATTGGCGCCCTTGTGGTCGGGATCGAGACGGAGCGCCTGCGCGTAGTAGTCTTGCGCCTTGTCCATCATGCCGAGCTTGCGGTGCGAAAACCCAAGATAATTGAGGATATCCGGATGCGGGCCGACGCTGGCCTGCGCCATCAACAAATCGGCGATCGCGCCTTCGTATTTCGCTTCGTTGATGAGGCGCACCGCCGCCATATATCGAGCGACGCCTTCGTCGCGCGGCGCGAAGAACAGCGAGGACTGCTGGTCTTCGACAGGCGCCGCGTCTCCTGCGGGCGCGGCGTCGCTTGTAGGTTCGGCCGCTGGCGGCGACAGCGCCTCGTTGATGCGCGTGATCGCGAGATCGACGCGGGCGTTATACGCGTCTTCGCAATCGCCCGCCGCGGCGCAGTCGGCCTTCAGCCCTTCGATCGCCGTCAGTTGCGCGCGCGCGGTCTCGGCGTCGCCAAGGTCGATCGAGACCAGCGCGAGCTTTTCCCGGGCCTCAACGAAATTCGCCCGCTCCTTGATCGCCTTTTCCAGAAAGCGGATCGAATTCTTCTGCTTGCCGTTTCCGATCTTCGCGAGCGCCATGTAGTAATTCGCCTCAGGATTTTCCGGCGCGACGGAAAGTACGTCGCCGAATTTCTTTTCGGCTTTTTTGTAGTCTTTCGCTTTCAGCGCCTCGACGCCTTCCTGATAGGCGGCGGCGGGATCGACGGCGGGGCGGCTCGACGCGGGAAGCCCGCTAGCGCCGCCGCTGCCCGCGGCGAAAGCTGACGGCGCCGAAACCGCCGCTGAAATCGTCAGTAGAATGATCGCCGCCCTGTTCATCGGCCTGTCTCCTTTGCCGGGGGAATTCCGGCGTCATCATATGCCAGCTCGCCCCGGTCCGTCACCTTCCGGGACGTTCGCCCTCGATGGGATCGGCCCCAAGGGCGCGCATCGCGGCGGTGACGCTGGCGATCGCCGCCTCCGCCAGCGACGGGTTTTCCGAGCGGGCGACGATGGTGACGCCCTTTTCATCGCCGTCGATCGGGTAAGAACCGATCGAGACCCCGTTGAGCGCGGTCTGAATCGCCAGCAGCTGATCGGCAAGGCGCGATTCCGGGAGCCGGAGCGCCGTCACCGCCCGCGAATGAATTTGCACGCCGCGCTCAAGCACGGTCTCGACGGCCGTCAGCATGCCTTTGAAAATTCCCGGGACGCCGGCCATCACGAACACATTGCCGATTTTGACGCCGGGGGCGCCCGTAACCGGGTTCAAGATCAGCTCGGCCCCTTCCGGCATCAGCGCCATGCGCCGGCGCGCGGGGGTCGCTTCTTCGCCCCTGGCTTCATACCAGGCGCGGATCATCGCAAACGCCTGCGGATGTTCGATGACCTCGCGCCCGAAAGCTTTGGCGACCGCGGCATAGGTGATGTCGTCATGCGTCGGCCCGATGCCGCCGGAGGTGAAGACGTAATCATGAGAGGCGCGCAGCGCGTTCAGCGCCTCGACGATCGCCGCTTCGTCATCGGCGACAATGCGCGCTTCCTTGAGCGCGATGGCGCGCTCGGTCAGCCATGCGGCGAGGTAGCCGATATTGGAGTCGCGCGTGCGGCCGGAGAGAAGCTCATCGCCGATGGCGAGTATGGCGGCGGTTTTGCGCGTCATTTGTCCGTTCCCGTTTGCTGGCGCTACCGCACATACCCGCTGTGAGGGGCGCGTTAGGCCAGCGCCTTTTGATGCCAGCGCAGATGATCGTCAATGAAGCTCGCCATGAAAAAATACGAGTGGTCATATCCGTCGCGCATGTTGAGCGTCAGCTTCTGGCCGGCTTTCTGTGCGGCGGCCGCAAAAATTTCCGGCAGCAATTGTTCGGCGAGAAACTGATCTCCCGTCCCCTGATCGATCAGGATATGCGCCTTGCTCGCCCCGCGATCCGCGACTAGACGCGTCGCATCATACGGCGCCCAGTCTTTTTCATCCGGTCCCAGATAATTCGAAAGCGCCTTCCTCCCCCACGGAACCAGCGACGGCGCGACGATCGGCGCGAAGGCCGAGCACGATCTGAACTTGTCCGGATTTTTAAGATGGATCGTCAAGGCGCCGTGGCCGCCCATCGAATGCCCGAAGATGCCGGTGCGCGCCGCATCGGCCGGAAAATTCTCCGCGACCAGTTTGGGGAGCTCGTCGACGATATAGGAATACATGCGGTATTGCCGCGCCCACGGCGCCTGCGTCGCATCGAGATAAAACCCGGCGCCCTTGCCGAAATCATAGGTCTTGGGCTCAAGGTCTGGAACATCGTCGCCGCGCGGGCTGGTGTCCGGCGCGACGATCATCATCCCAAGCTCGGCCGCGACGCGCTGCGCGCCCGCCTTCACGGTGAAATTATCCTCGGTGCAAGTAAGCCCCGACAGCCAGTACAGCGTCGGATAAGGCCCGGCGCCGTGCTTTTCCCGAGGCGGCGTGAAAACCGCAACGCGCATGTCGCAGGAAAGCGCGCGGCTTTGATGTTTCCACACCATCTGCTCGCCGCCGAAACATCTGGAAGAAGAAATGCGCTCCATTTAACGCTCCATCCTGATGCGCGTGATCGATCTTGACACGGAAAGATCGGGGCCCATGCCGCCGACGATGTAAAGTCCGTGTTCCCCCGCAACAAGACCGCGATGATCCATCGACGGGGGCATATCGCCCACCAATGTCCATTCTGATTTTTCCGGATCGAACGCGATCAGCCTGTCCGAGGACTTCGCCGCAACGCCGTCATAACCGACGCCATTGTAATTATAGGGATTGTCGCCGCCGCCCGCGAAATAAATGAGATCGCGGCCGCTGCTGGCCGCCATCCGGTAGAACGGGCCGACGGGCGGCAAGGGCGCGCGCGACCATTCGATGCTTTCCGGCGCGCCGGGCGCGACCTTGCCGATCCACGCCTCATCGCTGGCGACGAATTTTCGTTTGCCGTCATCGCCGGCGACCGCCTTGACGCCGCCCATCACTAAAAGATGCGCGCCCGAGCCGCCGCCCGCCTGACCGAAGACCGGCGCGCCGGGGAAATCCGTCGCACGGAACCAGCGGTCGTCCTTCGCGTCGTAAACTTGCGTCAGCGCGACATTGCCGTCGTCATGCCAGCCCGAGACGAGATAGACATAACGGTCAAAGAGCACGATCGCGGTTGAATCATCGACCGGCGTCGGCATGTCGGCGACGCGCGCATATTGCTCCGTCACCGGATCGAATCTGAATACCTCCGGCGTCGACTTTTCGGCGCCATCCTCAGCGACCGTATAGCCGCCGAAAAGATAGATCTTGCCGGCGACGCTCGCCGCGACGCTGGCGAGCCGGCCTTTTTCGACCGGCGGACCGGCGATTTTCCGGCAGTCGAGCGTCGCCTCGACGCAGGCATAGGCGTTTGTTGTGATGTCTTTCCACGTCTTTCCCGGCCCAAGGCCGAGGAACGAGTAAATCGTCCCCTCGCCTTTCGCGTCCCGCCCGAAAGCGACAGCGTTATTGGTCACCGGCTCAGGCAGCGCGTCGCGCGCATCGATGATCGCCGCCGGCGCGGCGCATGCCGCCAAGACGAGAAGGAATGCGAGACGGAAGGTTTTCATCGGGTGCGGTGCGTGTGGCGGGAGATCGCTTCGCTCTCCCTACAACCTGCAACCTGCA
>MEMM01000032.1:0-3929 GCA_001767925.1 Alphaproteobacteria bacterium RIFCSPHIGHO2_12_FULL_63_12
TGAAGGTTAAGCGTGGCGGTAATTCATGGCCCGAGCCTACCCCTGCCCGGACGCCAAGAAAATCCGGCGCTTGACCTTCATGGCCTCAAGGGCTAGTCAGCCGCCTCCATCAGAAACCGGGCGACAGAAACCGGGGTCAAAAAGGACGCTCGCGCATCAGGCGCGGACAGGAGTCGGATCATGTACGCAGTCGTCAAGACTGGCGGTAAGCAATACCGCGTCGCCAAGGACGATGTCCTTAAAATCGAGCGCCTCCCCGGCGACGAAGGCGACATCATCACCCTCGAAGAAGTTCTGATGCTCGGCGATGGGGCGGTTGTCACGGTCGGCGCGCCGCTGGTTGCGGGCGCATCGGTCGCCGCCGAAATCGTTGAACAGGCGCGCGGCCCGAAGATCGTCATCTTCAAAAAGCGCCGCCGTCAGAATTATCGCCGCAAGAAGGGCCACCGTCAGCTTCTGACGGTCGTGAAAATCACCGACATTTTGACCGACGGCGCGAAACCGTCAGCGAAAAAGGCCGCCGCCAAAAAGCCAGCCGCGAAGAAAGAAACGGCGCCCGCCGCCGACTTCGTCGATGACGTCTCGCTGATCGGCGGCGTCGGCCCGAAGCTGAAAGAAAAACTCGCGGGCTATGGCGTCACTTCGCTGAAAAAAATCGCGAAGATGTCGGAAGCGGACGTGGCGAAAATGGATGAGGCGCTTGAGCTTCACGGCCGCGCGACGCGCGACGAATGGGTCGAGCAGGCGAAAGAACTCGTCGCGGGCAAGCCGCCGCGTGCGAAAACTGACCGCGCGCGCGCGGACGAAGAATAGGATCAAGGAGACGGATCATGGCGCATAAAAAAGCAGGCGGTTCGTCCAAGAACGGACGCGATTCAGAATCGAAGCGCTTGGGCGTGAAGAAGTTCGGCGGCGAGACAGTCGTTCCGGGCAACATCATCGTTCGCCAACGCGGCACCAAATATCACCCCGGCGCCGGCGTCGGAATCGGCCGCGACCACACGCTTTACGCGTTGTCGGGCGGGCGCGTGCATTTTGCGGTCAAGGCAAAAGGGCGCCAGTTCGTCATGGTCGCCGCAGAAGAATAAACTCCGTCGACCTGATTGAAATTTCAAAGGGCCGGGTTCTCCCCGGCCCTTTTCATTGCGGTGATTTTTTCTTCTCGGCTTCTTCCAGTTCGCGCTTCAGCTTTTCGACGTCTTTTTGATCGACGAGAGGATCGTCGCGGCGGGTCCATGACGGATCCGCTACCGGCGGCGTGAGATCGGGGCGTGTTCCGGAAGCAGGATCGGGCGCGATTCCGGCGTTTCCAAGGTCCTGGCTCTTGCGGAAATCTTCCAGATCTTCAACGCGGCGGCGTTGTTCGATCTGTCGCGCAATTTCCGGGCCGAAGGTCACCGCATCATCTGAAAAATCGCCGTGCTTGTTCCTGTTCTTGAGCGCTGCCGCGGCTTTCGAAAAATCCTCGCCGGAGGATCCGGGCCGCCACCCTGAACGGATTTCAGGACGTCCGGCGCATTCGGCGATCTTTTCTTTGTCGGTGAATTCCTCCGGGCAATAAATCGCAACGACCCCAGATGTTCCGGGGATAGCGGCGGCGTCACCCTTCGGCAGATCGACAGACGGAAGCGCAAGGCGGCGTCCATTGAAGACGGGCTCTTCATCAAACATGTCGTCGCCAGTCGTGGGCTTCTTGACTGGCGCAGGCTTGCTCGCCGCGACCGGCGCCAGCTCGCGATCTTCCTTTTGACCAGCGGCTACTTCGCCCGCTCCGGTCTCGTCGCCTTCTTTTTCCTCGTCGCCGGAATCCTTCTTGGATTCCTTCTGTTTGGCTTCAGGCTCCACGGATACTAACGGCTGATCGACCTTTGAGGGCGCCTGATCTCCCGTAACCTCAATATCGCCAGAACGCGGCTCGTCGAGCGTCGGCTGCGGGGCCGCCGGGGCAAGTTCCGGAATGAACGGCGCATTCTCGTTGTCAGATGGGCGCGCAAAAGCCGGCTCTGGCGTCAGATCGATCACCGGCTCGGGCTCTGGCGTCGGTTCAGGTTCAGGCTCCGGTTCTTGCGCCGGCTGAACCTTCGGTTCTGGTTTGGGCGTCGGCGTCGGTTCCGGCTCGGGCTTCAGCTCGGGTTCTTCGACGGGTTCGGGTTCGGGCGCAATTTCAGGGTCACGAAGGTCCACCACCGGCGGACTAACCGGAAGGTCGACAAAGACAACTGAAATGGACTCGGCGGGCTTGTTCGGAACATAAATTCGCACACGTCCATAAACGGCGAGGACCGCGAGCATCGCCAGATTGAGGAGGATCGCACCGCTCAGCGCTGAACGCCGTCGTCTGACTGGATTTGCTGCCAGCCTATCAATCAACCGCGTCTGCCAGCGAAGGAGCGACCGGTGCGCCGGCCGGAAAGCCTTTGGCGTTCGCCATCTCCGGTTGACTGGCGGATAGGGCAGGCGCTCGCCGCTGATCGCCGCGACGTCAGGCGCGGCGGCGTCAGCGGGCGGTTCTGGCAATGACTCTATCGCGTCAGTCTCGGTGTCTGTCGGCATTGATCCGGTCCGGCCTGACGCCTAAACGCTTTTTGCTGAAGGGAGAAGCCAAAGGTGAAAGTTCTGCTTGTCGGCGGCGGCGGACGCGAACATTCGCTCGGATGGAAAATTGCGCAAAGCCCGCTCCTCACCCAGCTTTATCTAGCGCCGGGCAATCCGGGCCTCAATCGTCTCGGAGAACCGACCGGCGTCAGCGCGGACGATATCGACGCAATCGTGATGACCGCCCGCCGGCATGGGGTCGATCTTGTTGTCGTAGGCCCCGAAGCGACGCTCGCCGCGGGCCTCGCCGACCGACTAGCGCAAGCCAGCATCCCGTGCTTCGGGCCGAGCGCCGGCGCCGCGGCGCTCGAATCGTCAAAAAGCTACATGAAGGAGATCGCAACCGCGGTCGGCGCGCCAACCGCGGCCTACGCCCGGTTCACGGAAGCGGCCGCCGCCAGGAATTATCTCCGGACCCAAAAAGCGCCTTTTGTCGTCAAGGCAGACGGGCTTGCCGCCGGCAAGGGTGTTTTCATCGCTGAAACTCTGACGGAAGCGGATGCCGCAGTTGACGACCTGCTCGGCGGAGCGCTGGGCGCGGCCGGGCGCGAGATCGTCATCGAGGAATTCCTCGATGGCGAAGAAGCAAGTTTCTTCGTCATCGCCGACGGTAAAACTTCTGTCCCGCTGATCGCGGTTCAGGACCACAAGCGCGCGTTTGACGGCGACAAGGGTCCAAATACGGGCGGCATGGGCGCCTATTCGCCGGCGCCGGTTTTCACCGACGCAATCCACGACCAGACTATGAAGAAAATCATCGAGCCGGTCATCGCGGAAATGGCGCGGCGCGGGCGTCCGTTCAAGGGCGTTTTATTCGCTGGTCTGATGATTTGCGAGGATGGGCCTAAGCTCATTGAGTTCAATGTTCGCTTCGGCGATCCGGAATGCCAGGTGATGATGCGCCTGATGCAGAGCGATATCTTGCCGGTGCTGCACGCAGCGGCGACAGGCGCTCTCAAACCGGGGGAACTCGAATGGTCGCGCGACGCCTGCGCGCTCATTGTCATGGCTGCGAATGGCTATCCGGGCGCCTATGCAAAGGGTTCGACGATTGCGGGGATTGAACGCGCTGAAGCTTGTGACGGCGTCGTCGTATTTCACGCCGGCACCAAAATGCGCGACGGTGCGCTGATCGCCGACGGCGGCCGCGTTCTGAATATTACGGCGCGCGGTCACACCATTCGCGACGCGGTCGAGCGCGCATACAGGGGCGTAGGCGAAATCGACTGGTCCGACGGATTTTACCGTCGGGATATCGCGTGGCGGGCGCTGAAAGCGTTTTTATGATCTCGCTCGCGCTGTGGCGGCAGGAAGCGAAGGAGCTGATCGCCGGC
>MEMM01000032.1:4008-12193 GCA_001767925.1 Alphaproteobacteria bacterium RIFCSPHIGHO2_12_FULL_63_12
TCATGGGATTGGAATTTCATCTGGCGGGACATCGCTGCGCATTTCCGGCTTGCAGCGCTCGACATGCTAGGATTCGGTCTTTCGGAAAAACCCGGCAACATCGCCTATTCGATCTTCTCTCAAGCCGATTTTCAAGAAGCGCTGCTTGAACATCTCGGCGTCAGTGAAGCCCACATCCTCGCGCATGATTATGGGGATACGGTCGCGCAGGAATTGCTGGCGCGCCAAAACGATGGCGCCTTGAGCTTTGCCATAAAGTCGGTTGTCTTTTTGAACGGCGGCCTTTTTCCGGAGCTCCACCGCGCCAGGCCGGTCCAGAAATTCGGACTTACTCCATTTGGATTCCTGATTGGATTAGTAATGTCGCGCGCGCGCTTTAGAAAATCTTTCGACGAGCTATTCGGTGCGGACACCAAAGCGTCAGATGAAGAACTCGATGCTTACTGGGCGTTAATTCAGGAAGGCGGCGGGAGGCGCATCTTGCATAAGCTCCTCGCTTACATTCCGGAACGCCGCAAAAACCGTGAGCGGTGGGTCGGCGCGCTGCGGGCGTCTTCGGTCCCCCTGCGCCTGATTGACGGCGGCGCGGACCCTGTTTCCGGCGCGCACCTGTATCGTCATTATCGTGAGTTCGCGCCGAATGCCGACGCGGTCCTGCTCGATGAGATCGGCCATTACCCGCAAACCGAAGCGCCGGCCGCGGTCGTCGCCGCGTTTCTGGATTTCCATCGCCGTCATCGGCGGGCTTGCGTATGAGGGTTCGCGCCCTGCCAGCATGCGCATCGATCTTGCCGTCCATGGGACTAGCTCTATCATTATTCGCGTGACGCCCACCGCTTGAAGGAGCCTTCCGCATGTCGCAACCCCCCGATTTTTCCGGCGTCACCGATACGCCGGAGCGGCTGAAATTCGACGAAGCGGCGCTTGCCCGGTACATGGCCAAAAACGTCAAGGGGTTCAAAGGCCCGCTTGACGTGAAAAAATTCAAAGGCGGACAATCAAACCCGACATACCTGCTGACGACGCCAACGAAGAAATATGTTCTTCGCCGGAAGCCGCCCGGCAAACTTCTCCCATCCGCCCACGCTGTCGACCGCGAATACCGGATAATGACGGCTCTCGGCGCTAAAAAATTTCCAGTCCCCAAGACCTACGCGCTGTGCGAAGACGACACGGTTATCGGCACCGCTTTCTTCATCATGGATTTCGTGGAGGGGCGGATATTCTGGGACGCCAGCCTTCCGGAAGTCGCGGTATCGGAACGGCGAGCGTTATTCTTCGAACTGGTCGACGTGATCGCGCAGCTACATCGAATTGACTTCAACGCCGCAGGATTAGCCGAATACGGCAAAGCGGGAAATTACTTCGAACGACAGATCGATCGATGGTCGAAACAATACAAAGCCGCTGAAACGGCGAATCTCGAACCCATGAACCGTCTCATCGCATGGTTGCCGAGCGCCATTCCCGCGGACGACGCCGTGACGATCGTTCATGGGGATTTTCGTTTTGACAATGTCATTGTCGACGCCAAAGCGGCGAAGGTTCGCGCCGTCCTCGATTGGGAGCTTTCAACGCTCGGGCATCCGCTTGCAGATTTCACCTATTTTCTGATGGTTTGGCATTTCCCGCCGACGATACGCGGGGGGCTCGCCGGCCTCGATTTGCAGGCGCTCGGCATTCCGACCCTGGATGAAGCTGTCAAACGCTACTGCAGCAAGACTGGGCGCGAGTCCGTCGCCGACTTCGATTTTTGTCTCGCCTATAACATGTTTCGCCTCGCCTCGATTGCGCAAGGCGTTTACGCGCGCGCCTTGCAGGGCAACGCCTCTTCTCCTGAAGGCGTCAAACTGGGCGAGTCCGTCGCGCCGCTGGCTGAAATGGCGTGGAGCTACGCCAAAAGGGCGGGTGCCGACTAACGCGATATCTTGAGCGTTTCAACGCCGCCGTCGAAACTGCCTCCCCATGGCGCGCCGCCGGCAAATAGCCTGTAGCTTGGATAATAGGCGATCGGCCCTGTCGGAGCCGCCCTGCGCGCGATTTCGCGGCCATCTACGTAAACCGTCATGACGCCGGCGATTCCATCATAGGCGGCCGTCAGATCATGCGCGGCAAGGTCGAGCATGACGGGCGCCCTGGCGTCCAGACGCGTGACGCCCGATGCTGTCCAGACTGAAAATATGATGTGATCGCGATCGACCCGAAGGTTATAGGAACTCGATACCGAAGCGACATATCTGTAGCCCACCGCCGTTGACGGGAGCCTGCATCGCGCTTCAATCATGAGACTGAGCGCGGCGGTCAACTTCGGGCTAACATCGGTTGAAAAGTAGCTTGCGCCGTATTTATCGGTCGCCGGCGCGATCTGAACTGGATTGGGCGCGCGATCGACAGGCGTGCGGGCGAAGTCGAAATCGACAATGACCGGCGGCGGCGTCAAGGATCGATCCGGCGCGTTCGGATCGCCGAGCCATAGATCGCGGACGATGCCATGGGCGCCGGCAAGTGTCAGCGCTTCAAAATCTGCCGGGGCAAAAGGCGCCGCAGGATCGACAATATAATTGACGACAAACGCCGGCGTCCATGGATTGAAATAGTCCGGCTTTACATTGTCAGCGGCGCCGACCGCCGGATCGAGCCGGTAAGCCATGGCGAGATTGGCGTTGACGCTCACATTTCCCATCGGGGAGCGTATGTCAATCGCCGGAGCGTCGCCGACATAATCGAACGGGAGAACAGAATTATTTCGAATTATGGCGTTTGAGATGTTCGACAAGGCTATTCCCTGCCCCATCGACTGCTCGATGATGTTGCGTTCGATCATAATGTCGGTCGTCGTATACTCCGATCCGCTGATCAAGATTCCCTGACTGGGGTCGCCGGCGCCGCGCCGGACAATATTGCCGGCGATCTCCACATCCCGGCTGGCCCGAAACGCTCCGCGCGTCCAGATTTGTATCGCATCGGGGTGCTGTTGCACCGGGTCGACAAGCGCAAAATCTGCAAAGTAGTTTTCAAGAACCTTGAAGCGAACGACGCCGCGCCCGACGACGCCGTCAGCGCCGACGCCCGTGATGATGTTGCGCCGGATCGTCACGTCGTCCGAATCGAACACGGCGACGCCACGGAAAACGTCGTGCATCATGTTATTGGTGACAGACACGCGTGCGCTGTTTCGAATGAAGAGCGCTTCTGCATCATTCCCAATGACACCATCCGGCGCTGACAATATTTCCATCTGATCAAAAACGATGTCAGAGCCGTTGAACACGTAGACCGCATATGTCGAAGATGGCGCCTGCGTCGCGCCATAGACGATCTCAAGATTGGAAAAGACGATGCCGCTAACATCATGAAGGTCGATTGCGGCGATCACAGGCCGCACCGACGGGTTCGTCCCCCGTATAGTCGCGGGGGCGGAAAGATGGACGCCGGTTAAAGCGATCGCGCCATAGACGCCCGGCGCCATTTGCACGACATCGCCCGGTCCGAGCCTTTCGAGGGCGGCGCTGAGCTGCGCCTCATCGGAAACGTCGTATGTCGCCGCCAGCGCGGTTTCCGCCACACAGGAGAAGGCGCAAGCAAGAGCGATTATCCCCGCAAGATGCATAGCGAATACTCCCCCCTCCCGCCGATCAAAGTCAAATCCGCTTGAGTCAAATCGCGCGCCGGTCCCGATAGCGGATTAACCCTAATACGACAGGCGAGCCGGGCTTTTCGCGTCCATCCTTCATTCCGGGCGCCTATGGCGCATGGGAGAATGACGATATATGCAGCATTCTATTCAAACGGACGCTGGGTGAGGATGCCATGAAATTGCTGGTGACAGGCGGCGCGGGATTTATCGGCTCCGCCGTTATTCGCCGCGCGCTTCAAGAGGGGTTCGAAATTGTCAATTTCGACAAGCTTACCTACGCAGCGAACCTCGACAACCTTTCGGGGTTCGATACGCGCACCGAATATATTTTCGTCAAGGGTGACATCTGCGATGCGACGGCGGTTCGGGCCGCTTTCGACGCGCACCGGCCGGACGCGGTCATGCACCTTGCCGCGGAGAGCCATGTCGACCGGTCGATAGACGGCCCCGGCGCCTTCATAGAAACAAATATCGTCGGCTCCTTTGTATTGCTTCAGGAAGCGCGCCGCTATTTTGAAAGTCTGCGCGAGCCCGCGAGAGCTCAATTTCGCTTCCACCATGTTTCAACCGATGAAGTTTACGGGACGCTTGGACCGACTGGCCTGTTCACGGAAGAAACGGCTTACAAACCGAACTCGCCCTATTCCGCCTCAAAAGCGTCATCTGATTTTCTGGCGCGCGCATGGCATGAAACATTCGGGTTGCCGGTCGTGACCAGCAATTGCTCCAACAATTACGGCCCCTTCCAGTTTCCGGAAAAACTCATACCGGTCGCGATCATCTCCGCGCTCGAAGGGAAACCGATTCCGGTTTACGGCGCCGGCGAAAACGTTCGCGACTGGCTTTATGTCGAAGATCACGCTGATGCGCTCCTGACCGTCCTGCGAAAGGGAATGATCGGCGAGACCTATAATATCGGCGGATGCAATGAGCGGCGGAATATCGATCTTGTGCGCCTCATTTGCAAAATAATGGATGAAATGACGCCGAAAAATCACCGCCACGAGGACCTCATCACCTTCGTCGCCGACAGGCCCGGCCATGATCTTCGATACGCAATAGATGCAAGCAAAATCGGACGCGATCTGTCATGGCAACCTTTGGTGACCGTCGAAGAGGGCATGCGGCGCACGGTCAGATGGTATCTCGACAACCAGGCTTGGTGGGAAAAGCTACGCGCGAAAGCCGGCGGCAGACTGGGACTCGCCGAAAAGAAATAGCAGCGCCTATCGGCTTTCGTCGCGACGCAGCTCCGCGCGCATGCGGTAATATCGAAGAGCGACAATTGGAGCCGACAGAAAGGGATGACGTCGCTCCCATGGCCTTACGCTCACGTCGACGCCGGCGTGCCGCTTTACCTTCCAGGCGATGTAGTCGAGCCCGCCGTTGAATGTCGTTGTCGCTTTCAGCAAACGGGCGATTGACAAAAATGCTCCGGCAATCGCGCGAACCCGCCATGCGATCGCCGCGTTGGTTGATTTTTTTGCGCCCGGATCGAGGCTGAAAGCGGCGACCCGTTCGGGCCATTCCTTGTAATTCTCGATGAGCGATGCCGCACGATCGGACGTTTCCGAGCGAAGCTCCGCGCGATAGGATGCATTCATTCCCGCAAGCCAGACCGCACGCCAATCCAGAGGATCGTTTGAAAGTCCCTGAGATCGTTGCAGGAACGTTTCGATCGCTTGGCGCACCGCCGTGAACAATCGCGGACGCCATTCGACCGGGGCGCAGACGAGGCGGCAGGGTTGGGCGAATCGCGCCCAAAAATAAGAGTGGAATGTCGCCGGACTGACGAGTCGTTCGAATGCGTCGATCGATAATAACGCATATTTGGAACGCAGAACGCCGCCCTCAGTTTTCAGTTCGAAATAATAGACATTTGGCGGAATTAACCGAGCCGCAAGGCGTTCGAGCGAATTTATTTTCGCACGCTGGTAATCTGGCGCAATGACGTAAAAATCGAAGAGGATGTCAGTCGGCTTCTCCGACGCGCTGACGCTGATGCCGGATCCATAAAGAAAAATCGCGGAGCCGGGATATCTAATCAGCAGCGCACTGGCGATTTGCGTCGCCGCAAAGGGAACCGGCGCGCCGAGTACGCTTTCAATATAGCTCTCGGGCGTAATTGCAATTTTCCCGCTCAATTCAGGAAGTCGGCGTCGTGCGTCGTTTCAATCGTGACACGTTCGCCTTTGGAGACATTGAAGAACTCGCCATCAAATACGACGGTCCCTTCAAAATCAGCGTCCAGGGCTGTTGTGCGCCAGCTCCTGTAACCGGCGTCCTCGAACCAAGGTTCCGACTTGCCGCGCAACACCGAGGGGGCGGCGGAAAGCATTTTCTGGGCAGGAAATCCGATAGTCGTAACTGCGAGAGCGCCGGATCCTTCACCCCAAAACGGATTAACGCCAAGAACCAGCCGCCGAAGCGTCGTCATCAAAACCATCGTCATGGGCTCTGGACCGCGAAACGGCGACTGCATGGACCGCATATCCGCGACAAGCGGCGGCTCCTTGGGCAGATCGTCAAATGCCGCATTCATAATGGCGCCGCCAATCGTCAGACCCATCGCGAGAGATCTTTTGGCGCCTTTCGCCTGAATTTCTGAGCGGGAGAATTTGACTGCGGCGGTGAACGCCCCTGCGCCAAGAAAGAAGCCGTAGACCGGCGCATTCCGTTCGCCGATTCGAAGGCCCATCAACGCTCGCTTTTCGCGCTTCACTTCACCCCTGTTGCGACGCCACAAGAACTGATCGACGGCGTCGATCGGCGATCCCTTGAGCCCGCAATCGGCGGCGATGACATTGGTCATGCCGCATGGAACGGCGACGTAATGCGGAGCGTGCTCAAACCGGCGCATATTGATCGCATCGGTGAAGGCCGCCTGAATTGTTCCATCGCCCCCCGCCATCATGACGGTATCCACCTTCGCGCGATTCAACTCAGCCAAGGTTCGATCGAGGCCGTCAATGCCATCGAGAACGCAAGACCTCACATTCGGAAATTGCCTGGCGACATGCAGAAGATCGCCGAGGATCGATTGAACCCGGCTGCTACGCCCATTGATGATCAGCCCGACCGAAGACATCCGCCATTCCTGCTGGAGAGACATAAAAGCCAAGCTGCCCGTTTACGAACAGTTCCGGCCACGCCCCGTCATAAATCCGATAACAAAATTATGTGTTATTGTCATGTGCGGCGGAAATGCAGCCCCACCGCTCTCGAAATCTTGCGGCGCACCCCGGATTTGTGACAAACGGCAGCATGCGCCTTGCCCAGCTGACCGACATCCATCTGCCGATACCGTCAGCGCCAACCGCCAGCGAACTCCTTGGCAAGCGGCTATTTGGGTATCTTTCGTGGACGCGCAACCGTAAATATCGCCACCGCCTCGATCCGCTCGAGCGAATTGTCGCGGACTGTCGGCAGGCGGCGCCGGCCCTGACCGTGATCTCGGGCGACCTCATCAATATTTCCCTTCAATCAGAGTTTAGCGCGGCGCTTCAATGGCTTGGCAACCATTTTGAATACTCGCAGGTCGCCTATTGCCCGGGCAATCACGATGCCTATGTCCGGACCCCCTGGCATACCGGGCTTGGCCTGCTCAGCCCCTATATGTCGGGAGAACGTGACGGGGGGCCGCAGGTTCGGGCGCCGCGCGGCCCGGAGGATTTTCCGTTCGTGCGGAAGATCGGCGCGTTGAGCGTCGTTCTGGCGAACTCCTCGCCGCCCACACTTCCCTGCCTTGCGACCGGCCGGCTCGGCTCAGCCCAAATCGACGCAATCGGACGGACGCTTTCCGCACAAGGGGCGGCCGGCCAGTGCCGGATATTGGTCCTGCACCACCCTTTGACCGATGAGGCGGCGCCGCGACGCAAAGCGCTTGACGACCGCAAGGCGCTTCGATCCGTCGTTCACGACGCGGGCGTCGAACTGGTCCTGCATGGACACACCCATTGGCCCGTATGGGCAAGCGTCCAGACCCGCGACGGTCCCCGTCCCGTCGTCGGCGGCGGATCGGCGTCCCACCCGACGGCGCACGGAAAATATCGCCCCGCCCGCTACAATTTGTTTTCAATTGAGGGCGATGCGGCCGCAGGCTGGCGAATTGAGGTCGAAGCGCGTGAGCTTGACCCGGCGAGCGGCGAGGTGAAGACAGCTGAACGTCGCATTCTTCTGTCACCCCAAAAATGAAAACCGCAGAGCCGACCCTTTCAATCGCCATCGATGCGCTGATTCTTGCGGGCAGGCGGAGCGGCGAAGTCGATCCTTTGGCGTCGGTCGACGGGGTTGCGCACAAAGCGCTGCTCGTCGCCGGCGGCAAACCTCTCATTCGCCGCGTAGTCGACGCGCTTCAGTCGTCAGGGCGCGTTTCGAATATTCGCATCGCAGCGCCGCCGGATGTGCGCGATCAAATTTCCGCCGTGCTCTCCGGCGCCGAAGGCTGGTCATTCGTTGACGCGGAAGAATCGCCCGCCAAAACCGTTCTTTCGGCAATTGAACGCGCGGACGCCGAGCGCGCTCTTCTGGTGACCACCTGCGATCACG
>MEMM01000033.1 GCA_001767925.1 Alphaproteobacteria bacterium RIFCSPHIGHO2_12_FULL_63_12
GCTGTCGCGACGATGAAATGCTCTACGCGTCGCCGGCCGAGCGCATGGTCAAGGCGATCGGCGAGCCCGAATTGATCGACACGTCAAAAGACCCGCGCCTGTCGCGGATTTTCTTCAACCGCACCATCCGCCGCTACAAGGCGTTTGAGGGCTTTTACGGAATGGAGGACACGATCGAGCGGATCGTTTCCTATTTCCGTCACGCGGGACAGGGCCTCGAAGAAAAACGCCAGATCATCTATCTCCTCGGACCCGTCGGCGGCGGCAAATCCTCGCTCGCTGAACGGCTGAAGGACCTCATGGAGGTCCATCCGATCTACGTCCTCAAGGCGGGCAAGGAAATCTCGCCGGTCTTTGAAAGCCCGCTCGGCCTCTTCCAGTCGGAAGATCTGAAATCGCTGCTCGCCGACAAATACGGCATCGAGACGCGCCGGCTGACCAGCGTCATGAGCCCGTGGGCGGTCAAGCGCCTCGACGAATTCGGCGGCGACATTTCGAAATTCGAAGTTGTGCGCCTCTTCCCGTCAAAACTGCGCCAGATCGGCATCGCCAAGACCGAGCCGGGCGACGAGAATAACCAGGACATCTCGGCGTTGACCGGCAAGGTCGACATCAGGAAGCTCGAACATTTCAGCCAGTCCGACACCGACGCCTATTCCTATTCGGGCGGACTTTGCCGCGCCAATCAGGGACTTCTTGAATTCGTCGAGATGTTCAAGGCGCCGATCAAGGTGCTGCACCCGCTCCTCACCGCGACGCAGGAAGGCAATTACATCGGCACCGAATCGCTGGGGCCGATCCCGTTCAACGGCGTCATCCTCGCCCACTCCAACGAAAGCGAGTGGATCCAGTTCCGCAACAACAAGAACAACGAAGCCTTCCTCGACCGCATCAGCGTCATCAAGGTGCCGTATTGCCTGCGCGTCAGCGAGGAGCGGCAGATCTATTCAAAACTTCTGCAAAGCTCGGAACTCGCCAACGCCTCTTGCGCGCCGGAAACGCTCGACCTGCTCGCGCGCTTTTCGGTGCTGACGCGCCTCAAGGAGCACGAGAATTCGAACCTCTATTCGAAGCTGCGCGTCTATGACGGCGAGAAGCTGAAAGACAGCGACCCCAAAGCCAAGACCATGCAGGAATATCGCGACGCTGGCGGCATCGACGAGGGCATGGACGGCGTCTCGACCCGCTTCGCCTACAAGGTCTTGTCCGAGACGTTCAATTTCGACACCGATGAGGTCGCCGCCGACCCCGTGCACCTGATGTATGTTCTTGAAACCGCGATCAAGCGCGAACAGCACCCGGACGAGGTCGAGAAGAAATATCTCGAATTCATCAAGGAAGATCTCTCCAAGCGCTATGCCGACTTCATCGGCAAGGAGATCCAGAAAGCCTATCTCGAAAGCTATTCGGAGTACGGCCAGAATCTCTTCGACCGTTATATCTCCTACGCCGACGCGTGGATCGAAGATCAGGACTTCAAGGACCCGGACACCGGCCAGCTCCTTGACCGGCAGACCCTGGACACCGAACTCTCGAAGATCGAAAAGCCCGCGGGCATCGCCAATCCGAAAGACTTCCGCAACGAAGTCGTCAAATTCACGCTGCGGGCGCGCGCCGCCAATTCCGGAAAGAACCCGGCCTGGACGTCGTACGAAAAACTCCGCAACGTCATCGAAAAGCGGATGTTCTCACAGGTCGAAGACCTTCTCCCCGTCATCTCGTTCGATTCGAAGAAAGACAGCGACACCGAGAAGAAGCACGAAAACTTCGTCGACCGCATGACCGAGCGCGGCTACACGCCGAGACAAGTGCGACGCCTGGTCGAGTGGTATATGCGGGTTAACAAGGCCGGATAGGAGGCAATGGGCAATAGGCAATAGGCAATAGGCAATAGGCTCACTCGCTACTGCCTACTGCCTACTCCCTACTGCCTTCACTATGAATCACTTCAACTTCATCGACCGTCGCAAGAACCCGAAGGGCAAGTCGCTCGGCAACCGTCAGCGCTTCCTTCGGCGCGCGAAGGTGCAGATCAAGGAAGCGGTGAACAAGTCGATCCGCGATCGCTCGCTCAAAGATCTCGACAGCGGCGAGAAGATCACGATCCCGTCGAAATCGACGTCGGAGCCGCGCTTTCGCCTCGACCCGGAAAGCGGCGAGCGCGACTATGTCGCGCCCGGCAACAAGGAATTCGGCGTCGGCGACAGGATCAAGAAGCCGCCCAAGCAGGGCGGCAAGGGCGGCGGCAAGGATGCGTCCGACTCAGGCGAGGCTGAGGACCAGTTTCAGTTCACGCTCAGCCAGGAAGAATTCCTCGACATTTTCTTTGAGGATCTTGAGCTTCCCAATCTCGTCAAGCGCTCGCTGAAGGACATGAAATCCGTCGCCTGGCGGCGCGCCGGGATCACGGTCGCGGGATCGCCGACCAATCTCAATCTCGTCCGCACCATGAGGAACGCGCATGGCCGGCGCCTCGCGCTGAAACGCCCGTCCAATCGCGAGGTGAACGAGCTGAAAGAGCGCCTGTTCGAGCTTGAACGCATCGCCTCGCCGGACGAGGCCGAGATCGCCGAGAAGAAGGCGCTGCTGATCAAACTCGAAGAGATGGAGGCGCGCCGCCGCTGGGCGCCGTTCATCGACCCGCTCGACGTGCGCTATAACGCGTTTGCGCCAACGCCCATTCCGACGACCGCCGCCGTGATGTTCTGCCTGATGGACGTCTCCGGCTCGATGGGCGAGCGCGAGAAAGATCTCGCCAAGCGCTTTTACATGCTGCTCTATCTGTTTTTAAAACGCCGCTATGAGCGCGTCGACGTCGTCTTCATCCGCCACACCCATCACGCCGAGGAAGTCGACGAGGAAACCTTTTTCTATTCGCGCCAGTCGGGCGGCACGGTTGTCTCGACCGCGCTCGAAAAAATGCTCGAAATCCAGAAGGCGCGCTATTCAGCGTCGGAGTGGAACATCTACGTCGCGCAAGCCTCCGACGGCTACACCCAGTCGGGCGACGCGCAGCGCTGCGTTGAAATGCTCGACGAAGACGTGATGCCGATCAGCCAGTATTACGCCTATATCGAAATCCTCGACGAGCGCGAGCTGGAAGTATTCTCCGACAAGGATTCGGGCGCGGAGTTATGGCGCGCCTATCGCACCTTCGCGCCGAAATGGAAGAATTTCGCGCAGACGCGCATCGCGAAGCCCTCGGACATTTTCCCGGTCTTCCGCGAGCTGTTCGCGAAGAACACGCGGGAGGCGGCGTGAGCGCCCTCCTCTTCACCGACAGTGAATGGTCGTTCGATCGCCTCAAAGCGACCTATGACGCGATCGAGGAGATCGCGCTCAATGATTTGAAACTCGACGTTTATCCCAATCAGATCGAGATCATTTCATCCGAGCAGATGCTCGACGCCTATTCCTCGCACGGCATGCCGCTGATGTATCGCCACTGGTCGTTCGGCAAGCATTTCGCGCGCGACCAGATGATGTACCAAAAAGGCTATCAGGGCCTCGCCTATGAGATCGTCATCAATTCGGACCCCTGCATCGCCTATCTGATGGAAGAAAACACCATGACGATGCAGGCGCTTGTGATGGCGCACGCCTCGTTCGGGCACAATCACTTTTTCAAGAACAATTACCTTTTTCGTCAGTGGACGGACGCTGAGGGGATCCTCCCCTATCTCGATTTCGCCAAGAAATACATCGCCAAATGCGAGGACGAATACGGGCTTGAGGAGGTCGAAAAAATTCTCGACAGCGCGCATGCGCTGATGGATCAGGGCGTCTTTCGCTATAATCGCCCACCGCGTCTTTCCGAGGCCGATCAGCTCGCCAAAGCCGCGCGGCGCGCCGAGCATGAGCAGAAGACCTTCAACGACATCTGGCGGACGCTCCCCAATATGGAGGAGGAAGACGGCGAGGCGGAAGAGCGCCAGCTTGAAGTGAGGAACATCAAGCTGCCCGAGGAAAACCTTCTCTATTTCATCGAGAAAGCCTCGCCCGTCTTGAAGCCGTGGCAGCGCGAACTGGTGCGCATCGTCCGCAATGTGTCGCAATATTTCTATCCGCAAAAGCAGACGAAAGTGATGAATGAAGGCTGCGCGACCTTCGTCCATCATTACATCATGCACGCGCTCTACGATAAGGGCCTCATCAACGAGGGCGCGATCATCGAATTCCTGCATTCGCATTCTTCGGTCGTCTTTCAGCCGGAGTTCGACGACCAGCGTTATTCGGGGATCAACCCTTATGCGCTCGGCTTTGCGATGATGGAGGATATCCGCCGCATCTCAACCGATCCGACGGCGGAGGATCGCGACTGGTTTCCGGATTTCGCCGGCAAGGGCGACTGGCGCGATGTCTTGAAAGACGCCTGGGCGAATTATCGCGACGAAAGTTTCATACTGCAATTTCTCTCGCCCAAAGTGATGCGCGACTTCCGCCTGTTCGCGCTGCATGACGATTCGGATGAAGCCCATTACGAGATCGAAGCGATCCATGACGACCGCGGCTTCCGGCGGGTGCGCGAAACGCTCGCCCGGCAATATGATCTCGGCATGCACGAGCCGAATATTCAAGTCGTCGCCGCCGATCTTGAAGGCGACCGCATGATCTCGCTGCGCCATGAGACGCATGCCGGCCGCACCCTCGACCCGAAAACCAAGGAGGACGTCCTCTGGCACGTCCACGGCCTTTGGGGTCACAAGGTGAAGATGGACGAGGACGCGGCCTAACGCGGCCTGACGGCGACGAAGACGATCGCGGCGATTGTCGCTGTCATCGAAAGATAGGCGATAACCGCATAAACAAAGAAATGCGGCAGGCCGACCAGCACCATTGAATCGTTGCCGCCTTGCGCGAAATAGCTCCCCGCGCCCATCAGGGCCCCGGCGGCGGCTTTTTCAGCGGCGTCGCGCGGCGAGGGCGCGACGAATTTGAAAACCCCGCGCGTATGGGCGCCAATCGCCGCGCCGACGACGAAAGCGATGGCGAGCGCGATTTTGAGCAGCGCCTGATCGCTCCCCGCGCTGACGCCGAGATCCGTCAGCAATTTCGAATACGGCCACGGCGCGAAAAAAATCATCAAAAGCGCGGAGGTAAGACCGATGACGCCCATCGCCAGCGACGGCCGCCATACGGGTTCCGCAAGGCGCGCGATCGCGTCGCGCGGGCCGCTGACCGCATCGCTGAGGCGAAACAGTTGGAAACCGACAAAGAAAACCAGCCCCATAACCGCAATGTCGGAGGACGCCGGATCGCCAGTGAGCGCGCGCGGGCTCGGCGCCTGCGCAAGTTGCGCCGCCATCATGACGCCGAGGACGAAACCGGCCGGCATCGCCGCGAAGGCGACCTCGCCGCGGCCGAGCCGCGCCGCCGATCCAAACGTGCAGGCGCCGTTTAGGAAGGCGCCGGCGCCGAACAGCGCCCCGCCGAACGCGACGATCAATCCGGGCGCATAATCCTGCGGCGCGGCGCTTGGAGAAATCCCGAACGCGCGCGCTGCTGTCAACAGCGCGAGCGACCACGCCGCGCATTCGAAAAAGGCGACGTAACGCTGCGCCTTGCGGTCGATGACGAGTTCGCGCACCGCGGCGACCGCGCAGATCGATCCGCGCTGGGCGGCGAATCCCGCGACGATTGCAAGTATGAGAGCGAAGACGGTCATTCGCCCGCTTACGTTTTCTCGTCGCGTCCGAAATTCGCCACGTCTTTTTCCTGGCCCGCGGCGACGATCGCGCGCCTTAACGCCCGGCCGCGCGCGAAAGTCTTTTCAAGCGTTTCCGCATCGCCCCAGCGGATCGCGCGCTGGAGCAGCGCCAACTCCTCGGTGAACCGCCCGAGCACTTCGAGCACCGCCGTCTTGTTGTTGATGAAGACGTCGCGCCACATCACGGGGTCGGAAGCGGCGATGCGGGTGAAGTCGCGAAAGCCGCCGGCTGAATATTTGACGATCTCGGCTTCGGCGACGCTTTGAAGATCGTCGGCGGCGCCGACCAGCGTGAAGGCGATCAGGTGCGGCAGGTGAGACGTGATCGCGAGCGCCAGATCGTGATG
Organism: Alphaproteobacteria bacterium RIFCSPHIGHO2_12_FULL_63_12; assembly: GCA_001767925.1. Taxonomy (GTDB): domain Bacteria; phylum Pseudomonadota; class Alphaproteobacteria; order Caulobacterales; family Parvularculaceae; genus Amphiplicatus. The sequence goes on from MEMM01000033.1 coordinate 6,055, forward strand.
CTGATGGTCCATGATCTCGACATTGGCGCCGAGCGCGCGCCACAGGCCGGCGGCGCGCTTCACCGCCGCGAGATAAGCGTCGTCATTCCGCGCGAGCGGCGTCAGGATCGACCAGCGATCCCGGAACAGCGCGGCGAATCCCGCTTCAGGCCCCGATTGCTCGGTGCCGGCGACCGGGTGGCAGGGAACGATATGCGCGCGCGAGGCGAGCCGCGCCGCCGCCTCGACGACCGCGCCTTTCACCGATCCGACATCGATGATAAGCGCGCCGTCATCGGCTGTCGCCGCGATCTCGGCGAGCGCCGCCGCCATCGCGCCGACCGGCGTTGAAAGGACGATGAGATCGGCGCCCCTGACCGCTTCCTCGAGCGTGCGGGCGGCGCTGTCGACAGCGCCGCAGGCGACGGCGCGCGCGCCAACATCCGCCGACTGATCATAACCGACGATCGCCGCCGACGGGTCCGCTTCGCGCAGGGCGCGCGCCAGCGACGCGCCGATCAGGCCGACGCCGATAATCGCGGTTTTTTCACTTAGCCTTGTCATCGGTCCCGCTTTTCGCCGCCACGCTGTTCACTCCGCTTCGCGACGCCGCTGGGCGGGCGACCGCGGGCGCGGCGACGCGCGCCTTGGCCGGCGCGGCGCGCGCCACCGGCTGCATCATGTCTTTGGCCGCCTCAACCATCAAAACGCCCGACAGTCCTGTCCACATCTGCGCCCCGGCCTTTTCCCAGGCTCTTGCCGCGCGCAGGAGAAATCGCGCGCCGAGCGGGGGAAAGTAAAGGGCGCCGGACCAGGCCGTCGGGCGGAACATCGCGCCCTGCAGCAATTTTTCGAGCTGTCGTTTCAGATAAGGCCGTCCATGCGCGAAGGGCGTCGTGTCGATCATCGACCACAGGCCGCGCCGGTGCGCGACGACCAGAATGACCCGCCCGTCGCTGGTCAGCACCCGCCAGATCTCGCGCATCAGCCGCGCCGGATCGTCGGATTCTTCAAGCCCGTGCACGACCAGCAGCCGGTCGATCGAGGCGTCCGGCAGCGGCCATTGATATTCGCCGACAAGGGCGGCGGCGTTCTTGCCGCCGGGCGGCCAGTGAATGACGCCCTGCGCGCCGGGCGCAAGCGCCAGCGTTCGCTCCGCATTCGGGAACAGCCCGAGATAAGGCTCCGCGTGCCCGAAGCCGGCGATCCGCAACCGCGCATGATCGCGCCACGCCTCGTATATGCGGGCCGATACAAAGCCTTTCGCCTCAACGCCGAGGGGGCTCAGATAGAAATCATGGAGATCGAGAATATCGGTGCGCATCGCCTAAAGCTGTCGGCTGTTCCGGCGCCGGCGACAACCGCCGGACGTATCGTTATTCCGACGGCTCCCACAGCTCGACCGCGTTTCCCTCAGGATCGTGAAGGCGCGCGAAGCGTCCGACGCCCGGCTGATTCCAGTCGGGATTGGTGATGGTTTCGATCCCCGCCGCGGCGAGCCGTTCGAGGAGACCATCGAGATCCGTCACCCGGAAATTGATCATGAACGCCTTGTCCTTCGCGAAGTAATCGCTGTCGGCCTTGAACGGCGCGAAGACGACCGGGCCGCCCAGCGTTCCCCACACCCATTCATTCGGCGCGCCCGCGCCGTCGGCGGCGCAGCCCGCGCCGACGCCAAGATGCTGCTTGTACCAGGCGGTCAGCGCCTCTGGATTCGCCGCCCGGAAAAACAGCCCGCCAATTCCCTGCACCGTCATGGAAGACCTCGTTTGATGATCGCCGCCGGCGCCACCCTAGCACGACCTCGTCGTCGCCGGCGATTGTGACGGCGCGCATTGGACCGCGCGCGCCGCCGCCGCTATCCTGATGCGATGGCGATTGAAATCCGGCAATTCCCCTGCCTTTCCGACAATTACGGCTATCTTGTCCGCGACCTTGACGACGGCGCGGTTGCGGCGATCGACACGCCGGACGCAGCCGCGATCAACGAAGCGCTCTCCGCGAGCGGCTGGCGGCTCACCCATATCTTCAACACCCACTGGCATCCCGATCACGCCGGCGGAAACCTCGCGCTGAAGGCGCAATGGGGATGCCGCATCATCGGGCCGCGCGGCGAGGCGGCGAAAATACCCGGCCTCGACGACGCTGTCGGCGAAGGCGACAAGGTGATGCTCGGTCAGTCCCGCGCGCTGGTGCGCGAGACGCCCGGCCACACGCTCGGCCATATCATTTTTCATTTTCCGGACGACGGCGCGGCGTTTGTCGGCGACACCATCTTCGCGCTCGGCTGCGGGCGCCTGTTTGAGGGAACGCCGTTGGAGATGTGGACGTCGCTGTCGAAAATCGCCGCGATGGCGCCGGCGACGAAACTCTATTGCGCGCATGAATATACGCAGGCCAACGCCCGCTTCGCCCTCACCGTCGATCCGGCGAATGAAAAGCTGAAACGGCGGGCCGAGGCGATCGCGCAGGCGCGCGCGCGCGGCGAGCCGACGGTCCCTTCAACCCTCGCCGAGGAGCTCGCCACCAATCCGTTCCTGCGCGCCGCCGACGCCGGGGTTCTGGCCGCCGTCGGTCTTTCCTCCGGCGATCCCGTCGCAGCGTTTGCGGAAATCCGGCGGCGCAAGGATAATTTCAGGTGAGGCGCGCCCTTATGGCGCGGGAACGGCGACGTCCTGTCCGTAGAGCGAGATCGACGAGATCGACATTTTCGCCGAACCCTCGACCGGTTTGCGGGTGAAGGCGACGTAGATCAGCGTGTTGTTGTCGGCGTCGTAAATCCGGCGCACGGCGAGCTGCTTGAAGATCAGGCTCTGGGCTTGCGAGAAAACCTCCTCGCCGCTTTTGTCGAGGTCGATGTCGCCGATCGTGATCGCCCCGGTCTGCCGGCAGGCGATCGACGAATTCGACGGGTTCTCGAACCAGTTCCCCTTGGCGAGCCGGTCCCAGACCGCGCGGTCGAAATAGCTGAGATGACAGGTGACGCCGTCGACCTTCGGGTCTTTCAGCGCTTCGAGCTTGATCTCGTTGCCGATGAGATCGTTCTTGAATTCGCCGACCTCCTCATGCTGGCCGGCGCCGCAAGCGGCGAGAAGAAGAAACGGGATCGGGAGAAGATGTTTTCGCATAGCGGACACATGGTCCGCGTACCCGGAGAAATCAATCCGTAGCCGGCTTATTCCGTCGCGCCGATCGTCGCCAGCGTCGCCGCATAGCCGTTGCGGCCGGGTGCGGCGCCGTAGCGCAAGGTCTTGCCCGACAGCGACGGCCCCGAGCCGTCGCCGGCGCAGACAAAGCGGTCGACGAGGGTTTTGCGCCCGGCGCGGCAAACGGTTTCAACCGCCCCGAGGGCGCCGTCGCACGCTTCGGCGACGCTCTCGCCCGCCGGCCAGTTTTTGACGCTCGCCCAGTCGATGCTCGCGGCGATCTGACGCCCGCAAACCTCGCTCGTATAGGCGGCCTCGCGGTCGAGCGTGCGCTGCTCGGCTTCCTGCGCGCGAAGATCGCGCAAGGACGGCGGCTCGGCGACGCCGGACGCCGGGATCAGCGCGGCGGCGAGCAGAGCAAAGACGGCGGAGGTGAAACGGGCGGCGGCCATAAGCCTCAGGATCAAGCGGCAATGCGGCGTATTTTAGACGCGCGAGACCCTAAAAAAGGGAAAATCTACAGCGACTCTTCCAGGAATTTGGCGACCCGCGCCGAGGACGGACGGCCGGCGATATCGCCGGCGGGATTATAGCCGACGGTCAAGACTTCGTTATCCATGGCGAGCGAGGGGCCCGGCATCGGCCGCAGGCGGACTTGTTTGAGGCGGGCGGCGATGACTCGCGCGCCGGTCGGATCGTCAGCGACCCTTTCAACGCCGTCGGCGGCGCGCGCCACCGCGTCGGCGAGCACCGCAGCGCCGCCGGCGCTGTCCGGGCCCGGATCGCCGATATCGAAGACGATCGGCGCGCCGACCTTGGCGCTGATCAGCGCGGTCGCGGCCTGTGCGCGTTGGCGCGCGGTGTCGACGGTTGCGAAATCGAGGACGAGCGGCGGGTCCTCGCCGAAAGATTTAGAGGCTGCGTGCGCGCGCGTCTCGCCCGGCCAGACGACGGTGACGCCGCCATAGGCGGCGACCCGCAACAGCGTCTCGCCCTCCTTGTTGCGCCAGATGACGTCGCCGCGCGACGCCCGCGCGGCGGTCAGCGCATGAATTTCTTCGGCCGGATTAACCTCGTCGATGACGCAGGAAATCCGCTGGTCGCCGTCGCCGCAGAGGAATTTCAGCCGGCCCTCGCCGGCGTCCGACTGGAACAGAAAAACCCGGTCGTCGGTAGCGATCACATAGCGCTCGACCGCGGTGCGCGCCGCTACCCGCTCGGCCGCCGGCTTTCGCTTGCCGACCAGCGCGGAAAACGGGTCGGCCCGCAGGGATGAGGGCGCGACGCTTTGCGCCTGCGCCGTCGCCAACAGCGATGCGGCCGCCGCCATCAGCGCCAATGAAACCCGAAACGCCATTCAAGGCCCCGCTCGCCGGGGGATCGATTCCGCCCAGCCTCGACCATGATACACGGTTTTAGGGCGAAATCCGGGCGATGGCGGGGTTTCTAGGCGCCCGCCTCGGCCCGGACGCCGTCAGGACGCGATATACTGGCCGCCATTCGCCGTCAGCACCGCTCCGGTGACGAATCCCGCCTTGTCGTCGGCGAGAAAGGCGACGCATCGGGCGATCTCCTCGGCCTGGCCGAGCCGGCCGACCGGAATCTGGGCGATAATTTTTTGCAGCACAGCATCGTCGACCGCCGCCACCATCTCGGTGGCGATATAGCCGGGCGCGATCGCATTGACAGTGACGCCTTTGAAGGCGCCTTCCTGCGCCAGCGCGCGGGTGAAGCCGATCATGCCGGCCTTGGCCGCCGAATAATTGGTCTGGCCGGCCTGCCCTTTCTGGCCGTTGATCGACGAGATGTTGACGATGCGCCCGAAGCCGCGCTCGCGCATGCCGGGGAACACCTGATGGCTCATGTTGAAGACGCTATCGAGATCGGCGCGGATCACCTCGCGCCATTGCTCGGGCTTCATCTTGTGAAAAAAGCCGTCGCGCGTGATGCCGGCGTTGTTGACGAGAATGTCGGTCGGGCCTTGCGCTTTCTCAATCTCGGCGACGCCGGCCTTGCAGGATTCATAGTCGCCGACATCCCATTTGAAGACGCTGATGCCGGTTTCGGCCTTGAACTTTTTCGCCGCATCGTCATTGCCGGCATAGGTCGCGGCGACCGTGCAGCCCGCCTCTTTCAGCGCCAGCGAAATCGCCTGCCCGATGCCGCGCGTGCCGCCGGTGACGATTGCATTTCTTTTGGTCATGAAAACCTCCCAGGTCCCTGTCGCGGACCGGGAAAGACAATTGCATCAAGACCCGCGGCGAGGCAATCGCGATCGGCGACCCGCGCAGGGCAGGTCGCCGTCAAAACTGGAACTACTGTATCGCCGCATATCCGGAGATACGGACGGCGATCAATAAGCTGTCGCTCAGACCCGCTCGACGCACATGGCGATGCCCATGCCGCCGCCGATGCACAGCGTGGCGAGGCCTTTTTTGGCCTTCGAGCGGCCCATTTCATAGATGAGGGTGGTCAGGATGCGCGCGCCCGAAGCGCCGATCGGATGGCCGATGGCGATCGCGCCGCCATTGACGTTCACTTTCGAGGCGTCCCAGCCGAGTTCCTTGCCGACCGCGAGCGCTTGCGCCGCGAAGGCTTCGTTGGCCTCGATGAGGTCGAGATCGGCGAGCGTCCAGCCGGCCTTTTCGAGCGCCAGCCGCGACGCCGGCGCCGGGCCGATGCCCATGATCGAGGGGTCGACGCCGCAATGGGCGGCCGAGACGATGCGAACGAGCGGCGCGATCTTGCGACGGGCGGCTTCTTCTTCCGACATGATCACCAGCGCCGCCGCGCCGTCATTGAGACCCGAGGCGTTCGCCGCGGTGACCGAGCCGTCCTTGGCGAAGGCGGGCTTCAGGCCGGAAATCGAGTCCTTGGTGACGCCGTCGCGGATATATTCGTCGGTGTCGAAAATGACGTCGCCCTTGCGGCCCTTGATCGTCACCGGCGCGATTTCGTCCTTGAACTTGCCGGCCTTGCGCGCGGCCTCGGCCTTGTTCTGGCTGGCGACAGCGAAGGCGTCCTGCTCGTCGCGGCTGATCTGGTATTTCTGCGCGAGGTTCTCGGCCGTCTGGCCCATGTGGTAATTGTTGAAGACGTCCCAAAGGCCGTCCTTGATCATGGTGTCGGTCTGAGAGACGTCGCCCATCTTCATCCCGGTGCGAAGGAACGTGGCATGGGGCGCCAGCGACATGTTTTCCTGCCCGCCCGCGACCACGATCGCATTGTCGCCGGTCTTCACCGACTGCGCGGCGAGGGCGACGGCGCGAAGGCCGGAGCCGCAAACCTGATTGATGGTCATCGCCGGGCGCTCTTTCGGTATCCCTGCGCCCATCGACGCCTGGCGGGCGGTGTTCTGGCCCTGACCGGCGGAGAGGACATGCCCCATCACCACTTCGCCGACATCGCCGCCGGAGACCCCGGCGCGCGCCAGCGCCGCGGAGATCGCCGCGGTTCCAAGCGCTGACGCGGCGACCGTCGACAGGCCGCCCCCGAATGAGCCGACCGCGGTGCGCGCCGCCGATGCGATAACTACGCCCTTCATAAATCCTCCTAGGAAAAGAAATTCGCGAGACCTGCGCCGCCGCCTGCGGAACCCTGCGCCGGGCCTTGAGCCCCTGCGGCCGTGCGGCGGGATAGCCGGCCTTCAATTTCATGCTATAGCAGGATTAGCAAGCGCACAAAAATGTTGCAATGCAGCAAACAAAAAATGCTGCGCACAAAATGGGAGATCCGGCAGATGAGCGACGGCGAAGAAACCTCAGGCAAAAGCCCCGGCAAAAAAGGGCGAAGCGCCGACGGTCCGGTGATCATCAAGAAATACGCGAACCGGCGTCTCTACAATACGGCGACGAGTTCCTACGTGACCCTCGATTACCTCTCCGAAATGGTCAAAAACGGTCAGGATTTCGTCGTTTACGACGCCAAGACCAATGAAGACATCACCCATTCGGTGCTGACGCAGATCATTTTCGAGGAAGAGAACAAGGGTCAAAACCTGCTGCCGATCCAGTTCCTGCGCCAGCTGATCAAGTTTTACGGCGACAATCTTCAGGCCTTCGTGCCGTCTTATCTCGAAATGAGCATGGATGCGTTTGCGAACAATCAGGAAAAACTGCGTTCGCGCATGCGGGATACGTTCGGCGCCGCCCCCGGGTTCCAGGTGTTCGAGGAAATGGCGCGCCAGAACATGGCGCTGTTTGACCAGGCGATGAAAATGTTCTCGCCGATGGGCGGCTTTTACCAACAGGCGCAGCGGCCGGCCGGCGGCGATGACGGGGCCGAACTCCACAAACTGCGCGAGGAGCTGGCGGAGTTAAAACGCCAGCTCGCCAAACTCGACAAGGATCGATAGCGCGGCGAAAAGCGCCGCGCCGACGGCGATCAGGCGCTGATGCGCGATTGCGTCGGCTGGCCGAGATCGGGCGCGCCGGCGGGAAGCCATGCCGGATTGGTTTCCGGCTTGCCGATCATGTAGCCCTGAAGATAGTCGACGCCGAGGCCCTTCAGGAGCATCGCGTCGGCTTCGTTCTCGACCCATTCGGCGACCGTCTTCATGCCGAAATTGCGGGCGAGGTCGAGAAGCGTCCTCACGAACAGCTGGTTTTCGCGCGACGACGAGACGCCGGTGACGAAGGAGCCGTCGATCTTCAGGATGTCGATATCGAGCGCCTTCAGATTGCGGAACGAGGTGTAGCCTGCGCCGAAATCGTCGATGCCGAACGAGGAGCCGATCTTTTTCAACTCGGAGACGAATTCGATCGAGGCGTCGATCGCGTCGATGACCTGGGTTTCGGTCAGCTCGACGGTGATCCGGCGCGCCAGATTTTCATTGGCGCGCATCACCGCGAGATAGGCTTCCGCCCACACCGGATCCTTCACCGTCTCCATCGAGACGTTGACGTTGAGCTTGATGTTCGGGCAGGCGACGAGGGTGTTGATGGCGAGTTCCAGCACGCGCCGGTCAAGCAGATGGACGAGGCCCAGACGCTCGGCGACCGGGATGAATTCCGGCGCCGGCACTTCGCGGCCGTCGATCGCGCGCATGCGGATCAGGCATTCGAATTTCGACGGCGCCTCGCCGATGTCGCCGACGATCGGCTGGAAAGCGAGGCGGACGCGCCGTTCGTTGAGCGCCGTCAGGATGACATCCGACATATGGGTGTTGCGCCGGCGCATGGTGACGATGTCGGTCTTTTCATTGAACGACGACCAGCTCGACCGGCCGAGCCGTTTGGCCTGGTCGAGCGCGGCCTCCGCGCAGGCCATCGCCTTGTAGGCGTTATGCGCGTCGCGCGGCGTTTCGACGGCGCCGATCGAGATCGACGCGGCGAGCGAGCCCCGTTTGGTGTCGATCACCCGCTCGCGGATGACGTTGAGCAGCCGGACGCAAACTTCGCGCACGCGGGCGCTGTCGGCATTGGCGACATAGACGGCGAATTTGGTGCCGGCGACGCGGCCGATGAAATCGTCCTTGCCGAGGGCGGCGGCGATCCGGCGCGAACATTCGACGATCACTTCGTCGGCGACGTCAAATCCGAAATCGGCGTTGATCGCCCCGACATCGTCGATGCCGGCGAGAAGATAGGCGCCGACGCCGCCGGATTTGGTCGCTTCCGCGAGCGACTGGTCGAGGCGAACGCGCATCTGCGCGCGGTTCATGACCCCGGTCAGCTCGTCATGCTCGGCGAGCCAGGCGAGATGTTCGTCATGGCGTTTTTGCGATTCGATCGAGCGCACGACGCCGATGAGGCGCCGGTTCGATCCTTGACCCAGCCACCCGCCGCGCTCTTCGACCCAGTGCGCGTCTCCGGCGCGGCGCGACAATTGGTATTCGCAAGAATAATTCTGCGCGGCACCGTCAAAGGCGGTCTCCCGCGCGCGATCAACGCCGCTGACGATACGCTGGGCGAAGTCGCTGCGGCTGATCGCGGCGACCGAAACTTCAGAGCCGAGAAGCCGGGCGGCCGCGGACGGGTCAGACCAAGAGAGCACCCCGTCGGCGGGATCGTATTCGAACAGCGCCTGCAACGCCGGCTCCGGCGCGGCGGCGTCGGCGCCCGTCGCTCTCGTCTCGTGCGGATTTTCCCCCGGCGCAGTGTCGCTCGCTGGCGTCAATATCGGCTCGCCCCTCTTTCGTGAGCCGCCAAACCACGCTTTACCGCGATCTTCCATCATGCCGCCCAACGCTGTTGAACGTCCATCTAAGTGGCGAGCCGTAAATAAACTTAAAACGCGAGGCATTTTCGGCAGACTTATTGCCTTGTCCTGCACGGTTATGACGGCGAAAATTCATCTTCCGGCGATCATTAACGGCGTTTGCGGCGAGATTTCGCCGCCGCGCCCGCGCGGCGCGCCTGCGCGCCGTCCGGCCCGCCGTCGCCGGCCGGACCAATGCGGAACAGCGCTGTCCCAGATTGAGGCGGCGCGCGCCTATAACGCGCTGCGCGGCGCGCCCGCAGCGCCGCGCGCCGCGCTCGTCAATTTCGAAATCTGACGCAGGTCAGTGCTTTTGAATGTCGGTGACCGCGAGATCGCGGCGCGCCGTCACGGTCGTCACGACGAGGCCCGCCATCGGATCAAGGAAGGTCATCGTCAGAAAGATGAAATAGGTCGAATTGCCGAATCCCTTGGCGAGGATGAACAGCAGCAGCGCTACGACGAACAACAGGAACGACAACAGATGATTGGTGATCGAGGCGGTGCCGGCCTTGGTCGCGCGGATCAGTTCGACGAACAGTAACCCCATGCTGCCGGTCAGGAACAGCGCCCCCCAGGTCACGCGCCAGACATCGCCGGAATACATCGGCAAGCTGACGACGACGATATCCTGCCAGGCCACGCCGGCGCCGCCCATCCCGGTCACGGTCAGCACGGCGTAAATGACCAGGCTGATCGTCAGCAGCGGAAAAATCTGAAGAACCATGACGGCCCTGCTCCTTGTAAAACGGCCCCCCGGGCCAACTCACTGATCACATCGTATCATAGTCGGCGCCGGGCTCTAGCTCCGAAATCGTCAAAGGCGGCCTTGCGCGCGCTTTCAGCCACACCACGCCCAGAATGTCGCGAAAGGCGACCGCGAGCCTCCCCAGATTGTTGTATTTGGACGCGCCATGCTCGCGCGGGCGATGACCGACGGGCATGAATTCGACCGCGAACCCCTCGCGCTTCATCAGCGCCGGCAGATAACGGTGATTGTGATCGAAAAACGGGAGCCGCAAATACGCGCCGCGGTAGAAGACCTTCAGGCCGCAGCCGGTGTCGGCCGATCCGTCATCGAGGATCGCCCGCCGGATCCTGTTCGCCCATCGCGAGGCGGTTTTCTTGGCGGCGGCGTCTAGCCGTTGGCGCCGCTCCCCCGCAACCATGGCGAGAGTCGCCGGCGCATTTTCCCTTGTCAGCGCCCGGTATAATCCGGCGATGTCGGCCGGGTCGTTCTGTCCGTCGCCGTCCAGGGTCGCGACGACCGGCGCGCGGGCGCTCAAAACGCCGGTCCTCACCGCCCGGCTCTGGCCTGCATTCGCCCCATGGCGCACGATCCGCAGGCGCGGGACTGATTTTTTGGCCTCGATCAGCGCCTCGATAGTGCGGTCGCGGCTGCCGTCGTCGACGGCGATGATCTCGTAATCGATGCCGACGAGCGCCGCGCTGATTTCCTCAACCAGTCGGCGCGCGCCCCCGGCCTCGTCGAACATCGGCGCGACGACGCTGAGCGCCGGACGGACGTCCGTCCGGCGCGGCGCCATCCCGAAAATCGGCGCATCGAAGGAGACGACTTGGAAATTCGGCATCGCAGTCCCGGCGCGGCGACGGCCGCGCTCGCGAGAGGTCGCAGAAAACGCATCAAAATGAAAGCCTTGGCGCGAGACATCGAGAGCGAGCCCCACTAAGTTCGGCGCCAAGGGACGATCGATGAAGCAGCTATCCGACACATCCGGCGCCGCGGGCGCGGCGAGGCTCGCGATCGTCGCGGCGTTTTCCCTGCTGACCGCCATCGCCGGCGTCTTCACCATGCCGCCGCTCGACCGCGACGAGGCGCGCTTCGCGCAGGCGACCGCGCAGATGCTGGAGAGCGGCGACTTCGTGACGATCCGCTTTCAGGCGGAGGAGCGCAACAAGAAGCCGGCCGGCATTCACTGGCTGCAGGCGGCCTCGGTCAGCGTCTTCTCCTCGACCGAAGCGCGCGAGATATGGGCCTATCGCCTGCCTTCGGTCCTCGGCGCGGTTCTCGCGGCGCTGTTCACCTATGTCGCCGGCGCGCGGCTGTTCTCGCCCGCCGCCGGCTTTCTCGCCGCCCTTCTTCTCGCCAGCGCGCCCGCGCTCGCCGGCGAGGCGACGATCGCCAAGACTGACGCCATGCTGCTCGCCTGCGTCGCCGGCGCGCAGGCCGCCT
>MEMM01000034.1 GCA_001767925.1 Alphaproteobacteria bacterium RIFCSPHIGHO2_12_FULL_63_12
TGTGGCAGGTGTAGCAGTGTGGCAGGTGTAGCAGCCCTCGCGGATGTAGATGTTGCGGCCGACGAGCTCGAGCGGCGTGTAGGGCCGCATGCCCTCGACCTTCTCGATCGTGTTCTCGACGTAGAACAGGGGCACGATCTCGACGATGCCGCCGACGGTCACCACCGCCAGGCTGAGGCCGAGGAGGAATGTGGCGTTGCGCTCGATTCTTTCGTGACGGATGAGCATCGGGGATTTCTCACTCGGCGGGTTGCATGGCGACGGCGCCCATCGGGGCTTCCTGGCGGATGTCGCCGCGGATCGTCTTCCAGAGGTTGAAGGCCATGATCAGCGCGCCGGTCAGGTAAAGCGTCCCGCCGAGAGCCCGGATCAGGTAGTAGGGGTGCATGGCCTCGACGGTCTCGACGAAGGAGTAGACGAGGAAGCCCTCCTGGTCGTACTCGCGCCACATCAGGCCCTGCATGATGCCGGAGACCCACATCGCCGAGGCGTAGAGGACGATGCCGATGGTCGCCAGCCAGAAGTGCCAGTTGATCAGGCGGAGGCTGTAGAGCCGCTCGCGGTCCCAGAGGCGCGGCGTCAGGAAGTAGAGGGCGCCGAAGGAGATCATGCCGACCCAGCCGAGCGCGCCGGAGTGGACGTGGCCGATGGTCCAGTCGGTGTAGTGGGAGAGCGAGTTGACCGCCCGGATCGACATCACCGGCCCCTCGAAGGTCGACATGCCGTAGAAGGCGACGGCGATGACCATCATGCGGAGGATCGGGTCGGTCCTGAGCTTGTCCCAGGCGCCGGACAGCGTCATCAGGCCGTTGATCATGCCGCCCCATGACGGCATCCACAGCATGATCGAGAACGTCATGCCGAGCGTCTGCGCCCACTCGGGCAGCGCCGTGTAGTGGAGATGGTGCGGACCCGCCCAGATATAGATGAAGATCAGCGCCCAGAAGTGGATGATCGACAGGCGATAGGAATAAATCGGGCGCTCGACGCGCTTCGGGATGAAGTAATACATGATGCCGAGGAAGCCGGCGGTCAGGAAGAAGCCAACCGCGTTGTGCCCGTACCACCATTGCGTCAGCGCGTCCTGCACGCCCGGAAACAGCGAATAGCTCTTTGTGCCGACCAGTGACACCGGAACCGAGAGATTGTTGACGATGTGGAGCATCGCGATCGTCACGATGAAGGCGAGATAGAACCAGTTCGCGACGTAGATGTGCGGCTCTTTGCGCTTCAGCAGCGTGCCGAGGAAGACGACAAGATACGCGACCCAGACGATCGTCAGCCACAGATCGGCGTACCATTCGGGTTCGGCGTATTCTTTCGATTGCGTGACGCCCATCAGATAGCCGGTCGCGGCGATCACGATGAACAGGTTATAACCCCAGAAGACGAGCCACGGCGTGATCCCGCCGAAAAGCCGCGTGCGGCAGGTGCGCTGCGCGACATAAAACGATGTCGCGATCAGGACGTTGCCGCCAAAGGCGAAGATGACCGCCGATGTGTGCAAGGGGCGAAGCCGTCCGAAATTGGTCCAGCCAAAATCCGGAAAATAAAAGAGGTTCGGAAAGGCGAGTTGCGCCGCGATGATGACGCCGACCAGAAAGCCGGCGATGCCCCAGAAAGTCGAGGCGAAAACGCCCGCCTTGATGACGCCCATTTCATAGGTGTTCGGGTCAAGGCGCTTGCCGGAGGAAATATGCTGGATGAGGGCGAAGGAGCCGGCGACGAACGCGATGAGGAACATCATCGCGTGGGCGCCCATGAGCGGATCGGAGGTTCGCGCCGCCACGATCAGGGCAAGCAGCGACCCGACCCCCAGAAAGGCGCCGATGAATGGGATTTCGCCGCCGCCTTGCGAGCCTGCGGGTTGGATGTTGGTCGCGTTCATGGTGCGCCCCTTTGTTGCCGTCGCGGTTGCTTTTGAATTAAGCCGCGCATTTACGATTGATGTAAGTCAAACTGGAAGCGGCGGTTGGTGAGAAGTTCAATTTGCCGCATGCTGAGATTTGGTCTGGGATGTTCGTTCGCCCGTTCGCCGTAATGGCCGCCGCCATATTAACGCTTGTGTCGGCTTTGCCGGTCAATGCCGGCGCGGTGCGATTGATTCGCGTCTGCACGGCGAATGGCGTTCGACTTGTTCCGTTTCCCGGCGAGGATAACGAGCCGTCCCGGCCGCATCAGGGCGCTTGCCACGCGGCGTGTCTCGGCGAGCGGCTTAAAATGCCGGCGAGAAAACCAGCAGGCTAGATTTCGATGACGACGTGATGGCGCGCCAGTTCCAGGATGCGCCCGTCCTGTTTCAGCGCCGCGAGCGTCCGGCTTAGCGTTTCAAGGCGAAGGCCGAGATAGTCGGCGATATCCTGACGCGGCATCGGCAGCGGCACGGTCCGGCGGCCGTCGTCGTCGACTCCGATCGTCTTGCCGATGAGTTCGATAAAGGAAATGACGCGCTCCTCGGCCGTCTTCTTGCCGAGCAGCACGATGTGATCTTGCGCCTTGTGATATTCGGTCTGGCCGCGGGCGATCAGGCGATCCTTGACGCCCGGCGCATCGATGGCGATCTCATCGAGATAGCGGTGCGGAAAGAAACAGACGGAGCTGTCTTCGAGCGCTTCGGCCGTATAGGCGCTGGCGTCGGTCGAGCGCACGCCGACAAAATCGCCGCGGAACAAAAACCCCGTCACTTGGCGGCGGCCGTCTTCCAGCACCTTTGACAAGCGGAAACTTCCGTCGACGATGACGTAAAGCGAGTGGTTGGGTTCGCCCTCGACCATCAGCGTCTTGTTCTTGACGACGAGGCGGCGCGCCATGGTCTTCTCGACATGCGCGAATTCTCTCGGCCCGAGATCGGCGCAGATCGACCGTTCCCGAACTGCGCAAAGGTCGCAGCTCTTCGGTCGGTCGGGCGCATGGCACGACTTTTCAGCTTCTATCAGTCGATCGCCCATGGGAATCGGCGTTCCTCCCTGTCCGCCGCCAAAATAAGCGTCGTCGGGGCCGAATTCCAGCCGTCCAAATCCGCCCTGACCGCGCCTAAAGAGCGCGGGCGAGGGTGCGGGCGGCGCCGTCCTTGATGACCGGGGCGTAGGGGTCGAGCGCCATCGCGACGACCCGCGACAGCGGGCGCGCCTCCGGCCGCAGGGCGATCCGGTCGCCGTCCCAGGATATGACGCCGTCGGCCTCCAGCGACTCGAGGCGGGCGCAGACGGCGTTCGCTTCCGTCGGCGACAGGGCGGCGAGAAGGGAGGCGATGTCGGCCTGCGACCGGCACAGCAACCCCCGAATGGTTTGGCCGATGGTGACTTCGCGCGGCGACAGGACGAGCCCGCGGGCGGTCGCCAGCTCCCCCCGGTCGGTGCAGCGGTAATAGTCGCCGAGCGTTTTGGCGTTCTGCGCGTAAAGTCCGCCGACAAAGCCGATCGCCGACGCGCCAAAGCCGATCGTCGTATCGGCAAGATCGTCGGTGAAGCCCTGGAAATTGCGGCGCAGTCGCCCTTCGAGCTCGGCTCTGGCGAGCGGGTTGTCGGGCTTTGCGTAATGATCGAAACCGACCCGCCGGTACCCGGCGGCGACAAGCATGTCGTCGGCGAGCCCGGCGAGGTCGGCTCTGGTCTCCTCTGGAGGAAGGAGAGTTTCGTCGAGCAGCCGCTGGCGCGGCAGCTGGGAGGGAAGATGCGCATAGCCGAACACCGCGACGCGGTCCGGCGACAGCGCGATCGTCTTTTCGAGCGTCGCCTCAAAACTCTCGGCCGTCTGTTTGGGGAGGCCGTAGAGGAGGTCGAAGGAAACATCATTGACGCCGACGCGGCGCATGTCGCCGACCGCCGATTCGATCATCTCGAAGCTCTGTATGCGGTTGATCGCGGCCTGAACGCCGGGGTCGAAATCCTGAACGCCAAGGCTCATGCGATTGAAGCCGAGCGCGGCGAGGCGCTCGACATCGCCGTCCCCGATCAGGCGCGGATCAAGCTCGATCGCCAGCCGCGTCCCGTCGGTGAGTCCCAAGGCGAGTTCGATCGCGCCGAGGATGTCGCCGATCTCCGCGACTTTCAGAAAATTCGGCGTGCCGCCGCCGAAATGGACGGAGAGCGGACGCCCCGCGCCGCCAAGGCGCCGGCCGACAGTCCCGATTTCGTTATTGAGCGCGCGGACATAGCGCAGGGCGCGGCCGTAATCGTTCTCGACGCGCATGTTGCAGCCGCAATACCAGCACATCTGCCGACAGAAAGGGATGTGGACATAGAGTGACAGCGGCTCATAAAGCCCAACTTCGCCGAGCCGCTTTCCGTAATCGGCCGCCGTCGCCTGCTCGTCGAAATGGAGGGCCGAGGGATAGCTCGTGTAGCGGGGAGCACGAACGTCCAGATATTTGCGCCATAATGGGTTCATGCGCCCAATTCTGCGCACAGGTCGGGCCCGGTATTCTGACTCAGATCAAATCGCCGGAATTATTCCTTGACCGGGATGAGCGAGATCTCCGCCAGCGAGGATTCCTCGCCCTCCATGCCGCCGGCGTCGCCCAACTGGTGCCGGGTGTTCGCGCCGACGCAGTCGTCATTGATCGTCGCGCCCCGGCCGCAAGGGATAAGCGCCACCGGGCGGCCGATCCCATAGGCCGGGCGGAAAGGTTCCGTCCGGGCGGTCCGCGCCGGACTTACGGCGACCCGCGAGGCTTCTGGCGCGTCAATGGCGGCGGTGTTGCCGTCGTTGAACATGGCGCAGCCGCCGAGCAGCAGCGACAGGCTAAAGATCGCGAGAATTCTCATATGCGCCCCCGTTTGAACGATGAAGGCCGGCTCCACAGCGCACACAACAAAAGTCTCGCCGGCAAGGCGAAGCTACCGCGCGGCGGCTGCATCGGCAATCGCGCATTTTTGCTGCACATGCGAGAGCGGCGTAGGGCGGATGAAATCCGCCATACCGCCCGCTATATCCCCAATCGCGCGAAAACCGGCGTGAAAATACATTTTTCTGGGGCGACGGAATCGGCGCGTCCGTCCGTTTAATCAGATGAGGCGCGCGTTGCGCCTCGCGGCTCTTTGACATCGTGAAGTTTAGCGGCGTTCCGGTTCGGGCGCTTGAGCGCGCCCCTCACCCGTATAGCTGCGCGATACTGGCCTCTCCCCAGTTTTTTGCGCGCCTTCGCGCGCGGGCGGGAGAGGCGTCGCGCCCTCTTTCTTGCCTCTCCCTTGGGAGAGGCAAGCGAGCGTAGCGAGCGGGTGAGGGGAAATCCGGACTATCCGTACAAAACCGCCGGACCCCGCATGGATACTGGAGTCAAACAGGAAAGCAGGGCGGGGATACTCCGCAAATTACGGACAAGGTTGCAGAAGTGTCGGTGCAATCCGGCAGGCTAATTCTCTGTCAAAATTGCCGATCATCCGAATGACGCCGGAAGTCAGAGGCGTCTGTACGATCAGCGCGCGCCATCGAACGAGAATGGAAAGGCTAAGCTGGCTTTGATTCTAAGGGTTACTATGGAGAAATGAAAAGTTGGGATTTCCGCTCAAGCGGCGTCGACGTAGGCGAGTTTTGCACCGGCTTCCTGTTCGATCCATCGCGCCTGACCTTCCGACAGCCGGATGATGATCTCTTCGGCGCGCACCGTCTTAAGATCGACCGAGGTGAACATAAACATCTGCTTCGAAATAGTCGCCGTGACGTCGGAAAAGGGAATGACCAGCGGCTTCATCGTCAGGTTGAACGGAAAAAAGACGGCGATCTCCAGCGCGGACGGCGTCACCGTCAATATCGCGGCATTGTTGATGTTCATCATCATGAGCCCGCCCCGACCCATTGACAGCGATTGAAATCGGCGTCGCGCGCCCACGAGCCGGGAGGCGCCGCCATAATGATCTGCCAATTCGGTCCACCCGCTCGTGCGGGAAAGAACGTTGAGGATGAGATACAGCGCTCCAACAATGACGACAACGAATGCCCAGGTTGGGAGCCCGCTGACATCACCGTCGAAGGACACGGGCGCTATCCCGCCTTTTTCGACCACACTTGCGCGCGGCGCAGCGCCGCCGACACCTTGCCGGTGCGCTTTCCCTGCGTCGCGTGATGCGCCCAGAACGCCTTGTCGAAAGACGGCTCGCCCTGCTGGCGGTAGATGACCCCCATCGCCATCGGGAAGGCGGGGTTTTTCATGTCGACCAGAAGATGCGCGAGCGTCTTGTTCGTCTCATTGTGGACGAGCACTTGGGAGACATCGACGCCGCCCTCGCCGACGGCGACGACTTCCAGCGCATACGTCTCGGGATTGAAGCGAAGGCCCTTCTTGCCGCCGGCGAACAGCAACGGCTTGCCGTGCTCGACATGAATCTGGTTGTCGTCAGCGACTTTCTTTTCGGTGAATCCCGAAAAGACATCGGCGTTATAGACGATGCAGTTCTGGAAAATCTCGACAAACGCGGCGCCGTCAAAGGCGTGCGCGGCCTTCAGCGTCTCGATCAGCGGCTTGGTCGCGGTGTCGACGCCGCGCGCGATGAACCTTGCGCCGGCGCCGAGCGCGAAGGCGCACGGGTTCAAGGGCTGATCGACCGAGCCCTTCGGGCTTGAGGGCGAGCGCGTGCCAACGCGCGAGGTCGGCGAGTACTGACCTTTGGTGAGGCCGTAGATCTCGTTGTTGAACAGCATGATTTGCATGTTCACATTGCGGCGGATGACATGCAGAAGGTGATTGCCGCCGATCGACAGCCCGTCGCCGTCGCCGGTCACAAGCCAGACGTCGATTTCCGGATTGGCGAGTTTCAATCCCGTCGCGAAAGCCGGCGCGCGGCCGTGGATGGTGTGAAAGCCATAGGTCGCCATGTAATAGGGAAAGCGCGACGAGCAGCCGATCCCGGAGATGAACGCGGTCTTCGCCGGCGTCGCGCCGATATCGGCCATCGTCTTCTGCACAGCCTTCAAGATCGCATAGTCCCCGCAACCGGGGCACCAGCGCACTTCCTGATCGGTTTCAAAGTCCTTGACGGTGAGGGGAGCGTTCATTTGGTCACTCGCTTTTTGTCATTCCGGGGCGCGCGCAGCGCGAACCCGGAATCCAGAGATGGTTCGTGCAGAGATGGATTCCGGGTTCCAGCGTCGCCGGCCCCGGAATGACGAAGATCCGAAGGTCCGCTCATCACTCCGCCGCCTTCGCGACGCGCGCGTGGGTGCGGATCGACTCGAGGATTTCGGTGATCTTGAATGGCTGGCCGGTGACCTTGGTCAGCGACTCGACCGGGATTTCGATGCGGTCGCGGATGAGCGTTGCAAGCTGGCCCATGTTCATTTCCGGAACCAGCACGCGCTCATAGCCCCGGAGGAGATCGCGCAAATTCGACGGGAACGGATTGAGCCAGCGCAGGTGGATTTGCGCGACGTCGATCCCTTCCTTGCGCGCGGCTTCGACGGCGCGCCAGATCGGGCCATGGGTCGAGCCCCAGCCGACGACGGCGAGGGGGCCCTTGGCGGGGCCCTGTTCGACCTTTTGCGGCGGGATGAATTTCGCGACCGAGGCGACTTTCTGAAAGCGCAGATCCGTCATTTTCTGGTGGTTGGCCGCGTCATAAGAAATGTCGCCGGTGTTGAAGTCTTTCTCGATGCCGCCGACGCGGTAGGCGAGGCCGTCCATGCCGGGATGCACCCACGGGCGCCCGAGCGTTTCCGTGTTGCGGTTCCAGATCGCGCGTTTGACCGCCGTGGAATCGGCGCCTTGCGGAACCGCCGGCGCGGGGTTCGTCGCGATTTTCTCGAACGTCGCCATGTCGGGGATCATCCACGGCCCCGCGGCGTTCTGGATATAGCCGTCGGTCAGCAGGAACACCGGCGTCATGTGACGGAGCGCAACGCGGGTCGCCTCGATCGCAACCTCAAAACAGTCGTCGGGACCGGAGGCGGCGATCACCGGAACCGGCGTGTCGGCATTTCGTCCGTAGACGGCCTGATAGAGGTCGGACTGTTCCGTCTTGGTCGGCAGACCGGTCGACGGGCCGCCGCGCTGCGAGTTGATGATAACGAGC
>MEMM01000035.1:0-1465 GCA_001767925.1 Alphaproteobacteria bacterium RIFCSPHIGHO2_12_FULL_63_12
CAAGGGCGATCAGCGCGGCGGCGCCTCTTCTAACGGCGATCGCCGTCCGCTTCGAAAACATTGACTCTAACGCAACCATCACATCCCCCACGCTCACCTGTTCGCCCTTCTGTCAGCCCATAAGGGCTGCGAAGAGACAAAATCGGCTTGGTTCGCCTGCTCGCGCCGATCCGATTGAATTTCAGCTAAATCTCCTGGCCGTCGAGATCATCCCGGAGTTTGCGCGCCCGCATACGGGCGTGTTCCTCATGGGGGTTCCACTCAAGCGCCTTCTGGAGCATTGCGTACGCGCTGCGCTTGTCGCCTCCGGCCAGCATAATTTCTGCGAGCGCAATACGCGCCTCAAATTGCCGGGGTTCAAGCTCTATCGCGCGTGAAAAGTCAGTAATGGCCGCGGCCTGGTCATCTTCCCTGAGGCGGACCGCGCCGCGCAGGGCGTAGGCTTGGGCAAAGCTCGGCGCGAGGCCGACCGCGTGGTCCAGCAGCGCCCCCGCGAGGTCGATCTTGCCGGCATCTGCCGCCGCGACCGCCCGCTCGAACAGGATATCGACGGTGTCGCTCTGGGCGTCCGCCCAGATCGCCTCGATCCGCTCGACGGCGGCCGCCGCATCGGCGCCGTCACCGGTCCTCAGTTCTTCGAACAGGGCGTCAAGGCGCTGGTCCGTCTGGTCGGCAAGAGCGGCCGACGGAGCGCAAAAAGCGACAATGGCTGTCAGTAACGCGACCCGCATCGCTGGCATCATAGGCCGGCGGCCGGAACAGGACCACTAAATTCTTGATAACGGGGGCTTAATCGCCCCCAGCCGTCAGCCCTGACGGGCTTTGAAGCGCTTCTGGGTCTTGTTGATCACATAGACCCGGCCCTTGCGGCGCACGACGCGGCAATCCTTGTGGCGCGATTTAAGCGACTTCAGCGAGCTTCTGACTTTCATGGCGCAGGATCCGGACGGGTTGGCTTGATTTCGGAGCGCGGGGGATAGCCTTGGCCTTACGCCCTGTCAACCGTGGGCACGCGCCCCTACCGCCCAAAATGCTGCGCCGCCGCTTGCCTCCCGCCCCGGCCGGGGGCAGCTTTCCCTCGTCGCCCGGTGGGACGAGGCGCAAACAGGGGTTTTCATGCACTACTTTAAGGGCGCGGCGTTCGCCGCCATTTTGATGTCGACCGCGACCGCGGGCGCGCAGGGCTATTCGACGTCCTCGCTTCCAGCGACAGCCCGCAGCATCTATCAGTCCTGCGCGCAGGTCGCGGGCGGCTCCAGCGGCGCGGATGTTCGCGCGTCCTGCGCCTGCATCACCGGCTATATGGGCGGCGCCATGAGCGATCGCGATTTCGAAGTCGTCTCGATTTTGCTGCGCGTCGGAGAAATGACGGAGCTCGGCGCATCCGAAGCGGCGATTCAGGCGGAGATCATGGCCTTCTTCGAACGCGGCTTCACCGAGGCTGACGTGCAGCGCGTTTCAGCGA
>MEMM01000035.1:1474-8914 GCA_001767925.1 Alphaproteobacteria bacterium RIFCSPHIGHO2_12_FULL_63_12
CGGCGCGTTCAATCGATCAGGCGGCGACGGCGACGCCCTTGTCGGCGAGGAATTTTTTCAGCTCGCCGGTTTCGAACATTTCGCGGACGATGTCGCAGCCGCCGACGAACTCGCCCTTGACGTAGAGCTGCGGGATGGTCGGCCAGTCGGAATAATCCTTAATTCCCTGCCGGAGCGCGGGATCGGCGAGCACGTTTTCCGAGCCGTAATCGACGCCCAAAAAATCGAGGATCTGAACGACGGCCGCCGAGAAACCGCATTGCGGGAATTTCGGCGTTCCCTTCATGAACAGCATGACGGGATTAGCGTCGATTTTCGATTTGATAGCGGCGATGGCGGCTGTGTCGGACATAAGGCTCTTCCGTCGGTTTCGTCGCTTAGCTAGGAGCGCCGCAACTCCGGGTCAAGGGACAGGCGATTTAGCGCCTTGCAGCGCTCGCCCGAAAGCGGCGCGGCGGCGAGCGTTGCGGCTAGATGTCCGGGCTTTGTCGTCGTCGTCATCACGATATCGATATCCCGGTTGGAGAGGACGAATCCGAGCGCGGCGGCGGCGGGATCGGCGTCACCGAGCGCCCGGCGCGCGGCGGCGATGGCGGCGGGAGGATAACGGCCGCGAACACGCGCCCTCGCGAGCCGCCACAGATCCGAGAGCGTGCGCGGCCGGTTGAAGCGCGGGTCGAACAGTCCCTGCGCAAGCGGCGCGACGGCGACGGTCAGGACGCCTTGACGCTTTGCCTCGGCGAAAATCTCCTCGTGCCGGCGGTCGAGGACGTTATAGGCGCCCATGATCGCGTCGAAGCCGGTCCCCACCGCATGAGCGAGCGGCTCCCCCTCGCCGCAGACGCCGATGGCGCAGATCCGCCCTTCCCGCTTCAGCGCGTCCAGCACGGGACGCGCCGCCTCGATCTCAGCGATCGTCGGCCCGTGGAGATAAAGAAGGTCGAGCGACGGGCGCCCGAGGCGGCGGCGGCTTTCGGCGACATCCTCACGGATCGCCGTCGCCGAGAAATCCTTGACGAGCCGGCGGCCATGGCGGCGGGTACCCGTCTTTGTGCTGATGAAAACGGCGGCGCCGGCGAGCGCTGCACCGAGCCGCTTTTCCGCGTCAAAGTAAAAAGGCGCGGTGTCGAAATGGGTGACGCCGCCGTCGAGCGCCTGACGAATGACGGCGCGCAATTCCGCTTCCCTGAACCAGAACTGCCCGAGCGGTCCCGAGACGCCGAAACCGATGCGCAAAGACGGCGGTGCGATCATGGCGCCGGCTTAGCGGGAGTCGCCTGAAAGGGAATGGCGGCGACCGGCGCCCAGCGCCCATCCTCATAGCGCCAGAGTTGAAGCCCTTCGACGATCGCCTCGAACGTCGGAAGCGTCGCAGCAAGGTGTTCGCTGAGCGCCTCGGCGACATGCGGCGCGACCTTGTTCTGGATCGTCACATGCGGCCGGAACTTTTCCCGGTCCTGATGAACGAGCCAGCGCGCAAAGCGGTCGGCGAGGCCGTCGCGCAGCGCGTGCAACTCATCGCTCTCGATCCGCAGGGCGACGCCGCGGCCAAGTTTCATCGGGCCTGCAACCTCCACCTTGAACGGCGAGAGCGTTTTGGCGAGGCGCGCCGTATCGTGAATGATTTCGTTTTCATGTTCACCCGGCAATTGATGAAACAGCGTCAGATGCGCGCCGACATAATTGATCTCCGGCGGAAAATGGCGCCGCCGCAATTCCTGAAAGGTCGCGTCGGCGCTTTCGTCGAACTGAACGGTCAAAATGAGCGGCGCGCGCAAGGGATCAGTCGACGCAAATCGCCGCCTGAACTTTGCCGCCCTCGACTTCCGCGTAACAGCCGAAGGGGCTGTCATCCGCCTGACAGGCGCCGGTGACTTCAGCGTCCGGCGCCGCATCATCGGTCGCGAGGCATTTGCCTTCGCAATCGGATTTCGAGCGGCAGGCCTTTCCGGCGTCGGCGAAAGGCTTCACGCAGCGATACATGCCAAGCATTCCTTCCTGACGCACGGCGCCGCCGGCGGCGGCGCATGCCTCCTGATCGATTTCCGCGAGAGACTGCGCGCGCATCTCTTCGATCGAGGCGCCGCCGCCTTCATCGACGGCCGGCGCCGGCGCATCATTCGCGTCCGCAGCATTTTCGACCGGCGCCGGTTGGTTGTCGGCTCCTTTGTGCGCGCCGGAGCAGGCGGCAAGCCAGAAGATTGCAAGCGACGCGAGTAAAAGACGCATAGAAGTCTCCCTATTGGCGAATAATCGGCGCAGCATAAGCCGGTTGCGCTTTTGCCGCAATTTTGACACGCTTGGCGCAACACGCGGGGGCGGAGTTTAAAAAATGATCTGG
Organism: Alphaproteobacteria bacterium RIFCSPHIGHO2_12_FULL_63_12; assembly: GCA_001767925.1. Lineage (GTDB taxonomy): Bacteria > Pseudomonadota > Alphaproteobacteria > Caulobacterales > Parvularculaceae > Amphiplicatus. The sequence goes on from MEMM01000035.1 coordinate 3,816, forward strand.
TTTTTGCGGCTGACCGGGCTGATTGCGCTCGCCATTGTCGGCTGGATGGTCTGGAATCTCGTGCCGGCGTCGGGGGTTTTCGCCGGCCTCAAGCCAAAGCTGATTGACGATTGCGGGGCGGTCGCTGTCTTTCCGGGCACGGAGGACGTGACGATCGACCCCGAGCTTCAGGTCGCGTTCATTTCCGCCGATGACCGGCGCGCGACTCTCGCCGGGGCGCCGGTGCAAGGCGGCGTCTACGCGCTTCGCCTCGACGGCTCGGACCGCGTTTCGAAAGTCTCGCCCGACAGTTTCGGGGAATTCCATCCCCACGGGATCAGCCTCTGGCGCGGCGATGACGGTCGCAAGCGCCTGTTTGCGATCAACCATACGATCAATGAAGGCGACAAGGTCGAGATCTTCGACGTCGGCACCGGCGGCGCGCTGATGCATGTCGAAACGGTGTCGTTTCCGGCGATGTCCTCGCCAAACGATGTTCTGGGCGTCGGGCCGCGCAGTTTCTACGTGACCAACGACAAGGCGTTCAAGCAAGGCTTCATGGCGCAGGTTGAAGCCTATCTCGCTTTGCCGCTGGCGAGCCTTGCCTATTTCGACGGACAGGGCGGCAAGATCGCGGCGCGCGGCCTTGCTTATGCGAACGGCGTCAACATGTCGGCGGACGGCGCCACGGTTTACGCGACCGCATTCCTCGGCCGTCAGGTCGTCGTCTACGACCGCGACCTTGCGACCGGCGCCCTCACGCGCAAAAAGTCGATCCGCGTCAACACCGGCCCCGACAATGTCGAAGTCGCCTCGGACGGCGCCTTGTGGATCGCCGGCCATCCGAAAGTCTTCGACTTTCTGAAGCACGTCAAAGACCCGTCGCATGTCGCGCCGTCGCAGGTGATCCGCGTCAATCCGCAAAGCGGTACGGTCGAGGATATGCTGATCGACACCGGCGGGACGATCAACGCCTCCTCGGTTGGCGCTGTCTGGGACGACACGCTGATCGTCGGCTCCGTCTTTGACGATCATGTCATGGTCTGTCCGTCGCACGAACATTCCTGACCGCTTGACTTCGCCCGCGCCGGCCCGCAGAGCCGCGCCATGACCGCGCCGGCTGACCACCATTACAAAGCGATTGCGTTCGGCGTGGCCGGAATCGCGATCCTGTGCGCGATGGACGGCGTCATCAAGCATCTGGTCGCGAGCAATGACTCGCTGGTCGTGACGCTCGGACGCTATGTATTCGGCGCGCTGTTCGCGACGATGATCTGGCTGCGGTCGGGGCGCCCCGTTCTGACGCGCGAGATGTGGAAAGCGCATGCCGCGCGCGGCGTCGTCATCGCGATTTCGGCGTCGCTGTTCTTCTGGTGTCTGTCGGTCCTTCCGCTGGCGGAACTGATCGTCATCACCTTCATCGCGCCGTTGCTCGTTCCTTTTGTGGCGCGCGCCTTGCTCGGCGAGAGATTGCGCCCGCGCTCGCTGATCGCCGGCGCCGTGGGGTTTGGCGGCGTCCTCATCGCCGCGTCCGGCGGCGACAATTTCTCGCCCGACAATCAGCGCCTTTTGGGCATTGCGGGCGCGCTCGCCTCGGCGGTCACCTACGCGCTGTCGATCACCCTGCTGCGCGGGCGCGCCCATCGGGACGGGGCGGTCGTCATCGGCGTCCTGTCGAGCGTCATTCCCGGCGCGATCATCGCCCTGCCGACCGCGCTCACCGGCGAATGGCCGCCCCTTGGCGATCTTCCCTCTTTCCTCGCGCTCGGCGCGCTCGCGGCCTCCGGCATGTATTTCCTCGCGCGCGCCTACGCCCATGCCGAAGCGCAGGTGCTGGCGCCCTTGGAATACACCGCGCTGATCTGGGCGGCGCTGATCGGGTTTTTCTTCTTCGGCGAGGTTCCCCGCTTTCAGGTCTGGATCGGCGGCGCCGTCATCGTCGCCGCGTGCCTGTGGGGCGCGCAGAAGGAAAAGCCGCCGCTGATGACCCCCTTCGCGCCAGCGGCGACGCCCGAGGTTGACTGACGGCGTCGATCGAACCAGCACCCGCATCAGCCGCGCCCTCCTTCCCATGAGGGCCGTCCCGTTGGTGTGCGGATTGGCCGTATCATTTCCGCCCCCTTCTGGCGGTTTTTCCGGCGCCCGCGCGGGGTCCAGCCGCAAACGGCGCCCCCTTGGAGGGCGCATCCCCGGCTTAGGGCGGGGTGATCGGCGGTGGTCGCGTGTTCCGGCATCAGGCTCCTTCGACTTTTTTCGTCGAAGGCATCATAAAGCCTCCGCCAAGGTGTAGGACGGTTCCAAATTCGCCTTTGGAAACAACAGGCTCGCCCGATAGGGGAATTTTATTTTTTGCTTCGCTAGCGATGAAAATCGACGCGGAGGCGGAAATCACACCTCGCGGCGGGTGCAAGCGGGTTTTCCGGCGTCTATCGCGTCAATATTCCGTCTACGGAGTAGGTTTCCGTCGCGACAACGCATTGGTGTTCATTAACTCGTCATTCCGGGGCGCTCCGAAGGAGCGAACCCGGAATCCACCTTGAGGCATGGCATGCGTTGCGATGTGGACTCCGGGTTCTTCGCTTCGCGGAGCCCCGGAGTGACGGAGAAATGCTGCTGCGCCATTCCGGGTTCAGCCGCTACGCCTCGTTCCTCAGGATAAGGAGGAAATGCCGCCCTAGTCGGGCCGCCCCCTACTCCGCCGCTTCGGTCTCCAGCGCGAGCGCGTGCAGCTCGCCGCCCATTTTGCCTTTCAGCGCGCGATAGACGAGCTGGTGCTGCTGGACGCGGTTCTTGCCGTTGAAGGCGGAAGAAACGATACGCGCGCTGTAATGGTCGCCGTCGCCCGCGAGGTCGACGATCTCGACCGTCGCGTCGGGGAGTGCTTCGAGGATCATTTTCTTGATGTCGTCGGATTTCATCGGCATGGGCGTCGTCTCCGTCGCGGCAAGCGCGTTCATGTAATCGGGAAGCGCACGGTCGTGCAGATCGGCGAGATCCAGGAGGCCGATCGAGTCGCCATCATCGAGGCGGATGAAATTGCCGCCGAAGCGGCCGATTTTCGACGCCTGCACGCCCGCCATCGCCGCCTTCAACAATAGCGTATCGCCGGCGCCGGGCGCGGCGGCGACGAGATAGCGTCCCTGATCCTCGCCGAACCAGTAGGCGGCGCGGCGCGCCTTCACCGGCGTCTTCAATTCGAGCCCCTCGCCCGAGGCAAGCGCCATCTCGGCGGCGGCGACGAGAACGCCGCCATCGGAAACGTCGTGACAGGCGGTGACAAGCCCTTCAGCGATCAGCTTGCGGATCGCTTCGCCATTGCGGCGTTCCGCGTCGAGATCGACGGCGGGCGGCGCGCCGGCGACGATGCCGAACAATTCGCGCATATAGAGCGACTGGCCGAGATGCCCGCGCGTCACGCCGACGGCGATCAGCTCGTCGCCCGCAAGGGCGCCGCCGACGCGCACGGCTTTGGTCGCGTCCTCGATGACGCCGACGCCGCCGATCGCGGGTGTTGGCGGAATGGCGACGCCGTTGGTCTCGTTATAGAGCGAGACGTTGCCGGAGATGACCGGATAGTTCAGCGCCTCGCACGCTTCCGCCATGCCTTCGATCGCGCCGACGAACTGCGCCATGATCTCGGGGCGTTCCGGATTGCCGAAATTGAGGCAGTTGGTGATGGCGAGCGGCGCGGCGCCGGTCGCGCAGATATTGCGCCAGGTCTCCGCGACCGCCTGCTTGCCGCCCTCATGCGGGTCGGCTTTGACATAGCGCGGCGTGACGTCGGTGGTGATCGCGAGGGCCCGATTGGTGCCGTGGATGCGCACCAGCGCGGCGTCGCCGCCCGGCCCGATCACGGTGTCGCCCATGACGGAGTTGTCGTACTGCTCCCATATCCAGCGGCGCGAACAAAGGTCGGGCGTCTGCATCAGCTGCGCGAGCGCGGTCAGCGTCGACACGGCGCCGGTGCGATCGGAAAGATCGACCTGCTCCTCATGAGCCTCGAAAGACGCCTGATCGACGATGCTGGTTTCCTTGAGGTTTCTGGCCGCTTCCTCAAGCGGCGCGAAAGAAGCGGTCTCGTCAGCCTTCAGGCGCACATAGAGTTTGGCGACGCCTTTGGCGACGGTGACGCCGATAGCGTCGACCCCCGCGAGCGCCGCAACGCGGTCGTCAACCAGCGCGTCGATGATGGCGCGCAGCTCGTCATCGCTTTTGGCGGCTTTCAGGGTGACCAGCGCCTCGCGGAAGCTGACCGTCCGGTCGTCGAGCGGCGCCGGCTTTTCGAGATTTGCGACCGGGCGGTCGTAATTCGGCGCGGCGTCGGCGAGCGGCGCGACCGGCATGTCGGCTTCGACGGCGCCCTTGTGGCGGATGACGAGGCGGCCGGTGTCGGTGGTGACGCCGATGACCGCGAAGTCGATGCCCCATTTGTCGAAGACGGCTTTCGCCGCGGCCTCGCGGCCGGGCTTCAAAACCATCAGCATGCGCTCCTGGCTCTCGGAGAGCATCATCTCATAGGCGGTCATGCCCTCTTCGCGCTGGGGCACTTTGTCGAGGTCGAGATCGAAGCCGCCGCCGCCTTTCGCCGCCATCTCGCACGATGACGAGGTAAGACCCGCCGCGCCCATGTCCTGAATGGCGATGATCGCGTCCGACGCCATCAGCTCAAGACAGGCTTCGAGCAGCAATTTCTCCGTGAACGGATCGCCGACCTGCACGGTCGGGCGTTTCTCGTCCGACGCGTCGTCGAATTCGGCGGACGCCATGGTCGCGCCGTGAATTCCGTCGCGGCCCGTCTTCGAGCCGACATAGACGACCGGATTGCCGCTGCCGCGCGCCGCCGAGTAAAAGATGCGATGCTTCTCGGCGATCCCGACCGTCATCGCGTTGACGAGGATGTTGCCGTTATAGCCGTCGTCGAAATTGGTCTCGCCGCCGACCGTCGGCACGCCCATGCAATTGCCATAGCCGCCGATGCCGGCGACGACGCCCGAAACGAGATGGCGCGTCTTCGCGTTCTCCCACGAGCCGAAGCGCAGCGCGTTCATATTGGCGACGGGGCGTGCGCCCATGGTGAAGACGTCGCGCATGATGCCGCCGACGCCGGTCGCGGCGCCCTG
>MEMM01000035.1:8930-11418 GCA_001767925.1 Alphaproteobacteria bacterium RIFCSPHIGHO2_12_FULL_63_12
GACGGGTGGTTGTGGCTTTCCATCTTGAAGACGGCGGCGAGCTTGGTCCCGTCCGGTCCCGCGCCGATGTCGATGACGCCGGCGTTCTCGCCCGGTCCGCAGATCACCCACGGGGCCGAGGTCGGCAGCTTCTTCAGGTGCCGGCGCGACGATTTATAGGAGCAGTGCTCCGACCACATGACCGAAAAGACGCCAAGTTCGAGAAGGTTGGGCTCGCGGCCCATATGCTCCCGGATGCGGGCATATTCGTCGGGTTTCAACCCATGCTCGGCGACGATTTCAGGCGTGATGGCGGTCATTTTCGCAAATCCCTGTGGACGGGCGCGGGTGTTGCACGAGGGGCCGACTGGATCAATAGCGGCGTCGTTTATGGGCCGCGCCGGCCAGTACGGGCGCGAGCGCTGCCGCCTCGGCTAGGCCGTTGAGGGACAATCCCGCGATCTTGAAGGCAAGGACCGCTTCCGCCCAATGGAACGACACCGCGCGCGCGGCGATCAGGACGGCAAGCGCGCACAGGCCGATGAGGACGAGGCGGCGATCGGCCTCGCGCGTCCTCTTGACCGCCAGCGCCAGCGCGGCGGCGCCGGCGACGGCGAATGTGACGATCAGCGCGAACTGAAACGGCCGGCGCGACTCATACCAGCCTTCGCCCGCCGCCTCGCAGCGCCCGGCGAGCGTCACCAGAAACTGCAGGTTGAAAATCCGGTTGACGGCGAAGAGCGCGACAACGCCGAAGACGATCGCCCAGAACCGAAGCGCGTCGCGGTCGAGAATCGGCCGCCGCGCTTCTTTAAAAAGCCGCCAGCCGACGACGACGAGCGCCAAGGCGTAAAGTCCGGTGAGCGCCAGCCATGTCGCGTCGATCTGGAATATCGACGCCGTCCAGAGATGTTCCGAACTCAGACTCGCGCAACGCCAGACCGACATCGGCGCACTTACAGCCTCGTCTCGCAGAACCAGCAATCTTCGCCGGCGCCGATCGGGCTGCCGGGCGGGACCGGCGTTGCTTTCGCGACCGGCGCGATCGCGGGCGCCGGGCGCGACAGATGCGCGAGGATCATGTCGCGCAACCCGTCGCGATGTGCGCGATCGGAGCCGAGCCCGTCGACCGGCGAGGCGCCAAGGCGCGAGGCCAGCGATTTCAGATAGGCGTTCGCGCGCAGCCGCACTTCCGGCGAGGCGACGGCGCCGGGGCCGAAATTGAGGCCGAGGCTCGCCGCCTGCGATTCGCCCGCGGCGGCGCCGCCGGAGGCGATCTCGATCAGCATCGAGATATATCGCGCCTGTAATCGGCGGGCGATTTCCGCGCGGCGTCCATCCGCCGGCGTCCAGAACAGACGGGTCTCAAGCTGGTCGAGCGTTTCGGCGAATGTGAGCGCGTCGCCGCCGCGCCGCTCCATTTCGACAAGCCGCGCCGCTCGCGCGGGATGCAAGATCGCGCCGAGCGTTTTGGCGCCGGCGGAATCGGCCGCGGCCAGAAGGTCGAACATCGGCCCGGTGTCGCTGGCGAAAAGCTCCGCGCCGCTGGCGCGTCCGTCGAAGGAGCCGATCGCCGGGTTCAGCCGGTCGAGCGTCGCATCGGGAAGATCGAGCGCCGCCGGGTCGAGCGTTAGCAGCAATGCCGCAAGCGCCGCGCGCTGGCGCGCCGGCGCGACCGGTTTTGCCGCATGATCGCCGTCGCCTTTGAGCGCGTAGCGAAATTCATAGCCGCCGATCATCTTCGCCGCCGCATCGACCTGATAGCGATGATAAAGATAGAGCGGCACGATGACGGCCCTCAGATCCGAGGTCGGCCGTCCGGTCTTGATCGCGTCGTCGCCGAATTTAGACAAGGCGATAGCGCGCACGCGCATCGTCTCGCCGAGCGCCGCGACCGCGTCCGCGCCATTGTCCCAAACCGCGCCATAGGGCTGCGCGCTTTCAACGCCGCGCGCCTCGGCGTCGTCGACAAAGCGAAGGCCGCGCGCATTGGCGCCGCGGATGATCGCGTCGAGCGCGGCTTTCTCGTCGGTTCCTTTTTTGAATTCGCTGTACAGCCAGGTCGCCGCGACCTTATCCCAGTCGCCGACACCCGACGCATAGGCGTTGCTGAAATCGAGGCCGCCCGTCTCGGTCGGGCGAACATAGGGCGCCGGGTAATCCATGACCGAGGCGCGGTTATTCGTGCTCGCGGCGAAATTATGCGCAAAGCCGAGCGTGTGGCCGATTTCATGCGCCGCGAGCTGGCGAATGCGCGCCAGCGACAAGACGACAGGATCGTCGGGCGCGCCGGTTCCGGATTTCGCCGCGCCGGCGAGCCCTTCAAAGATCATCCGGTCCTGACGCACGCGCTGGCTGCCGAGAACGACATGGGCTTTCAGCATTTCCCCGGTGCGCGGATCGACGACGCCGCCGCCATAGGACCAGCCGCGCGTTTGCCGGTGGACCCACTGAACGATGTTGTAGCGGACATCCATCGGATGCGCGCCCTCGGGCAGCAATTCGACGC
>MEMM01000036.1:0-1910 GCA_001767925.1 Alphaproteobacteria bacterium RIFCSPHIGHO2_12_FULL_63_12
ATGGGGTTAGGGTTTTCCGTCAGGGCGTCATTGGGCCTTCCGGCCTTTCTGGAGCGTTGGGATGAGATTTTGCCTTTCAGCCGGCCTTTTGGCGGCGCTTGTCGCGTCGGCGACGCCGGCGATCGCCAAGGATGCCGTCACGCGGACTTTCGCGTTGCAGGATTTTTCCGCGATCGAAATCAGCGGCGCTTATGAGCTCAATGTGAAAGTCGGCGGCGACTACAGCGTCGCGATTACGGGCCGCGAATCGGATCTCGCGCGCGCCGAGGCGAGCGTTCGCGGCGGCGCCCTCGTATTGGATACGACGAAGCGCCTGCATCGCGACAAGGATCATGACGGCCGCGACAGCCTGTCAGCGACGGTGACCATGCCCGCGCTCGACGCCCTCAAGGTCTCGGGCGTCGTCGACGCGGATATTTCGGGCGTCGACGCCGGCGCCTTCGAGGTCAATCTGTCGGGCGTCGGCGAGGTCAATATCGCCGGGCGCTGCCAGCGGTTCGAGGCGCGCGTCTCCGGCGTCGGCGAGCTGAACGCCAAACCGCTCGAATGCGCCGACGTCGATATCGTTCTTTCCGGAATGGGCGAGGCCAGCATTTACGCGCGCGACAGCGCGAAGGCGGAAGTCTCAGGCATGGGCGAGATCAATATCTACGGTTCGCCAAAGACGATTGACAAGCGTGGCGGGTTTTTCTCCGAAATATCCGTGCACTGAGAAGATGGAAGATTGAGGGGACGATAACGGGAGGCGATGATGAAACTATTTTTCGGATTTCTGATCGGGCTTGCGATCGCCGGCCTGATCGCCATGACCGCGTTCAAGGTCGCCTGGGGCGATCTTGACGAAATCGACGATCGCGAGCGCGGCGATGACAAAACCTCAAGCGTCGCGGTCGCGGATTTCGACCGCATCAGCGTCGCAGGCGTTTTCGAACTCGAGGTCGGAGTCGGCGGCGAGTATGCGCTGACGCTATCCGGCAAAGAGGAAGATCTGCAGCGCACGACAGCCAGAGTCGTCGACGGCGTTCTCATTCTTGATACAGCGGAACGCGATCGCGACGGCAAGCGGCGCCTTGTCAAGCATGGCGTCACCGCGAAAGTCGCCCTGCCGGCGCTCAACGGCGTCGACATCGCGGGCGTCGTCGACGGCGACATTAGGGGCGTCGACGCCGAGAGTTTCAGCGCCGACCTTTCCGGCGTCGGCGACGTGAATATCAGCGGAACTTGCGGGTCGCTCACCGCGAATGTTTCCGGCGTCGGCGATCTGGACGCCGGGGATTTGAAATGCCGCAGCGTCGATGTCGATGTTTCGGGCATCGGCAGCGCCAGCATCTATGCGTCGGAATCGGTCGATGCGCAGATCGCAGGGATCGGGAAGATCAACGTGTCAGGCTCGCCGGCACAGGTTTCGAAATCGCAGTCGAGCCCGCTCGGCCGGATCAGCGTGAAATAGGCGGTTGTTGCCTGTCTTGATCCTTCGCGACGCGACGGCGTTCTCGCGCGAAGGGGAGGGTGCGCGCCCGTTCAGCCTGCAACATCGCAACGTCATCCCGGACGCGCTGCAGCGTGCAACGCTGCTGCGCAGATCCGGGATCTCGTGAGGCTGGATATAGATTTCTCTTGCCCCATCAGATCCCGGACCAGCGTCGCACCACTTCGTGCTGCGCCGCATCCGGGATGACGTTGAACACTTTCTGTCGCTCCGGAGGGGTCGTGTCCCTGACGCCGGCGCTCCGCACGCCGCTGGTTCCGGCTCACCGCGCCTTCTTTTCAAGATAGGCTTTCAGCGCCGCCGCGCTGTTGCGCTCTTCGTCCTTCGCCGCATAGACGAAAGTGACGACGCCCGTGGCGACCAGCGCGCGCAAAGCCGCGACGCCTTCCTTGTTCGCGTCAAGCTCGGCGCGGTAGCGGCG
>MEMM01000036.1:1948-7404 GCA_001767925.1 Alphaproteobacteria bacterium RIFCSPHIGHO2_12_FULL_63_12
GCGTTTCAGGCGGATTTTCATCGGGGGATTATAGACCTTCCTCCCTGCCGACGCCTTCCCTCCGGGGCGCAACCGGATTATGACGCCGCCCCATGGAACAGATCTGGACCTTTCTGACCGCGAGGCCGACCGATCAGGGCTGGCTCTGGTGGCTCATCCCGACGACCTTACAGGCGCTGGCGCTGATTGTCGCGCTGCTCGTGGCGCAGGCATTCCTGATGTATTTCGACCGCAAGGTCTGGGCGGCCGTGCAGATGCGCAAGGGCCCCAACGTCGTCGGGCCGTTCGGGCTGCTGCAGTCCTTCGCGGACCTCTTCAAATTCGTGTTCAAGGAAATCGTCATCCCGGCGGGGGCGAACAAGGCGATGTTCCTCCTCGCGCCGATCATCACCTTCGTTCTCGCGCTGGTCGGCTGGGCGGTCATACCGGTCGGTCCGGGCATGGTCGGCGCCGACATCAATGTCGGCATCCTCTATCTGCTGGCGGTTTCGTCGCTCGGCGTCTACGGCATCATCCTCGGCGGCTGGGCGTCGAACTCGAAATACTCGTTTTTGGGCTCGCTCCGCTCCGCGGCGCAGATGATCTCCTATGAAGTCTCGATCGGCTTTGTCATCATCACCGTGCTGCTGCTGGTCGGCTCGCTGAATCTCACCGACATCGTGAACAGTCAGGCGCGCGCCGGCGGCGGCTTCTGGAACTGGAATTTCCTGCCGCTCTTCCCGATGTTCGTCGTCTTCTTCATTTCCGCGCTCGCCGAGACGAACCGCCCGCCCTTCGATCTGCCGGAGGCGGAATCGGAACTCGTCGCCGGCTATCAGGTCGAATATTCCGCGACCCTCTTCTTGATGTTCATGATCGGCGAACTCGCCAACATCGTCCTCATGTGCGCGATGCTGACGCTGCTGTTTTTCGGCGGCTGGCATTCGCCGCTGCCGGAGGGGTGGGTTCCCTTCCTCGACCAGATCCCGGTCTTCTGGTTCATGCTGAAGACGTTCCTCTTTTTCTTCATGTTCGCGATGGTGAAGGCGATCGTGCCGCGTTATCGCTATGACCAGCTGATGCGGATCGGCTGGAAGATTTTCCTTCCCCTGTCGTTGTTCTGGGTCGTGCTGGTGTCGGGCGGCATGCTCGCCTTCCCGGATCTCGCCGCCTATTTCCAGAGCTGGAGAAGCTGATGTCGCGGGTCGCACAGGCGCTGAAAGGCTTCATGCTCGCTGATTTCGTCGCCGCGTTCGTTCTCGCGATGAAATATTATTTCCGTCCCAAGGCGACGATCAATTACCCGTTCGAGAAGGGGCCGCTGTCGCCGCGCTTTCGCGGCGAACATGCGCTGCGGCGTTATCCGAACGGCGAAGAGCGCTGCATCGCCTGTAAATTGTGCGAGGCGATCTGCCCGGCGCAGGCGATCACCATCGAGGCCGAGCCCCGCGACGACGGATCGCGCCGCACGACGCGCTACGACATCGACATGACGAAGTGCATCTATTGCGGTTTCTGCCAGGAAGCCTGCCCCGTCGACGCCATCGTCGAAGGCCCGAATTTCGAATTCGCGACGGAAACCCGCGAGGAGCTGTTCTACGACAAGGCCAAGCTCCTCTCGAACGGCGACCGCTGGGAACGCGAGATCGCGAAAAATCTGGAACTCGACTCGCCGTATCGGTGAACGGGGCGCTTCCGCGGAGCTTTCCGATAAATTTTTTGAACGCCGCTTTCCGCCATTCAGGCGGGAGGCTGCCTCATGTCTTCGCCGCAACGATCTCCATCAGCAGCGGCGTCGTCATGATCGACAGCGGGTCTTCTTCGGCCCGCGCCCATTCTTTTTCCACCTCGTCCGCCCATTGCGGGGTGACGACGCCGCGCTCGGCGAGGCGCCTTGCATGCGGGACGATGAAGGTCTTGGGCCATTGCCAGATGAAATCCTTCGGCGTCGCCGTGAAAATAAAGGGACGCGCCTCGACCAGCGTCAGCCCGGCCTCCGGCAGAGCGGGGATCAGCCGCCGCGCGACATTGATGTCGCCGGCGCTGGCGTTCCAGTCGCGGATCGCCGTCTCGACGAATTCCTCCAGAACCGGCCGGCGCGGCGACCAGTTCATGGTCCCCCAGTCATAATAGTCGTGACAGATGAAGCGGCCGCCGGGCTTCAGCGCACCGGCGAGCTTTTTAAGGACCGCGACCGGGTCGGCGATGAAGATGAAAACCCAGCGGATGAACACGGCGTCGACGCCGGAAACCGGAATATCGTCGAGCATCAGGTCGATATTGTGCCGCTCGATGTTGGCGAGGCCGCGCGCCTTGGCGCCGGCCTCGATCGCCGCGCGGAAATTGTCCGACCGGTCAAGCGCATGGACCTTGCCCGACGGGCCGACGATCTCGGCGAGGTCGAGTGTCGCATGACCGGGCCCCGCGCCGGCGTCGATGACGACCGAGCCGTCGGTGATCCCGGCGCGCCGCCAGACATCCAGCGTCCGCGGCCGCCAGACGCGATGCTGGACGCCAAGCCTCCAGGCCTCGATATCGTGCGTCCCGAGATAATAGCTGCGTTCGTCGCTGGCGGGTGGGGGCATGAACGAGATCTCCTCTAGGGGGCAGGCAGCTCTATAGACCATTCGCCGCCGCGCCGCTTTCCGCTTCTTGTGGAAAACCCCGCCGAAGCGCCTGTTTTCGCCGCGCCATCTCCCTTTGCAAAGCCAGACGGCGCGGTCTAAAACCCGCCGCACTTCAACTGGCGCTTTCGGCGGCAAACCTTTGTTTCCGGCGGCGCTTCCGTTCAACCGGTCGCCCCCTTGCGGCTTCCTCGCGCGCCAGAGGCGAGCACAGGGGGCCGGCCTGAGAAAAAGTCATGACGCTCGCCGCCTTCGCATTCTGGGTTTTCGCGGTCTCCGCGGTCGCGTCCGGCCTGATGGTCATTTCTTCGCGAAATCCGGTTCATTCGGTTCTGTTCCTGATCCTCACCTTCATTTCGGCCGCCGGTCTCTTCGTGCTGATGGGCGCTGAATATCTCGCGATGCTTCTCGTCGTCGTTTATGTCGGCGCGGTCGCCGTTCTGTTTCTTTTTGTCGTCATGATGCTCGACGTCGACTTCGTCGAAATGAAACAGGGCTTCCTTCAATACCTGCCGATCGGGGTCGCCATCGCGGGGCTTGTCGTCGTCGAACTGATTCTCGCCTTCGCCGCGTGGCAGATGCCGTCGGATTCCGAATTCGCGGCGGCGAGCAAGATCGCGACGCGCGGATCGCCGCTCGCCGGTCCTGACGCGCCGAATAATATCGAAGGTCTCGGCCTCATCTTGTTCACCGACTATGTCCATTATTTCCAGATCGCCGGCATGGTGCTGCTGATCGCGATGATCGGCGCGATCGTTTTGACCTTCCGCACCCGCGAGGGCGTCAAGAAACAGGACCCGGCAGCGCAGGTCGCGCGCCGCCGCGACGCCAGCGTCGAACTCAAAAAGGTCAAATCGGGGCAGGGGATCTGAAGCGATGATCGGGCTTGGCCATTATCTCAGCGTCGCCGCCGTTCTGTTCGCCATCGGCATGGCCGGCATTTTCGTCAACCGCAAAAACATCATCGTCGTCTTGATGTCGATCGAGCTGATGCTGCTCGCGGTCAATATCAATCTCGTCGCCTTCTCGCAGTTTCTCGGCGACCTCGCCGGCCAGGTCTTCGCGTTCATGGTGCTGACGGTCGCCGCCGCGGAAGCGGCGCTCGGACTCGCCATTCTTGTCGCCTTTTTCCGCAATCGCGGCGATATCGCCGTCGATGACGCCAATCTGATGAAGCATTAGGGACGCGCTGATGGAGCCGTTTGTCGTTCTGCTGCCGCTGTTCGGCGCGCTTCTCGCGATGCCGCTCGCCCGCATGAGCGGCGCGCGCGCCGCGGAAATCGCGACGACGGCGCTGGTCGGTCTCGCCGCCGTTCAGTCGTGGATCCTGTTCGGCGATGTGGCGATCGGCGGTCACGCGCGGACGATCTCGCTCTTTACGTGGTTTTCGTCGGGGAATTTCTACGCCGACTGGGCCGTCCGGCTCGACACGCTGTCGGCGGTGATGCTCGTCGTCGTCAATTCGGTGTCGTTCCTCGTGCACGCCTATTCGATCGGCTACATGCACGACGACGACGGACGGCCGCGCTTCTTCGCTTATCTGTCGCTCTTCACCTTCGCGATGCTGTCGCTCGTCACCGCGGACAATTTCCTTCAGCTCTTCTTCGGCTGGGAGGGCGTCGGTCTCGCGTCCTATCTGCTGATCGGCTTCTGGTACAAGAAGAAGTCGGCGAATGACGCGGCGATCAAGGCGTTCGTCGTCAACCGCGTCGGCGATTTCGGCTTCGCGCTCGGCATCTTCTGCGTCTTTTACGTCTTCGGGTCGGTTCGCTTCGACGAAGTGTTCGGCGCGGTCGCCGCGAACGCGGTGGTAACGCCCTTCGGCATGACGACCGGCGCGCCGATCCGCGAGCTGACGATCACCTTCCTCGACTGGAATTTCCACGCCCTGACCGTGATGTCGGTCCTTCTCTTCATCGGGGCGATGGGCAAATCCGCACAGTTTCTCCTGCACACCTGGCTCCCGGACGCGATGGAAGGCCCGACGCCGGTCTCCGCGCTCATTCACGCCGCAACCATGGTGACCGCCGGGGTCTTCCTCGTCTGCCGCTGCTCGATCTTCTACGAATACGCGCCGGACGCCGCCGCGCTGGTGACGCTGGTCGGCGCGACGACCGCGTTTTTCGCGGCGACCGTCGGTCTCTTTCAGGACGACATCAAGAAAATCGTCGCCTATTCGACCTGCTCGCAGCTCGGCTACATGTTCTTCGCGGCGGGCGTCGGCGCCTATGGCGCGGCGATGTTCCACCTCTTCACGCACGCCTTCTTCAAGGCGCTCTTGTTCCTTGGCTCGGGCGCGGTCATTCACGGCCTCCACCACGAGCAGGACATCAAGAAAATGGGCGGCGTCAGATCGCTGCTGCCGCTGACCTCGCTTTTGATGATCATCGGCACGTTGTCGATCACCGGCGTCGGCATACCGGGCCTCAAGATCGGCGACACGCCGATCGGCTTCGCCGGCTTCGTCTCGAAGGACATGATCCTCGAAAGCGCCTATGCGGCGGGCGTCGCCGGCAAGGCGTTCGGTTATTACGCCTTTGCGCTCGGTATCGCGGCGGCGGCGATGACGGCGTTCTATTCCTGGCGCCTCATCTTCCTCACTTTCTACGGGCCGACGCGGGTGCCGGAGAGCGTGCGCAAGCATCCCCATGACGTGCCGAGCGTCATGCACGCCCCGCTCGTCGTGCTTGCGATCGGCGCGGTCCTTGCCGGGATGGTTTTCTTCAACGACTTCGTCGGATCGAACGCCGACAAATTCTGGAACGGCGCGCTTTATTCGGCGGCCGATCACGCGCCCGCGCATGAGACGGCGGCCGCCGCCGGACATGGCGCGCCGGCCGCGACCCATGAAGA
>MEMM01000036.1:7448-15294 GCA_001767925.1 Alphaproteobacteria bacterium RIFCSPHIGHO2_12_FULL_63_12
CTGTTCGTGAAGCCGGCGCTGAAACTCGGCCGCTTCCTCTGGCTTGACGGCGACGGCAAGACGATCGACGGCGTCGGACCGGACGGCATCGTGACCACGGTGGCGGCCGGCGCGCGGCGCATCGTCAAGATGCAGTCGGGCTATTTGTATCACTACGCCGTCGGCATGCTGGTCGGGATCGCCGCGCTCGTCACCTTTATCGTCGTCCGCTTTGGAGGCGCGCAATGAACGAGCTCGTCACCGAAAGCCTCGCGGGCCAGCCCTGGCTGTCGCTGCTGACCTTCATGCCGCTGGTCGGCGCCCTTGGCATCGCGCTGCGTCAGATGATGGCGCGGCGCGGCGGCGACGGCGCGATTGTCGCCGCCGAACAAAAGGAAATTGACGGGGTCGCGCGCCGCGTCGCCCTGCTGTTCACGCTCGGGGCCTTCGCCCTCTCGCTCTTTATCTACATCGCCTATTACGACCGCACGATCGGCGGCTATCAGCTGGTCGAACAGGCGGCGTGGATCGGCGGCGGCGTTTCCTACAAGATGGGTGTCGACGGCATTTCGATCCTTTTCGTGCTGCTGACGACCTTCGTGATGCCGATCTGCATTCTCGCCTCGCGGTCGATCGAAAAGCGCGTGCCGGAATACATGATCGCGTTCTTGATGCTCGAAACGCTTATTCTCGGCTTTTTCTGCGCGCTCGACCTGATCGTCTTCTATCTCTTCTTTGAAGGCAGCCTCATTCCGATGTTCCTGATCATCGGCGTCTGGGGATCGCCGGGCGTCAAGGAATTGGGCGGCATCAAGATGGAAAGCCGCGTCTACGCCGCGATGAAGTTCTTCCTCTATACATTCCTCGGCTCGGTCCTGATGCTGATCGCCCTCATCTGGATGTGGCGCTTCGCGGGCACGACCGACATTCCGACCCTGCAGCAGACGGCGTTTCCGCCGGGCGCGCAAAAATGGCTGTGGCTCGCCTTCTTCGCGTCGTTCGCGGTCAAGATGCCGATGTGGCCGGTCCACACCTGGCTTCCCGACGCGCACGTCCAGGCGCCGACCGCCGGCTCGGTCGTTCTCGCCGCGATCCTCTTAAAGATGGGCGGCTACGGCTTCCTGCGGTTCTCGCTGCCGATGTTCCCGATCGCGAGCGCCGATTTCGCGCCGCTCATCTACGCCCTGTCGATTGTTGCGATCATCTACACCTCGCTGGTCGCGCTGGCGCAGGAGGACATGAAGAAGCTGATCGCCTATTCGTCGGTCGCCCATATGGGCTTCGTGACGATGGGGATTTTCACCGGCACGACGCAAGGGATCGAGGGCGGCCTGTTCCAGATGCTCTCGCACGGCTTTATCTCGAGCGCGCTCTTCTTGTGCGTCGGCTTCCTCTATGACCGCACCCATACGCGCGCGATCGCGGCCTATGGCGGCCTCGTCCACCGGATGCCGTTTTATGCGTTCTTCTTCCTCTTTTTCACCATGGGCAATGTCGGCCTGCCGGGGATTTCAGGGTTTGTCGGCGAGTTCTTGACGATGGCCGGCGCCTTCAAGATCAATAGCTGGATCGCCTTCTTCGCGGCGTTCGGCCTCATCCTTTCCGCGCCCTATGGGCTGCGGCTTTACCGGGATGTGATGTATGGCCCGCTGACCAAAGAGAAGCTGATGGCGATTGCGGATATCGATACGCGGGAGATGGCGATGCTCGGCGTGCTGTTCGTCTGCGCGCTGATCTTCGGCGTCTATCCGCAGCCGGCCCTCGACGTCTTCGCGCCGTCGGTCGACCTCCTTATCTCCCATTATGACGCGGCGCTCGCCGGCGCCTTCGGAGCGCCGCAATGAGCCTTCCTGAAACGCTTTTCTGGTGCATTCCCGAGCTGATGCTGGCGCTTGGCGCCATGGCGTTGCTGATCGCCGGCGTCTATCTCGGCGATAAATCCGCGCGCCTCATTTCGACCCTGGCGATCGCGCTTCTCGTCGGCGCGATGCTCGTGGTCGCGGCGCTAAATGTGACGCCGGGCCATGATCTCTTCGGCGGCTCCTTCCGCGTCGACGCCTATTCGTCATTCGCCAAGATGCTGATTTTCGGCGCGGCGGCGCTGGCGATCTTGATGTCCGACAAATATCTCGCCGGCGAACAGCTTGGCCGGTTCGAATATCCGGTGCTGATCGTGCTCGCCTCGCTCGGCATGGCGCTGATGGTGTCGGCGAACGATCTCCTCGCGCTTTATATGGGCCTCGAGACGCAAAACCTCGCCCTTTACATTCTCGCCGCGTTCAACCGCGACAGCCGGCGCTCGACCGAGGCGGGACTTAAATATTTCGTGCTCAGCGCCCTGTCGTCCTGCCTTCTCCTGTATGGCGCCTCGCTCATCTACGGCTTCACCGGCGAATTGCAGTTCGATGCGATCGCGCGGGTCGCGGCGCAAGGAGATAATATCGGCCTCGTCATCGGCCTCGTGTTCCTGATTTCGGGCCTCGCGTTTAAAGTCTCCGCCGCGCCCTTCCATATGTGGACGCCGGACGTTTACGAAGGCGCGCCGACGCCGGTGACGGCGTTCTTCGCCGCCGCGCCCAAGCTCGCGGCGATGGCGATGTTCGTGCGCGCGATGGTGACGCCGTTTTCCGACATCCTCGAAGAGTGGCGGCCGATCCTCGCGATCCTCGCCGTCGCCTCGATGACGGTCGGCGCCTTCTCGGCGATCGCGCAGGTGAACATCAAGCGCCTGATGGCCTATTCCGCCATCGGCCACATGGGTTACGCGCTGATCGGACTGACCGCCGGCGACCCGCAGGGCGTTGCCTCGGTCCTCGTCTATATGACGATTTACGTGGTGACGACGCTCGGCGTTTTCGCCTGCATCCTGTTGATGCGCCGGCGCGGCGGCATGACGGAAGCGATCGACGACCTCGCGGGCCTCAGCCGGACCAATCCGGGCCTTGGCATGATTTTCACCATCCTGCTGTTTTCGCTGGCGGGCGTGCCGCCGATGGCGGGCTTCTTCGCCAAGCTCTTCGTTTTCCAGGCGGCGATCGCGCAGGATCTCGTCTGGCTCGCGATCTATGGCGCGATCATGAGCGTCGTCTCGGCGTTTTATTATCTGCGCATCATCTGGATCATCTGGTTCAATGAACCGGCGCCGGCCTTTGAGCGCGAAGTCGGATCGCGCCTTGGCGTGACCGCCTTCGTTTCCGCGTCGCTGATGCTGATCTCGCTGCCGTTTCTCGGTTTGCTGCTGAAGTCGGCGCAAGCCGCCGCCGCCTCCTTGTTCTAGGCATGAAGGCGCTCGCCTCAGGCGCCCGTCTCGAAATCTTCGAAACGCTCGACTCAACGAGCCTTGAGGCGCGCCGCCGCGCGGCGACGGGCGCCGGCGGCCCTTTGTGGATCGCCGCCCTTTATCAGTCCGCCGGCTATGGGCGTCGCGGGTCGCAATGGCGCCAGCAAAACGGCGACGTCGCGGCGACTTTCATGTTTCGTCCCGAAGCGCCGGTCGAGAGGCTGCCGGAACTCTCTTTCGTGGCGGCGGTTGCGGTCTTAGACGCGATCCGGCGGTTCGCGCCCTCGGCGCCGCTAAGCCTCAAATGGCCGAACGACATTCTCGCCGACGGCAAGAAGATCGCCGGCCTTCTTCTTGAACTCGCCGGCGCGCCAGGCGCGCCGGTCGTCACGCTGGGGGTCGGCGTCAATATCGTCTCCGCGCCGCAGGGGCTCGACTATCCGACCGCGCGGCTGCTCGATTTTGCGCCCGCGCCGCCGCATCCGCGCGCTTTCGTCGAGACGCTCGATGAGGTCTTCGACGCGCAGCGAAAAGTCTGGCTGCAGGACGGCTTCGCGGCGATCCGGTCGCAATGGCTCGGCCGCGCCGCGCATAAAGGCGAGCGGATCAGGGTCAAGCTCCCGGCCGAAACCATCGAGGGCGTCTTCACGGACCTCGATCTTTCCGGGGCGCTCATACTAGACTGCGACGGCGTCCGGCGGACAATCGCCGCCGGCGCCGTGCTCCCTGCGAGCGGGATTGAAAAGAGGCGCTGATGCTGATCGCGATCGATGTCGGAAACACCAATTCGGTGATCGCGCTCTACGATCACGAAAAACCGCTGGCGCAGTGGCGGACCTCGACCTCGTCGGTGCGCACGGCGGACGAATACGCCGTCTGGCTGTCGCAGATCATGGCGATGAGCGGCTTCAAGCTTGAAGACATCACCGACTGCATCATTTCGAACGTGGTGCCGCAGTCATTGTTTCACTTTCGCAATCTGTCGCGCCGCTATTTCAACTGCGAACCTTTCGTCGTCACCTCGGCGTCGATCCCGGGCGTCGCCGTGCGGATTCCAAAGCCGTCCGAAGCGGGCGCCGACCGTCTCGTCAATGCGGTGGGCGCCTTTGTCGCCTATGGCGGCCCGCTGGTCGTCGTCGACAGCGGCACGGCGACCAATTTCGACATGGTCGGAAAAGACGGCGGATTTGAAGGCGGGATCATTTCCCCCGGCATCAACCTATCGATGCAGGCGCTGCACGACGCCGCCGCGCAATTGCCGCGCGTCGCCATCGAGCGCCCGGCAAGGGTGATCGGCAAGGATACGGTCGGCGCCATGCAGTCGGGCGTTTTCTGGGGCTATATCAGCCTCATCGAAGGCCTCATCCGCCGCATCAAGGATGAATATCCAGAACCCTTGAAGGTCGTGGCGACCGGCGGCGTCGCCGCGCTGTTTCAGGGCGCCACCGACTGCATCGACATATTCGACGCGGACCTCACCATTCGCGGGCTCTTTGAAATTCACAAGCGCGTAAAGGCCAAAGGCTGATGGCGAAAGACGAACTCGTCTTCCTGCCGCTCGGGGGTTCGGGCGAAATCGGCATGAACATGAACCTTTACGGGTTCGGTCCGCCGTCCAATCGCAAATGGATCATGATCGATTGCGGCGTCATGTTCGGCGATCTTTCAACGCCCGGCGTCGAGATCATCTGCGCCGATCCGACCTTCATCATGGAGGAGCGGGAAAATCTCCTCGCGCTCGTCCTGACGCACGGGCATGAGGACCATATCGGCGCGGTCGGACTCCTTGCGCCGGATTTTCGCTGTCCTGTCTATGCGACGGCGTTCACCGCGAAACTCGTCGAGAGCAAGCTGGAAGAGCGCGGCGCGAAGATCGACATGCGCGTCATCGACCTCGGGGCGCGGTTGAAAATCGGGCCGTTCGACATCGAATTCGTGACGCTCACCCATTCGATCCCGGAGCCCAATGGCGTCATCATCAGAACGCCTTTGGGTATGGTCCTTCACACCGGCGACTGGAAGATCGATCCTGAACCGACGCTGGGGCCGGTCACGGATTCAACGACCCTGCGCGCCATCGGCGACGAGGGCGTTCTCGCCATGGTCTGCGATTCGACCAATGTCCTATCCAAGGGCTCGTCGGGCTCGGAAATGCGGGTCAAGGAAAACCTCACCCGCGTCATCGCGCAGCAAAAGGGGCGCGTCGCGGTGACGACCTTCGCCTCGAATGTCAGCCGCGTCGTCTCGATCTGCGCCGCCGCCAAGGCCGCGGACCGCTCTGTGTGTCTGCTCGGGCGGTCGATGCTGCGAATCGTCGGCGCCGCGCGCGATGTCGGCATCCTTCCCGACGGCGTCAGTTTCGTCGAACCGCAACAGGCGGGGCTGATGCCGCGCGAGCGCGTCTTGTATCTGTGCACCGGCAGCCAGGGCGAGCCGCGCGCCGCGCTCGCCCGGATCGCGCGCGACGATCACCGCGATCTCGTGCTTTCCGACGGCGACACGGTGATTTTCTCGTCGAAGATCATCCCCGGCAATGAGCGCGAGATTTTCACCCTCATCAACGATCTGGTCGACCTCGGCGTCAAGATCATCACCGAGAAGGATGAATTCATTCACGTATCCGGCCATCCCAACCGCGATGAGCTGAAGATGATGTATGAATGGGTGCGGCCGCGTTATTCGATTCCTGTTCACGGCGAGGCGCGCCATCTCGAAACGCACGCCGATTTCGCGATGTCGCTCGGCGTCGAGGAGGCGATCTCGCCGCGCAATGGCGACCTGATCCGGCTGGCGCCGGGCGAGCCGCGCATCATCGACGAAGTGCCCGCCGGGCGGTGGATCCTTGACGGCGAGTTGATGATGCCGGAAGGCGCCGGGCCGATGCGCGAGCGCCGGAAGCTTTCCTTCGCCGGCATGGTGACGGTGGCGTTGGCGATCGACGAACATTCGATGCTCGCGGCGGAGCCTTCGGTCGCGATCGTCGGCGCGCCGCGCGAAACGCCGGGCGTTGAAGATGTCGCGGGCGTCATCGCCGAAAAGGCGGGAAAAGCCTTCATGCAGCTTGCAAAAGCCAAGCGACAGGAGAATGAAGCGGTCAGTCTTGCAGTGACGCGCGCGGTCAGGACGGTGATGATCGCGATCTGGGGCAAGCGGCCCGGCGTCTCCATCCTGATCCAAAGGGTTTGACGCGATGAACATTCCGGCGGCGATCGTCATTTTCACTATTGTCTGGTGGTGCCTCTTCTTCGCCATGCTGCCGATCGGGGTCCGGAGCCGCTGGGAAGGCGAGGGCGACGGCGTCGACGGCGCCGATCCGGGCGCGCCTCAAGATCCGAACCTCAAAAAGAAAGCGCTGTGGACGACCTTGGTCGCGCTGCCGGTCACCGCGGCGATCATTGCGGTGATCTTGAGCGGCGCAATTAATTTTAGGCAGTAAGCCCCTCTTTCGCTTGAACAATCCGCCGGGCTCGCTTACCGCTTCGGGACCGAAGCTGCACTCACGCCATTTGGCGCCGGGAGGGGAAAGAATGCCCGATCCTGCCGTCCTCGACGACCGCCCCTCGGGCGCCGAACCGCCGGCGCCGGAGCAGGAATCGTCCGCGCTTCATGATGAACTGACGCTGGCGGAACGCTTCGTCGGCCCGGTCGCGGATGCGATCGAGAAAAAAGACGTCGCCGCGATCAAAGCGCTGTTCGACGAGCTTCACCCGGCCGACCTCGCGGACGTCATCGCCCTGCTGCACGAAGACGAACGGCTCGCGCTGATCGGCCTTTTGGGCGGCAGCCTTCCGGCCGACGTTCTTCCTGAGCTTGACGCCGGCCTTACCGAGGAAGTCGTCGGCGCGATGCGCCCCGAGGCGGTTGCGGAAGCCGTCAGCGAACTCGACACCGACGACGCCGCCTTCATTCTCGGCGAGCTTGACGAAGACAAGCGCGACGAGATTTTGGCGAAAACCTCGACGACCGACCGCATCGCCATCAATCAGGCGTTCGACTTCGAAGAGGAATCCGCCGGCCGCCTGATGCAGCGGGAGGTGTTCGCCGCGCCCGCTTTCTGGACGGTCGGACAGATCATCGACCGCCTGCGCGGCAAGGAAGAGCTGCCGGACCGGTTTTATGAAGTCTTCGTCGTTGACCCGTCGAACAAGCCGATCGGCGCCGTGCCGCTGGCGACGCTGGTGAAAACCCAGCGCGACGTCCGTATCGACACGATCATGAACGAGGACATCTGGCCGATTCCGGTCACCATGGACCAGGAAGACGTCGCTTATAAGTTCGAGCAGTACAATCTGATTTCCGCGCCGGTCGTCGACCAGTCCGAACGCCTTGTCGGGATGATCACCGTCGACGACGTCGTCGAGATCGTGCACGCAGAAAGCCATGAGGACATGCTGGCCCTTGGCGGCGTCGAATCGGATGCGGGCATCACCGATTCGGTTCTCGAAACCGTGCAGTCGCGATTTTCATGGCTCGCGGTTAATCTTGGAACCGCGATCCTCGCCTCGGCGGTGATTTCATTTTTCGGCGCGGCGATCGAACAGATCGTCGCGCTCGCCGTGCTGATGCCGATCGTCGCGTCGATGGGCG
>MEMM01000036.1:15304-17746 GCA_001767925.1 Alphaproteobacteria bacterium RIFCSPHIGHO2_12_FULL_63_12
TCGTCTGGCGCGAGGCGATCGTCGGCGGCCTCAACGGCATCATGTTCGCCGTCATCATGGGCGCGCTCGCGGGGCTGTGGAATTACGGCATGCATAACAACGCCGCGCAGTCGGTGCTGCTCGGCGTCGTCATCGGCTCGGCGATGATCATCAATCTGATCTGCGCCGGACTCGCCGGCATTTTGATCCCGCTCGGCCTTCAGCGCGCCGGCGCCGACCCCGCGGTCGCGTCGGCGGTGTTCGTGACAACAGTGACCGATGTTGTCGGCTTTTTCGTCTTTCTGGGCCTCGCGGCGCTGATCCTTCTCTAGCGCGGCGGGCGAAAAAGGGGGCGCCGGATTATACGTAACCGGCGACGAAAATCAGCATGCCTCACCCCTTCCGCGCGAAATCGTCCTTGTAAATACAATTAATCAGGGGATTGATTCGCGAAGGTGTTTGGCCTGATGCTTTTGTCGAATTGGCGAGATGTCTGCGCCAGCGGCGCTCGCGGCTCTTTGACAATCAGGTCTTTTCCTCCTGGCGGCGGCGCGCCGTTGCCTTGCGAGAAAATATTTCACCCCGACCGTCGCGAGGCATTTTTTTCGCGCGCGACGGCGACAGGCGAGCCGGCTTTTGCGTCCGGAGAAAAGAGGGCGCCGTTTCGGTCTGCGCGCCAGTCAGCACGCCAACAAACCGCCACGCCCCGGCGGCGGCCCACGCAAAAAAACGCGCCCCGAAGGGCGCGCTTTCAAATTCGTTCTCAGCCTGTCACTCGATCCGGGCCTTCGGCGCACGGCCGAAGGTCAGCCAGACGCCGAGGATGCCGACGAGGAACACGATCCACGTCGCCGGCTCCGGCACGTCGTCGGGCGGCGGCGGGGGCGGGCACTCGGGATCGGTCTTCGGGTTGCACGGCGGTGTCGGCGGGACGACCGGCGGTACGACGATGCCGGGGACGTCATAAGGCGGGATGAATGGCGGCAGCCATTCGGTGACCGTCGGCGGATAGGCCGGGGTCAGCTCCGTCGGCGTCGACGGCCCGGTTTCCGGAACCCGCCCTGGCTCCCGCGGCGCCGGATTATAACCGGCAAGCCGTTTGGGAGCGGGGCGGGAACCTAAAAAGGGGCTTCCGCCTTTCGTACGCCTTCGTCGCCGCAGCAGCCGCAATTGATCACGATATCATTGCGAATGTCGCCGACCGCCCTGGCGTAGAGTTCCGCCAGCTCCTTCTCGTCGAGCTGCTTCTTGCCGCCGAACCCGCCTGTCCAGACGATGGCGCCGGCGAGGATCGCCGCCGCGATTATATTGGCTATGCCATTTCCCATCATGGGGACCCACCACATTCCGCCCGGGTTGATCGTCGGGCTGAAAGGCCGTTCAGCCGGAAAACTATGCCTTTTCGGGAATCCGGGCCGGGCGCCGGCTCCCTTGGGCGGGGGACTTCCAAGGAACGTGCCATGTTGGAACTCTGGCGCGCCGGTCCGTGACCTTGCGCCCCGACTCTCCCTCCGGACGCCATCCTGCCGTGAAAGGGCCCTTTAGGCCAGATGAGGCGAATCCGTCACAATAGACGGCGGAAGACCCCCGCGGACGGCGGGCGCGCCTACCCATGGGGGCGCGTGCGTGCTAGGAATCGTTAACAAGGCTCCATGGGGAGAGCCCTGTCGGCGGCCGGGGGCGGCAGCCGGAGTTTCGGCGGCATTGGTCGCGTAAGAAGGGGAATGGCGGGTCAGCAATGAGGACGGGAGCAACCGGACTTAACCTGATCAAGGGCTATGAAGGCCTTCGTATGTCGGCCCATTACTCGCCGGGCGAGGAATGGACCGTCGGCTACGGACACACCTCCACCGCCCGGCACGGCATGAGCGTCACCGAAGGAGACGCCGAGCGCCTGCTGCGGGGCGATGTTCTCCCGATCGAGAAACTGATCGCCGACACGGTTCGCGCGCCGCTCAACCAGAACGAACACGACGCCGTCGTCTCGCTGATTTTCAATATCGGCGAGGAAAACTGGAAACGCTCGACCGTCCTGCGCAAGCTGAATGAAGGCGACAAGCTTGCCGCCGCGCGCGCGTTCGAGATGTGGACGAAGGCGCGGGTCAATGGCGAACTCGTCGCGCTGGACGGCCTCGTGCGCCGTCGCGCCGCCGAGAAATCATTGTTCCTGATGCCGACCGACGCCTCGCTCGTCGTTCCGACCGCGGACGTTCGTCCGGCGCCCGAATGCGAGCTGGATTTCAAATCCGACCGCGAATTGAAAGCCTCGCCGGTTGTCGATTTCGATCGCAAGGCGAACGGCAAGGCGCTGATCTTGTCGAACGAAGAACGCGCCGCGCGCTCGCGCGCGCTGTTCGCGGCGACGCAAGCGCTCTCGGTCGACCCGACGAAAATGATCATCACCAAAGCCGAAGAACACGCCGACATGGGGATCACCATCGGCGCCATTCTCGCCGGCCTGCT
>MEMM01000036.1:17756-18966 GCA_001767925.1 Alphaproteobacteria bacterium RIFCSPHIGHO2_12_FULL_63_12
GTTTCCGCGCTTCGCTGAATCGATCGGTCTGGGCTATGACCGCTTTGTCGAAATTTTCGAAAGCCTGCCGATGTGGCTGGCGGCGATCGGCGCCGCGATCAGCTATTTCATTCTTTATATTCTCGTGAAGCGCGTCGCGCGGCACGATCTGAAGCGCCAGCGCGCGCAGGAGTTTGCGCGCTTGCGCGCCGCCGAATAAGGTTGTCGCCGGCGCGGTTGCGCCGCTGTTCGGCAGGCCGGAAGCTTCAGGAGAAGGTTCGCCTATGGCGAGAGGTTTGTTCATGGGGCTTGGCGCGGTCGGCGCGCTCGCCGCCGCGGTGACGACCGGCGTTTATGTGAACGAGTCCGGGAAAACCGCGCCGGCAGCTGCGACCGCAACCCGCGCGGCGCCCAATACCGTCTGTATAGAGAGCAATGTGCGCCTTGTGGACGGCATGTCGCCTGGGTGCCGCACGCCTGCGCAATTTGAGGCGCTGCGCGATCGTGCGGTGATCGACGGCGACGGCGGCGCGATCAGCGTCAATCTCGCGGCCCCCGACGGCGCCGGCGACGATGCGATGGCGCGGACCTGCGCGGAATTCGACGCGCTGACGGTGAAAGGCTGGTATGCGCTTTCGGGCGCCGACATGCGCCGCGAGGGATATTTCAATCGCGCCTGCGGCGCTCTTTCCTATCTGGCGAAAGCGGCGCCCGCGCAATCGACGCATTTTGCCGGCGGCAAGGCGAGCGCTGAAGACATTCGCTCGATGGCGATGGAGGAGGCGACCGGCTTCGGCGAAGCCGAACCGTCAACCGCCGTCAATGTGAACGAGATTGAGGACCGCGTCTGGAAAGTCGAGATCGGGCAGGGCGAAACCATGGTGTACGAAATCGCCCATGCCGATTTCACCGGCGACGGCCTTGGCGAAATCCTCGCTTACGTGTCGGTCGGCGCCGCCGGCGGCACGGCGCGTACCGGAACGATCGGCTTGCTGGAAAAGTCCTCGGATGGCGGCGCCTGCGTCTTCAGGGCGCGCTGATTTCCGCCGGCCAGTTATCAATCAATCGCGTCTTGCCGAGAATGACCGCGACGAAGACGCGCGAGGGGCCCGCGATCGGTCCGGGCCCTTGCGGCGTCAACAGGTCGGCGCTTCTGACGTCGAGATAGTCGATCCGGGAAAATCCGGCGTCGAGGATTTCCTGACGGCCTTTCGCCAATGCGTCGTCGACG
>MEMM01000037.1:0-553 GCA_001767925.1 Alphaproteobacteria bacterium RIFCSPHIGHO2_12_FULL_63_12
GTGAGAATCCTAGGCCAGTATGCCACCCCGCACTGCGAAATCCCTGCGCACTCCCGTACGCATTTTTTGCGCCCCTCTCGCGCGTGTCACCCCCACCTGCTATACTATGGTCGTGCGTGCCTCTCGCGCCGTGCAGGTCCTCGTCCCCACACAGCTGCGTGCCGCCGTCGCCGCCGTCGCCGCCTCGTGGCAGTGCTCGGGTGGCGCCACCTGGCGCCGCCTCACTCTCGCAGGCCTCGCACTCCTCGCCGCCGGACACCGCGTGTCCCTGCATGGCCCCGACGGGCCCATGACCCTCACGCTGGATAGCCAAGCCAGGGCCGCCGCTCTGGCCCTCCTGGCTTCCCAGTCCCCCTCTCCTCCTCCTCCCTCTCCCCCTCCCTCTCCCACGCTCCCCCAGGCCCTGCAGTGACCTGCCTGGACTGGGTCTCGGCCGTCACGGTGCCCCCCCACATCGCACTGTCCCTCGCCTGGTCTGAGGGGGCCGGGCGGTACGCGGGGGGGAGGCCACACCGGGGGGGGGCTCCCAAGGGGGGGGGCGGGGGCACGGGTA
>MEMM01000037.1:563-7829 GCA_001767925.1 Alphaproteobacteria bacterium RIFCSPHIGHO2_12_FULL_63_12
CTTCGCAAGCGCACGGGCCGCTCCTGACGCACCGTGTCAGACTGGGTATGGGGAGAGGGGGGAGGGGGACGAGGTGGGGGTGGTTGGGGAGGGAGCCCCCCCCTCCCCCCCAGGCGGTGTGCCCGGGTGCATGTTGGGCCCCTCCATGCACGGGGCTGGGTCGCAGCGGGTCCGTGGCCCGGAGGCTCTTCGTCAGGGACGGGAGGAGCCTAGTTGGGGGGACGCGCCCGATGCCGCTCCCGGGGCCGGCGTGGCCGGGAACCGGGGGTCCTCGCAAGGGGTCAGTGTGGCTTTGGGGTGCGTCCCTTGCGCTGGGAGTATAGCGAGTGGAGCGGAGAAGGTCAAGGGGGAGGACGACGATAAGGAGGGGGTGATAGATGGGGCCGAGGGAGTTGGAGGCGGTGAAGGTGTTGATGGCGGCGTTGCGGCCTGGGGAGACGGTGACGTTTCGGTTGGCGAAGGCGAGGGGGGTTGTGGCGCCGGGAGAGGAGATGGAGGTAGCGGCGCTGATCGTGACGTTGCCGGTGACGGCAACGGTGGCGAGCGTGGTGGTATCGGATCTGAGGCCTGGGGGGAGCGAGGGCTGAGAGGTGGCGAGGATTGTGTTGGTAAAGGAGATGGCGGGTGGGGGGCGGAGATACGAGGTACGGTTGGCGACGGTGGCGGCGTTAGTGCGGCTATCGGCGAAGTTACCGGTGGAGGGGGGGCGGCATCGGGTGGAGTTGATGACGAGGACAGGGGAGGCGGTGACGGTGTTCTTGGAGGGGACGAAGGCAGCGAAGGCGACCGCAAGAAAGAAGGGTATGGGGGTGCGACAGGGGCGCGGATGAGGGCGTTCACGGCGGCGAACCCGGAGTTGCTGTTGCCGGGGACGAGCCTGGCGGAGATGACGCCGGAGGATCGGAAGGGGACGTATCTGCGGACGTTGGTCAAGGCGGTCCCGCTGCTGAAGTGGCGGCGGATCGTGAAGGCGCAGGTAGAGCGAGCGATAGGGAGTCCCAGCAAGGCGCCAAGTTTGGATGCGGCGAAGTGGCTGGGTACGATGTTGGTCGGGGACCTGGCGTTGGCGGAGGGGCAAGCGGGGCCGGCGGCGGAGGAGAAGCGGATCATGTTGTCGGCGGTGCTGGCGAGCGGACCGGGGAAGAAGCTGGCGGCGGATTTCGCGCGGATGCTGACCAAGAAGGGCGCGACGGCATGACCCCGGAGATTCGGCTTGCCGCGTCTAGTCCGGCGGCGCTCATGCACTTCGCGTCACGCAAGGCGCTGTGGGTGCCGAGGCACATCTCGTTCTTAAACGAGCGGCTCATGGATGTGGCGGATGGGACGTGCCGGCGGCTGATCGTGACGATGCCGCCGCGCCACGGGAAGAGCGAGTTGGTGAGCCACCACTTGCCGGCATGGTATCTTGGGACGCACCCCGATAACCGGGTGATGCTGGCGTCGTATGAGGCGGGTTTTGCGGCGTCGTGGGGCCGCAAGGCGCGTGACATCTTGGAGGAATGGGGGCCGAAGCTCTTCAATGTCCAGGTGGCGCAGCAGACGCGCGCGGCGGACGCCTGGGAGCTACAATCTAGGCGTGGTGGCATGGTCACGGCGGGCGCTGGGGGGGCGCTGACGGGCAAGGGCGCGGACCTGCTTATCGTTGATGACCCCGTGAAATCCGCTGAGGAGGCCCACAGCGAGACGCGGCGGGAGAATATCTGGGACTGGTTCATTTCTACGGCCATGAGCCGCCTGCATCCGAACGCATCCGTCGTCGTGTTGATGACGCGCTGGCATGAGGACGATCTTGGCGGGCGCATTCTCAAGGAGTTGGCCGATGAGAAATGGGAGTACCTCCGGTTGCCCGCCATTGCCGAGGAGAGGGACATCCTGGGACGCCGCCCCGGCGAGGCGCTTTGGTCAGAGATGTTCCCGGTCGAGGCGCTGCGGACGATCGAGAAGCGGTCGTCGTATTGGTGGGCGGCGCTCTACCAGTGCCGTCCGGCCCCCGCGGAGGGTGCCTGCTTCAAGCGCGAATGGATACGGCGCTGGCAGCTCGGTACAGCGAGCGGAACCTATGCGGCCGGCGGGGAAGTCGTGCGGTTCGATGACCTGTACCGGTTCGCCACCGTAGACTTCGCGTCGAGCCTCGCGAAGAAGGCTGACTACACGGTGGTCGCCACGTTCGGCCTGACGCGCGGGGGGAAGCTCCTATTGCTGGACCTGACGCGGCGGCACATGGAAGGGCCTGTCATCATGGACGCGATTCGGTCGGCCTACAAGGGGCACAAGCTGCACGCGATCTTCGCGGAGACGACGGTCCTGAACATGCAGACGGCGTTCGTTCAGTTGCTCCGCCAGGCCGGATTGCCGATCCGGGGGTTCCGCGCCGACAAGTCAAAGGAGCTGCGCGCCATGGCGGCGCAACCGTTCTGCGAGGCGGGGAACCTGTACTTCCCGGAGCGGGCGCCCTGGCTCGCGGACTTCGAACACGAGTGGCTGAGCTTCCCGCACGCGGCCCACGACGACCAGTTGGATGCGGTGGTCATGGGATGCATCGCGGCCCAGGGCAACCGGGTACGGCCGACTCGGTCGCCGGAGCCGGCGGAGAACCCTCACACGTACAAGGCGCTGTGGGCGCGTGCCATGAAGCAGTACGAGAAGAAGACCGGCATCATCGTTTGCTCGTGACAGGGCGCGATCGTAGTGCATGTTCCCGGCGTACTGCAGGTTGCTCATGACGGGGGTCCCGTGTAGACTCGTGGCCGGAGGGACGCATGGCGAAGAAGGGCGAGAAGAAGGGCGAGAAGAAGGGATCGGACGCCGACTACATCGACTGTCCCAGGGAGGCGGACGACCCGCACATGCGCGGCGAGGGCTTCGGGCCCGCCTCCGATGACAAGCGCGGCGCGGACGACGCCTACATGATGGAGGATTACTAGATGCCCTGGAAGTCGGACGCGCAGCGGCGGTGGGGCCATTCCCCGAGCGGCAAGAAGGCACTCGGTGGGAAGGCCGTGGAGGAGTTCGACAAGGCGTCCAAGGGGAAGAAGCTCCAGGAGAGGGCGAAGAAGTCCTCGAAGAAGAAGGGATGGGACTACTAGCATGGGCCAATACGCGGGCGGCAAGGAACAGAAGTCCAAGAGCACGCACCAGGCCGGCAAGAGCCGGGGATTCAAGCAGGCCGGCGACCAGGTGCAGATGCCGGGCAAGAAGGGCAAGGGGCAGTTCGGTCGCGTCGAGCCGTCGGAGGCGCCGCTCATCCACGACGTGGACCATTCCGTGACGCAGGAGGACGGCTCGGAGCCGGCGCGCGAGTCCAACATCTAGCCAAGTGGCCCTGGCTCAGAGGCCCCAATGCCCGAGACTGAATCCGGCGCTGCGGCCGCACGCGAGGGCGCGAGCGACGCGGGCGCTGTCGAGTTATGGAAGCGATGGCTCGAGGGCGGGCGCAAGGCTCGCGCAACCTCGGACGCCGAGCGCGAGCGCGCCTTCAAGTACGTCAAAGGGGGCGAAGCCCAACTCGAACAGTTCAAGAATGCGGGGTGGGAAGGTCACAAGGTCGTTGCCAACTACCTGTATCCGACCCACAAGGTCTTGCTCCCGCACCTGGTCCCGCGCCACCCCCGCGGGCTGATGACCGCGACGCCGGCTACTACGCCCGAAGTCCGTGAGTCCATCTCGGTCCTCGAAGAGAAGGTAGCCTACGATTGGCGCGAGGGGCACTACCTTCGCGAGTGCCGTAAGGCCGTTAACGAGACACTCATGGGCGGCCTCGGATGGGTGCGCGCGTCGTGGGACAAAGAACGCCAGATCCCGGAATTGAAGCACGTCAAGCCTACGATGATACTCGTGGACCCCGAGGCCGCCGAGGAGCTTTCCGAGGCCGGCTGGGTGGCGCAGCAGGTCACCATGCGCGTGGCCGACATCCGCGCCGACCCCTTCTTCGAGAATGTGGAG
The DNA here is from genome assembly GCA_001767925.1 of Alphaproteobacteria bacterium RIFCSPHIGHO2_12_FULL_63_12. Taxonomy (GTDB): domain Bacteria; phylum Pseudomonadota; class Alphaproteobacteria; order Caulobacterales; family Parvularculaceae; genus Amphiplicatus. The sequence continues at coordinate 4,506 of MEMM01000037.1, forward strand.
AAGCTGAAGCCTGAGACCTTCGGTACGGGCTACGAGAAGGCCGACGATACTTCGTTGACACGCTTTCAGAAGGAGTCGCTCTCGACGGTGCGGGTGTGGTTCATTTGGTCGCGCCGCGGTGAGGGCAAGCCGAACGCCCCTTCCGACCAGGATCAGGAAGAGGCCCTCGGAGACAACGTGCTCCTCTGCTATGCCGAGGGGCACGACTTCTGGCTTCACAAGAGCCCCTGGCCGCTTTCGTTCGACCATGACGAGTTCCCCTTCCGGTGCCTGCGGTTCAACTACGACCCCGACAAGTTCCATGCCTACGGACCCATGCAACCGGCGCTCGCCATCCAGGAGTTCCTGAACTGGCAAGTGAGCTTCCTGGTGCAGCACACGAAGAAGGGTGCCTGCGTCAAGATCGTCTACGACAAGGGCATGGTCACGCAGGAGCAGCTCGCGCGCATCTTCAACGGCGTGGACTTCGAGGCGGTGGCCGTTGACTTCATCGACGGCAAGGAACCCTTCAAGATCGTGAGCCTGGAAAGCGATCCAACGAAGCTCGAAGGCACGATCCAGATCGCCAAACAGATGCTTTTCGACATCACTGGCGCCGCCGAGCTAATCATGGGGGGGCAGGGCAAGACGCAGAGCGCATCCGAGGCGCAGATCCGGGAGCGACGCGCACAGAACCGCATCGAGGACATGAGCGACCAGGTGAAGGACTTCCTGATCGATATCAACCGGGCCATTTCGATGATCGAGATCCTCAAGACGCCGGCCCGTAGCAGCGGCGACGATCGCGGAATTGACTTCTTCCTCGGGGACGCCGCCATTGGCCCGTGGGAGAAGCTCAAGAAGCTGGATCCGCAGAGGATGCGGGCAGAGGTCATGTTCGACATCGACGCCGGGACCATGCGGCGACCGACGCGCGAGCAGCAGCTTCAGGACCTCTTCGGCCTGTGGGACCGGCTGGCGCCGATGTACGCGCAGACCGGCCGTTGGCAAGACCTCCAACGGCTTGTGGCGCGCGTTATCCTGGCGCTGGAGCTACCAGACCCGCAGGAGCTTATCCCGGCAGAGATGGGGCCGCTTGGCGCCTCACCCGAGCAGCAAGCTCAGGAGCAGCAGGCCATGGCCCAGCAGCAGGCCCAGGCGCAGCAGGTCGCCGTGCAGGAGCAGATGGCGGCGCAGCAGAAGGACCAGGCGATTCAGGCCGCCTTCCAGCAGATGCAGGCCGCCATCGAGCAGGTACGCGGCGAGGCTGGCCAGGGGGTCATGGCGGCGCGGTCCGAGATCCAGGCCATGTTGCAAGGTTTCCAGACGGCTTTGCAGTCGCTCCCGCCGCCGGCCCCCGGAGCAAACATCGTCTCGCAGGGTCCTCTCTCCATGGAGGCGCAGCAGGCGCAGGTGGCCTCGCCGGTGGTCAACGCGCAGATCGCGCAGATGACGACGGCCGCCGAGCGCGTGGACATGGTGGCGGAGGTGGTGAACGTGCCGGCGCCGGTTGCGGAGCCGGTCCCGAGCGTTACCGAGCAGGTGGTCGAGCGGGATGTCCTCGGACGCATCGCCCGCGTGGTCTCCCGCACCGAACCCGCCCAGGGGCCGGCGCAGGAGCTGCCGTTGGCAGATGAATCCATCTAGTGGCCGAGCGGCGTTTGCCAGGGGTGGCCCAACGGCCGCCGATCGCGCCAGCGCCACAGAAAAGGCCGCCACCGAAGCCCCCGCCGGTGCCATGATTGCGGATGACGATGAGATGCTACTCCGAGGTCTGATTGGCGGGCCCGGCAAGGTCCTTTACCGGGTCAAGTTGACCGGTAACTAAGACCCTCCGGCGCTTCCGCGCCCACCCTAGCCCCTTGCGTATGTCTGACGGGTAAGATATACCTACTCCTGAGCGGGGAGGAGTAGGTAAAAAATGCCGAGGCTGCGGTTGTGCAGTGAGTGCAATGCCGGCCGGCGGCTTGCCGAGCCGAGCATCTGGCATGACCCCGCCGCGTGGCCCCACGAAGTCCGCGAGAACTCGGCGCCCGCCGTCCACGACGACATCAGCTTCCGACGCGCCTACGGCTTCGGCAAGCCCGGTACCGGGATGCGCGCCGGCCTCGGCCGCGAGTTCGACTCCCGCGCCGACCACCACGCCTACCTAGCAGCTAACGGCCTCGTTGAGGCCAGCCAGGACACCCCCAAGCGGGCGAGGCCCTCGGCTGTCGAACTGGCCCGTAAACGGCGCCTCTTCGAGAAGGCTTACGAGAAGGCGCGGCGAGGTCCCATATGCTGATCGGAGACGATACCCCCGCCCCCACGGGCGAGGCCGCTCCGCACCAGGAGAACCCTTCCGAGGCCCCGGCAACCACGCCGGAAACGCCGGAGTCTGATTCGTGGGAGGCGAGGTACGAGAACCTCCGCACCGACCACGGGCGCTTGGGCAACGAGGTTGGCTCTCTCCGCCAGAAGCTCGCCGCCCAGGAGCAAGAGATCGCCGAGTCCCGCCGCTGGCGCGAGCAACAGGAGCGTTCCCGTCGGCCTACGAGCCACGAACAGGACGCGCACATCAACAAGTTCATCGCGGACCCCAATGAGTGGCGCGACGAGCCCCTCCGCCCACTCCGCGAGGAGGCCAAGGCAACTCGCGCCGAGATCGACGCGATCAAGCAGGAGCTTCGCGACCGCGCCTTTGTCGCGATGGTCGAGGAGTTCAGGCGGGAGTATCCCAAGGCTTCCAAGTACGCTGACGAGATCAACGCGCGCTTCAACAATTTCCCGCGGGAACACATCACCAAGGGATTACTCGAAGACGCCTATATGGCGGCTGAGACGAGGGCCGGCAAAAAGGCGGAGGAGAGCGCCAAGGAGAAACTTGCGGCCTTGACCCGAGGCGCCGCTCTGCCGAAGGGCGTCGCCTCCCCGAATGGCAATCAGCCGGCCGGGAAGGCGAAGACCTTCGCCGAAGCGGCTTCCAGGGCCAAGGCCAAGATCGAAGCGGGAGGGTAAACAGTGGCTGCAGCTGTTGATAGGATGACCGCCTCCACGCACAATGAGTTCGTGGAAGGCTGGACTGACATCGTGCGAGAGGCGAACGTCTTCCTCTACAAGGTAGCCGAGGAGGGCGGGATCGTCCGCAAGTCCGGTGAACAGATCGAGTGGCGTGTCCGCGACGTGAAGGACACGGATACGGTGTCGGCCTGGGGCGGCGGCATGGAGCCGATCCCGTTCGTCCAGGTGAACAAGTGGAAGGTGGCGACGATCCGCTTCGGCGGGTACGCCGGCTCCTACACGCTCGCCAAGACCGACGAGTGGAAGAACGACGGGCCGAACGGGATCTTCGACCTTCAGAAGGGG
>MEMM01000037.1:7849-11572 GCA_001767925.1 Alphaproteobacteria bacterium RIFCSPHIGHO2_12_FULL_63_12
CGACATGCTCGCCAACAACGGCTCCGACGGGATCTCCGTCATCGGTGTCCCTGGCTTCATGGACATTGGCGACTCCACGCCTGACCTGACATACGCGGGCCAGGTGCAGGGGACCGTGGCGCAGTGGTCCAACCAGTACAAGGCGTCCAGCGGCAGCGCGAACATCGTCGCAGACCTGATCGACGCAGTAATCACGGCATCGCGCGGGCCTGACCGCCGGCGCGGCAAGCCGAACTTGATCATCGGTAAGCGGGCGTTCTGGGCGACCTACAACAAGTATCTCGTCAACAGCGTGCGGTACCGCGACGAGAAGATGGGGAACGCCGGGTTCGAGAACGTCATGGTCTGCAACGTGCCGTTCGTTTGGTCCGACTCGATGGACCAGACTGGGAACTCGGTAGATATCTCGAAGCAGATCTTCGTGCTGAACACGCGCTACATGCGGATCGTGAAGTCGAACCCTGGCGAGGGGATCTTCGTCCCGATCAGCGACGACCGGGTGAGCCCGGTGGCGAAGGTGTTCGCGTACATCAGTCAGTTCAACCTCGTGTGCCTGTCCCCGAGGCAGCAGCTCGACCTCGACGGAACGGCGAATACCTGGGTGTAACGGCCGCCACGGCGAAAGGAGCGGATGATGAGTGCAGGGACCCTTCAGATCATGCCGGGCGTGCCGACCGACAAGGCAACGTCCACGGAGGGGAGCTCGAAGCTCGGCAAGCTCGGTCAGACGTATGTCTGGCTCGGGAACAACTCGGCCAACTCGTACTACCGCGGGTCGCGCTTCAAGCTCGTCAAGAACAACGACGGGTCGGCGCTCACGCAGTACCAGGCGGTTTCCTGGGTGGACGAGACGCCGGGGACGAGCACGGTCACGGCGACGACGGCCGCTGGCGTAGCCAACATCGCCGGCATCGCGATGTCCGCGATCGCTGCCAGCGGGTTCGGGTACATCTGCGTCGGAGGCGCGGTGGTGCGAGCGATCTCGGCGGCAACGCCGGCGGCCGACGCCTTCATCCGCGTGGACGGGACGGACGGCCGTTTCGATACGGCAACCGAAGGGACGAGCAACCCCCAGGGTCGGGCCCTCGCGTTGGGGGTCGCGGACACGCAGTTCAACATCGAGCTGTACGACATCCCGTAGGATTCCCCCAAGGGAGGGGGGTCGGCGCAGGGCGTCATCCGGCCCCCTTCTCCCCCCCTAGCCTCGGAGGCAGGGCATGGCGGTTACGGCAGGGATAGACGGGCAAAGCAACTTCCGGATCAACGAGCCCGGAGTCTCGGATAGCGTCCTCAAGCTTAGCGGAACCGATACGGTGGCCGAGGGCGGGATTGAGAAGCATAGCATCGCGAACGGTGCGACGTTGACGGTGAACTTCGGGAGCGTCGGCACCGGGGCGAAGTGGTTCGGATTCATAGCGAGCGACGAACTGACGCTGAAGGTGAACGGGCAGACGACGGGAATCTTGTGCGACTTCGCGCTGTTTCGCAGTACGGACGGCGACCAGATCACCTCGGCAACCTTGGCGAATGCGACCGGCGCGGCGGTGGCGGTGGACGTTATCGTAGCCGGCAGCTAAAGAAAGCGATACACGGGAGAGGACAATCGCAACCTCTAGGAGGGGAGACGTGAGCGACATGAAGATCAAGGCGCTGGCGATGGCAGGGGCCGTCCTGGCGGTGGTTGCGCTGATCGCCGGGATCGGGATGCGGACTCCCGTCATCGGCCAGTCTGTCTTCGTTACCGAGAGCGACGTGGCCTTCACGGACAACATCGATGCGGCCAACGAGTCCGTGGCGATCGCCCTCAAGGGGGCCGGCGCGGTCTCCGTCGAGATCAGCGGCACCTTCGTCGGCACGATGAAGCCGCAGGTCAGCTACGACGGCGGGTCGGACTACATCGATGTTCAGTTCTACGACCCGGCGAAGCGCGAGTACGTCGACACGATCACGGCGGCGGCGCGCTACTTCATCGCCAACGCGGCCGGGGCGAGTCACGCCCGCGTCCTGAACGTGGCCTACACGTCGGGTACGGCCGTCTGCATTATGCGACGGACCTCTGCGCCGAACTTCATCGACCCGATCCGGCCGGTGAACGTCGTCAAGGCCATCAGCGACACGAGCGGTGGTGGAACGGCCGACATCACGAGCTGGACGCCGGCCTCCGGCAAAAAGATCCGGATCATGGGCGTCTCTGTCATGAGCACGGCCGACGCGACGATCACGCTTAGGTACGGGACCACCCCAACGGACCTCGCGATCTGGCCGCTTCAGACCGGCATCTCGGAGCGCGACCTACATCTCGACTTCGGGCCGAAGGGCTTTCTGATCGACACGGCCGACGCAACGGCCTACATCGTGAAGGGCGCCGCGACGATCATCGGCGGGTCCATCTGGGGCCGCGAGGAAGACCCAACGCCGTAGGGGCCTTTGGAGGGTAGCATGACCAAGCAGGTGCGCTACATTCTCTGCGGGCTGTTCCTGGCGAGCTGGCTGGCCATCTGCGTCGCAACGCTGCGGCAAGAGCCGTATTGTGCGGAGGCGCAGAGTGGTAGCTTCGCTTGGCAGAACTCCGTCAGTGGGACGATGGGTGTGACCGACGCGGCGGTGACGCTGCCCCTCGATGGGCGGGCCGCCGCTGCCGCCATCCTCACCGGAACATGGGCTGGAACCGTCACACCCCAGGTCTCCATAAACGGCGGAACCACCTACGCGAATAGCCTCTTTTACAACGTCGCTACCCAGGCGGTATCCAGCACCGTCACGGCCAATGGTTCCTATCTGATCCTGAACGTGGCCGGGGCGAGTCATGTACGGATTATTCTGAGCCCGTACACGTCGGGTACGGCGACGGCGGTGCTCCGGGTGGCCATTGGGCAATTCGGGGGCCGCCTCGACGTGAACATCGCGGCATTGGGAATGGGAGCCCTCGACGTAACCGAGGTGAACTCGGCGGCCATCGCGGCGAGCCTGGGCGTGCTCGACGACTGGGACGAGAGCGACCGCGCGAAGATCAACCCGATCGTCGGACAGGCCGGGGTCGCGGCCGGGGCCGGCGCTTCCGGGGCGAATACGGTCCGAGTCGTCACGGCGAGCGACTCAACCGTCACCGAAGCCAACAGCGCGGCGATCAAGACGGCCGTGGAGGTGATGGACGATTGGGACGAGACAAATAGAGCGGCTGTCAATCCCATCGCAGGGCAGGCCGGGGTCGCGGCCGGGGCCGGCGCCTCGGGAGCAAGCACGATTCGAGTCGTCACGGCGGCCGACTCGACGATCACCGTCACCCAGGCCGGCAGCGTGAACATCGGGACCTTCCCCGATAACGAGCCGTTCAACCTCGCGCAGATCGCCGGGGCGACGGTGCCTACTGGGACCGGAGCCTCGGCGGGGGCCCTGCGCGTCGCGATCTCGGCAGATTCGACCGGCACCCCGGATACGGAACTCGCGGCGGCGGCTGCGGCAGCGGACGCGGCGGCGAACCCCACGGCCGGCGGGGTCCTGGCATACCTCCTCGGGTACAACGGCACGACGTGGGACCGGCTCCGACTGGACGGGTCGAAAAACCTCCTCGTGAGCCTCGGCACACGCCTGGACGCTGCGAACGACACGATCGATGTGTCCCGGATCGCTGGCGTCGTGCCGCTGATGAGCGGCGGCAAGCTCCAGGTGGATGGGACCATTGTCGCGGCCCTCCCCGCGGGCGCGGCGCACATCGGCGGGGTA
>MEMM01000038.1 GCA_001767925.1 Alphaproteobacteria bacterium RIFCSPHIGHO2_12_FULL_63_12
CGTACTTCCTCCTGGCCTGGGGCCACGACGGAAAGCACGGGGTCGCCGGAGTGCTGACCCCGGTGCGCGTTGTCTGTAACAACACGCTCACGGCGGCGCTCGGCAAGAAGTGGTCGCGCACCGCGCAGATTTACTTCCGCCACTTCGGTGATCTCGAGGTGCGGATCGCAGAAGCCCACAAGGCCCTCGGGATCGTGAAGACTCAGGTCGAAACGACCAAGATCGCGTATCAGTCTCTCGCCGCGCACCGCATGGGACAGGCCGATCTCGTCGAGTATTTTTCGGACCTGTTCCCCTCGCCCACGGCGAGCCGGGACGAGACGCCGGATGCCTTCGAGCGCCGGATGGATTCCTGGCGGGGTCTTCAGAACGACCTGGTTCACCTGTATTGGCAGGGCGCAGGAAACGACACGGCCACGGTCAGCGGAACGGCCTGGGCTGCGTACAACGCGGTGACCGAGTACCTCGACCACGACTACCCGACGCTGAAGTCGGGCGAGATCAGCGTGACCCGTCAGCAGTCCGTGTTGTTCGGTCAGAAGGCAGCGGTCAAGGCCCAGGCCCTCACGAACGCGCTCGCGCTCGTAGGGCGATAGGAGGGAACAATGCGAGTCTCGAAGTCTAACAAGGTCTGCGGATACGTCAAGGCCGTGCAGCGGTATCGTAAACTCGAAGATCGCCTCCACGAAAAAGACGAAACCTTGCGGCCCCTGCGGGCCGAGGTCGCCGAGGCCGGGGCCGATATGCGCGGACGGCGCGCGACATTGACCGGCGGGCAACTCGGTGAGGCCGAGCGGATTCTAAAGTCCGCCGCGTCAGAGGTTGAGGCGCAGCCATGACGAGACAAGAATTTGACCGATGGATCGAGCAGCACTATACCGAACTTCTCGGTGTAGCACGGCGGCGGGTAAATCGAGACGCTGAAGACGTGCTTCAGACCGCGGTGGTGTCGATGCTGACCAACCTCGCGGTGAAGCCGGAACAAATGGGTGTTTGGCCGTGGGCTGTCGCGTGTGTTCGCCGCGCAGCGGGCCACTACCGGGAGAGCGAAAAGGGTCGCCTTGGAGGAATAAGCCGGAGCCGGCGCCGTGCCAACAAGGCATCGGCATCGGCGGCATCTCTAAGGCGAGAGAAGAAAATGCCCAAACTCTTTGCGGCACAAAAAGGTACCCAAGCGGCGGACAACTACTACTTGGAACGCCTAGAGGAAGACCGCGCCGACTTTGACATGGAAGGACGCGGACGCGCCAAGGGCGACCCCGCAGTATCGGTTCGCCTCCCCTTCGAGGGCGGGCAATGAGGCACGGTCCGACGCCCCACTACGTTTGTGACCATTGCGGGGCAACACCGTTAGCCGACGAGGAAGGGGTTCTTGGCGGATACGAATTAGAAAGCGATTGCCCCGCGTGTAACTACGGACTGTTGCAGGCATGCGAGGAGTGCGAAGAAGAATATGGACCCGATTACGACGACGTAGCCGATGACGAGTGAGGAGTTCTGGTTTCGTGTCGCGTGGTTCGCGGATTTCCGCGCGCGCTGGCAGCGCGACCTGAAACGCGCACGACGATTCGTGTATTGGCAACTAGAAGATGACCCACAAGAGGAGGAATAACAAATGGCGTGGCAGAAGCGCGGTGGTGGTGGACCGATCCTGAAGTGGAAGGACTTCCCCGTGGACGGTGTGATCGAGGGCAAGTTCCTCGGCGTCCGTAACGGTCGTGAGTTCCAGGGGAAGATGTCTCGGCTGATCTCTATCGAAAAGTCTGACGGAAGCGGAACGGTATCGGCCCCGGCCAATACCGTGATCGAGAACAACGTGGCCGGTGTTCCCGTGGGTGCGATGATCCGCATCGTCCACCTGGGGATGACCCGCGGCAAGGCCGGGGTCGAGTACCGGAACTTCGACATCTTCGTGGACGACGGCGGCGCGACGGGTTTGCCGCCGGGTCCGTCAGTTCCTCCGACAGGTGTCGCGGCCCTGGAATCGAAACTCGTGAACGCCAAGGGCGCCCAGGTCGCGAACCTGATGATCGACGCGCTCAAGGCGAAGTACCCCGACGCCGCGGCCTACCAGAAGGCCCTCGGCGACGTGCTGAAGTCGAACGGGATCGCGTACGGTCCTCACGACGACGAGGTTCCGTTCTAGTAATGTCGACCATTTCCAAGAACCAGCGGTCGGGGCCGAAGCAGAAGGCGCAACCGCGCGTCTGTTCCGAGGGGCACGTTATCACGCCCGTGCAGTACGTCCCGGTCTTCGGGCGGCGCGTGATGATGGATCAGTGTGCCTGTGGTATTCGGCTTCGACCGTGGTTCAAGAAAGGACAACGCTGATGCAATTCATGGTTCTTCCACTGCCCGCTCCTCCTCCTCCTCCGCCTCCTCCGCCTCCTCCGCCTCGAAAGTTCGTTCTCGAACTGAACGAGACAGAGGCGCAGTTTCTCTACGCGGTCTCGAACTGGTCCGCCCGTGTGATCGACGCGATACCTCCGGCGTCGATCCCGGTAAGGTCTATCGAAGGCCGTCGCCACGAGGCGCGCGCGTTCTTTAATAGCCTTTTCTACGCGCTCCAGCCGGTCCTCGACAAGTGATCGCTCGCTGTCCCGATCTTGAACTGAAGTGGTACGACGCGCTCCGCGAGTCCTTCGGGGAGAACACGCGCAGCGGGATGCACCTGACCGCGCTGCTCTCACCGCGCCAGGAGTTCTGGAAGCGCGTTGACCCCATGCCGTTGACGGACGACGAACTCGGGTACTTCACCGCTGGCCGTGGTCACGAGGATGCGCTGACACGGTTTCTCGGAACCGATTTCAAGGCGACCGAGGAAGCGGAGATCGACGGCATACACCTGCGCCCGGACTTCGAGGCCGTCACCAACCGGATCATCCCGAAGGGGGCTCACGCCGAGTTCAAGACCCGGCGCTCGAACCTGCCAGAAAACGATGACGAGGCGCAGACGGAGTTCAGCAGTTACCGGGCGCAGGTGCGCGGGTACATGGCGCTGAAGCGCATGAACGAGATGTACCTGGTTGTTCTGTCTCTGGTCGAGGGCAAGACCGGCGATACCTTTTCCCGGTCGCATCCGGTCTTCGCCGTGTATCGCGAGACGGCCACGGACGCGGAACTGGAACAAGAGCGCGAGAAACTTCAGGCGCGGAAGCGCGGGCTGACCACGGCGCTCGAACTGTCGCCGGAAATCCTTGCTGCTGCTTGTTCACAGGGAACCGCGAAGCCTATCGAGTACCTGACGATGCCACTCTGCGAAGACTGGCTCTGCGGGAAGCGCCGGCCCGAGATGAAGCAGCCGCCCGTGTGTCAGACGTGCGGCCAGGTCTTCAAGTCGGCTGAGTTCGGGCCGGAGAAGCACGTCCAGTCCGCGAAGGGCAAGGGCCACGTCGTCACGCCCGCGGAGATCGTGTGGCACTACGAGCCGCGGTGCAAGTGGTACGGTGTCTGCCGACCGCAGGACGTGGACAAGAACCGGGGAGCCGCATGAGAGTACATCGTTGTCAGGCCGTCGCTCTCTTGATCGTACTGGCCGCGCTGGTTCCGCTGTTCTATGCCGTGTGGCAGAACGGAAAACTCCGGGGCGAACTCGACTCGTACCGGAACCTCGCGCTCGTGGCCGACGCCGACCGCGCCGAGATACAGAAGCGGTTCGACCGTTGCCGTGGAGTTCGCTAATGGGCGGTGAGGCGGTCGTGATCTGGTGCGGCGTCCTCCAGGGCGCGATCTACTGCGGCCCGGCAATCGTGTGGGTCGAGGGCTGGACGACAACGTTCGCATTCTGGCTGTTCTGAGGAGGGTCTGATGCTTCGTTTCCAAGTGAGCCCCGAGGACAAAAAGACGGTGCGCCTGAAGATGGCCGGGCCGCTCGACTACAACTTCTTTTTCGATTGGTCTGCGGGCAGCGATGTCTACGCGCATCTTCTCGTTGCGGATTTCAACCGTAGGTTGGACACCGCGATAAAGGAAGCGCGGGATACGGCGTACAACGCCGGCTGGAAGGACGCGAAGGCGAAGACGCGGAAGCGCGACGTTTTCTCGCCCTGGCTGGAGATCAAGTGAATCTATTCCTTGACGCCGCGAAACATTACCTCCGGCTCGGCCTGCACCCGATCCCGGTCGAGCCACGCGGGAAGCGTCCGATCCTTCCGACCTGGCGCGAGTACTGCCAGCGGCAACCGACTGTGGCCGAGGTCGAGGAATGGTGGACGAACACGCCCGACGCGAACGTTGCTCTCGTTCTTGGGCGGGGCGTGTTCGCCGTGGACGTGGACGGTCCCGAGGGCGAGGCCGCGCTCGCGCTCGAAGGCATCGAACTCCCTGCAGACGCACCGACCAGTGTCACCGGGAGAGGGCGTCATGTCTTCTTCAGCGGTGATTGCGACAATCGGGTGGGCGTATTGACGAAGGTGGACACGCGGTCTGACGGGGGATACGTCGTGGCCCCGCCGTCAGTACACCCTTCCGGGTCGCCCTATGCCTGGCTCGTTCCGTTCGAGGGACACCCGCCGCTCCCGGCCCCGGCGAAGTTGAAGGAACTTCTGGCCCGCCCCACGAGGCCCACCCAGGATCAGAAGGGCGATGACTGGTTGACCGTCGCCCTCGCCGGGGTGGGCGAAGGACAGCGGGACACGATCTGCACTCGGCTCGCCGGGTACTTTATCGGGAAAAACATCACGCCGAGCGTCGTCGAGTCGCTTCTGCACGATTGGGCAGAACGGTGTACCCCGCCGTTTCCTCACGACCAGGTAGAGAAGTGCGTCCAGTCTATCGCGCACCGTCATCAGTTCCCGACCGGGCCGGTATCCGCGCCGTCCCTGGCGTCGGTCTTGCCCCGCGTGATCGAGGCCGTGAAGCATCCGGTCGGTGGTCGCGCGACCGGCCTGGTCGGGCTCGACTCGATCTTAGCGGGCGGATTCATGCCGGGCGAACTGACGTACCTGGGCTCGCGACCGAGTGTCGGGAAAACGGCGCTCGCGCTCCAGATCGCTCGGGCCGTAGGCCGGAAGAAGGCCGGGGTCTTGTTCGTCTCCCGCGAGATGACGACCGCGGCCCTGGTCCGTCGTCTCCTGGCCCAGGAGTCCCCCGTCCGCGGCATGGCGATGAAGACGGGTGACCTTAAGCCCGAGGAGTGGGTCTTCCTCGAAGCGGGCGCGAAACGTCTTCACGAGATGCCGATCTTCATCACGACCGAAATCATCACGGTCGAGCAGTTAACGACCACAGTCGCGGAGACTGAGGACGAGTACGCCCTGGTGATCGTGGACTACCTTCAACTGCTTCGGGCTCCGGCGGATATGCGCGACCGACGCGCGGCCATCGAGTTCGTGAGCCAGGAGTTGAAGACGATGGCGACCCGGCACAACATTCCGGTCCTGTGCCTGTCGTCACTGACTCGACCGCCGCGGGATGCGTCGAACAACTGGCGCCCTCAACTCGCGGACCTGCGCGAGTCGGGCGAACTCGAACACGACGCGGACAACGTGATGTTCCTTCATTGGGACCGGCAATCGAATCTCCGTGAACTGAACGTAGCAAAACAGCGCGAAGGCATTCTCGGGACGATTACATTGAAGTTTGATGAATACCTCCGCTTCGAGGAGGTCGCGTGATGGGTCGTCCGAGACGAGTTCATATCAATTCGCGGGAAGCGTTTGAAGCGGTGCAACCCGCGTTGCCTTCGCTTCAACGACGAATCGTCACCCTGTATCAGCAGTATCCGGCGGGGCTCACCAGTGATGAAGTGCAGGTTTTACTCGGCTATGACAAGCACCAAACGGTTTCAGGTGTCACGTCGAACTTAAAAACTAATGGTGTCCTGGTGTTTACCGGACAACGCCGTTCTACTCGTTCAGGTGAGAAGTACAAAGCCGACGTTCTTGTATTGTTTACCGAGACGATCCGATGACCAAGCGGGACAAGTATCTCCGTCGCACTTACGGCCTGACCGAGTGCCAGTTCTTGAAGATGGTCGCGGCGCAAGGCGGCGTGTGCGCGATCTGCCAGCGGGCTCCGAAGCCGAGGAAGCGGTTGCACGTCGATCACGACCACAAGACCGGGAGAGTCCGTGGGGCGCTCTGCTTCCACTGCAACCATCGTCTTCTTGGGCGAGGCCGCGAGAATCCTGAACAACACCAGCGCGCGGCGGCGTATCTCCTGTGCCCTATTGACTGGCGGCAGGTAGCCTGATGGCTCCGTTCTGGTTCCAGTGGACGATGCGCTGCCCGTGGTGCAGGGGCGACGTGAGAAAAACGAATCTGCTTTTGGTATTCGCCTGCGGGTGCGGGTGGAAACAATGAGTCGTTCGCGGATCGTGTCGCCTGAGAAAAACGCCGTGGACGCGCAGTTAGTCAGTGACCTGCAGCGGGCTCTGCCGCCTGTCGAGGTAGACGGGAGCAATTTCTCGTTTGGCTCTCGGGTCGCCATTGACTGCGAGTGGAACCGAGACACGGGGGCGCTGACATTGATCGGCGTCGGGAACCGCGAACGGATCGTGCAGGTGTATTGGGATAACTTGACCATAAACGGTCAGCGGGCGCTCGGGCAAAGCATCGTGAACCTCGTTCAGCGCGTCCCGGTCGTGTACCACAACGCGGACGCAGACATTCGGAAGATGCGCCAACACGGTATCCCCCTCACGGTGGAGATGCACCGGGCGCTTGACGACACGATGTTGATGCACTCGGTTCTTCACTGTGAGGAAGAACACACCTTGGAGTTCCTGTCGATGGAGCGCGGAAAACTGCCAGGGTATAAGCACCTGCAATCGACGGACCTAAGCGTCTACAACGCCTGCGACCTGATCGAAACGTTGTACGTCCTCGACAGTCTGTTACTTGAACTCGCGGCTGATCCGGCAGCAGAGCGCGTGTATCGTGAGGAACGACTGGCGATGTTGCCGCATATCATTCACGACGAGGAGCGCGGAATACCTGTCAACCAGTCCGTCGTCTACCCGATGCGCGACAAGTTTGACCAGCGGAGACAACAGGCGTCGAGGTTGGTAATGGCCTACGTTGGCTGGCCCGTGAACTTGAACTCGCCCGACCAGATGAAGGACGTCGTGTACGGCGTCGAGGGCTTTCCCGTTCAGTACGCGAAGGCTGCGCCCCGCGAACAGGGCAAGCCCACGCTCGACAAGGACGCGCTCGCCGTGCTTCGACGGATGGTCTTCACGGAATGGGACGCGGACGAACAGCCTACGTTGGAGCAGGCGCGCGTGAACATCGAAGCGGGCGGGCATCCGGTTCTTGAGGCCCGGTACTTGTACTTCGGGGCGCAGCAGGCGATAAGCCACTACATCGACTACTGCCTCGAATGGAACGGCGACACGATCCTCGGCGTCAAGGACCGAATCTATCCCGAGACGCGACAGCACGTCCAGACCAGCGGTCGTCAGAGCATCGTCGGTCCCGCGATGCAGCAGTTGAAGGGTGAACTCGAACGGCTCGTCGGCCCCCGACCTGGGATGAAGTGGCTCGGATGGGACTGGTCGAACGTCGAGACGTGGATACTCGGCGGGCTCGCGGGCGATCCGCTGATCCTCGAAGCCAAGGACAAGGGATGGGACACGCACACGCTGAACTACTGC
>MEMM01000039.1:0-7222 GCA_001767925.1 Alphaproteobacteria bacterium RIFCSPHIGHO2_12_FULL_63_12
GCTGTGCGGCGTGATGTTGTTCGAGCACCTCGGCTGGAAAGACTCGGCGGAGCTCGTGACCCATGCGCTCGTGAAGACGATCTCCGATCGTCGCGTCACGCCCGCCCTCGCGCCGCGCGATCAGATGGCCGGCGCGGTTCATCTCCGGCGGGAATGTCTCGAAGGATGTTGTAAAGCCGAGGTCCGAAAAGCTTGTGGAAAACTCGTCGCCGACCGCCCGGACGCCGTCATGGCTCATCGTGCCGGAGGCGATATTGATGACGCGTTCAAGATAGGAGATCGCCTCGGCCTCGCGCGCGGCGACGGCGTCGCGGATCTTCTCCTCGTCCGGCGTCAGCGCCGCGCTCGCCGCCGAGAGGCTAAAGGCGAGCGCCGCCGCGCCCGATAATATCCGCTTCATCGAAAATCCTTTCGTCCGGCGCCGCACCGCTCGCGCACCATGGCGAACATGCCACGGCGCAGGCAACATGGCGCGCCCCGGCGACGGATTCAAATGACGAAAAAATATCGGCCAAAAAAACCGCGGCCTTATCAACACGGCCAAGGAGCCTCAGCCGGAGAACCTCAGCCGGAAGCTTCAGCCGGCGAAGGTCGCGCTTCGCGCAAGACGCCGCCCCAACGGCGCGCCAACGCGCCGGGCGCAAAAGTGGAAACCGGTTTTGCGCAAAAAAGCGCGCTGAAATAATAGCTTGATCATCGGTCGCTACTCAGAAATCGCGCCCGATGATTTTGCCTGCGACGCTGCTTCAATCCCGACGCAACCAGGCCAGAAATATCGCCTCCTCACCGTCGCAATCGCGTTGGGGGCCCAGCGGCGAGGAAGGCGACCATCATCTTGCGACGCACGGCGGCCGCCGGACGGCGCAAACAGAACGTTCCGTCCCTAACGCCGGCATGACCCGGATCAGGTTCGAAGGGTGCTTCTCAGTCCCTTAACGCCCTTGCTCCCTGGCGCGTAGCGCTCTCTTCGTCCGGCGCGCGAGCGAACTCGCGAAGGCGGACCATGAGAGGTTGCGCGTCGCACGAGCTGTCGTCCATTGGCGACAGGCGGGACGCCCCTCGGAACGTGTTGATGGTGACCTAAAAAACGCCGTTCGACAAGTAAAATCGTATCTAAATCGACGGCGCCGGCGGGCCTAGAGCGGCGGCGCGAGCGTTTCGTCCGTATGCGATGCAATCGCCACCGCCTGGGCGATCGCCGCGCGCATCGCCTCCTCGGAGAAATTCATGGTCAAGGTGTCGAGCACGGCGCCGGTGTCGCGGTCGACAAGGACCGTAAAGCCGGTCGCGCCCTTGTTGCGCTCATAGAGCTCGCCGATGCCGTATTTGTCCGCCTCGGCTTTCAGCTCGTCGCGCGGGCCGAAGGTAAAATCGAATTCGACGAAGGCGACCGGCTTGTCCTTGAAGCCCGGGATGACCTTGGCGAGCTTGGGCTTCAAGACCTTGCAGGCCGAGCACCAGGCGGAAGCGAAGGTCGCGGCGACGACTTCCGGCTCGCCGTCATAGGCGGCCTCCGCGTTGGTCGCCGGCGTGCGCGCGAACATGAAAAACGCGGCGGCGAACGCCGCGACAAGGGCGTAAGAGACGATTTGGCGCGGTTTCATGGTCCGTTTCCCCGAAAGCCTGACATTACCTTAGCATCTTACCATACCAAATAAGCCGATGCGGCCAATCACAAAGCGGTTAGCGCGGCAGGCGACTCACCCGTCGCCGCGCGCCAGCGTCGCCTTCGATCCCGGCCGCCGGCCGAGGACGCCGGAAATCCACCGGCTGATCTCGATCATCGCCTCAAGGTCGACGCCGGTCTCGATCCCCGAACCGTGCAGCGAATAAATCACGTCCTCCGAGGCGACATTGCCGGAGGCGCCTTTCGCATAGGGGCAGCCGCCCAGTCCCGATACGGACGAATCGAAAACGGCGACGCCTTCGCCGATCGACGCCCAGATATTCGCCAGCGCCTGTCCGTAGGTGTCGTGATAATGGCCGGCGAGCGCGGCGACGGGAACTTCGCCGGCGACCGCGCGGATCATGGCGCGCGTTTCGTCGTGGGTTCCGACGCCGATCGTGTCGCCGAGCGAAATCTCATAACAGCCCATCGCAAAGAGCGCCTTGGAGACGCGCACGACGCTGGCGAGCGGAATTTTTCCCTCATAAGGACAGCCAAGGACGCAAGAGACATATCCCCTGACCGCGATGCCGTCGGCCTTCGCCGCCTCGATCACCGGCCGGAATCGGTCAAGGCTCTCGTCGATCGAACAATTGATGTTCTTTTGCGAAAACGTCTCCGAGGCGGCGCCGAAGACGGCGACGGTGTCGGCCCCGGCGGCGCGCGCGGCTTCATAGCCTTTCATGTTTGGCGTCAACACCGGATAGGAAACGCCGGGCAGCCGCTTGATCTTCGCCATCACCTCGTCGGAGGCCGCCATCTGCGGCACCCATTTGGGCGACACGAACGCGCCTGCCTCGACGTAAGTGTTGCCGGCGGCGGCGAGGCGCTCGACAAGTTCGATTTTCGCCTCGACGCTGACGATCTGCTTTTCGTTTTGCAGCCCGTCGCGAGGGCCCACTTCGACGATGCGTATGCGGTTTTGCACTCTTTCTCTCGATCCATTACCATCCGCATTCTACTATTCGCGACCGGTCAAATCCAGCAAAGCAGGACCGCCAGATGCTATCGACTTCAAAAGCGGTCCTCGCCGCGATGATCGCAACAGCGCTCGTCGCCGGTGCGGCGCGTGCCGCCGGGGTCGAGCCCGATATCGTCATCGATCCGGCGACCCGTTTTCAAACCCTTTCCGGCTGGGAAGTCTCGATCCGCGGCTGGGAGCAGGACAAGATCGGGAATCGTTACGATCCGACCTGGCGCGAGGAAAGCGCCGAGGTCGCGCGCAAGCTTGTCGACGACATCGGCGTCAACCGGCTCCGGCTCGAAGTGCGGTCGAGCACCGAGAACCCGGTCGATTACTGGACGCGCTATGTGAATGGCGAGGAGACCTATCTTTCCTGGCACGACCGCAATTATGAGAAAGTCAACGACAACAACGACCCGTTCGTCGCCGATCCGGTGCGTTTCCAGTGGTCGGGACTGGATTACAAGGTCGACACGATATTGCTCCCGGTTCGCGAGCGGCTGGCGGCGCGCGGCGAAAAACTTTTCGTCACGCTTTGTTTCGTCGACTTCAAGACGGGAAGTCAGGGAACGCTCAGCTTCGCCCAAAAGCCGGAGGAATACGCTGAGCTGATCGCCGCGACCTTCGATCATCTGAAAGCGAAATACGGCCTGACGCCGGACGCGCTCGAAATCGTGCTGGAGCCGGAAAATTCCGGCGCATGGAAGGCCGAGCGCCTTGCGCCGGCGATTCGCGCCGCGACCAAGCGGCTGGCGAAACATGGCTATCGCCCGCAGATCATCGGCCCTTCGACCAAGCTCGCGAAAAACGCCGTTCCCTATTTCATCACGGCGACGCGCGCCGGTGCGAAGATCGACGTTCTCTCTTACCACTCCTATGACCGGCCGTCCGACGACATCCGGCGCGCGATCGCTCGTCAGGGGAGGGTCTCGCATGTCGAGACCGCGATGCTCGAACATGTGGCGGCCGATGTGAACGAATTCTATCGCGACATGACGATCGCCAATGTTTCGGCCTGGCAGCAATGGGCGATCGCGCATGTGCTGAACAACAACAAATATCTGCTGGTCGCCGATTTGTCGAAACCGAAAGGCGCGCGGCTCAGCGTCGCGGCGCGCGCGCAGCCGCTTGCGCAAATCTGGCGGCATGCGCGAATTGGCGACGTGCGGATCGACGCGCGCGCGTCCGCGCCGGGTTTGAAGCCGCTGGCTTTCGCGCAGCCGGATGGCGGCGTCGCCCTGTCGGTGATCGCCGACGCTGGCGGAAAATTCACCATCGGCGGGCTTCCAGCCGGGCGCTACCGGGTCGAACGCACGACGGCGAAAATCTTCGCCGAAAATGCCGGCATCGTGACGGTCGGCGCTGCGGGCCGGGCCGCGGTATCGGTCCCGGCGGCGGGCGTCGTGACGCTGTTTCCAGCGGATGATTGATCCGGAACTGGCAGGGAGGGCGAGCGATGCTCAGTGAAGAGACGATGCGGCTGTGGGAATTCCTCAGCTATCTCGTCACCGTTCTCGGCCTTCCGATCGCAATCGTCACCATCTGGCGCGAATTGCGCGCCGAGCGTGCCAATGAAGCCAAAGAACTCGAACAGCGCGAGGATGAAATCTATGTTCAGCTGTCGCAGCAATATTCGTCTCTGCTCGAAGCCGCGCTCGCCCATCCGGAACTCGACGCGCTTGACGGCGCGTCGGCGCAGGCGCTGACCCCGGACCAGAAGCGCCGGCAGGCGATCTATTATGAAATGCTGATGGCGCTCTTTGAGCGCGCCTTCATCCTGCTTTACGAAGATGCGCCGAGCGGGCAGGGCGGCCGCCGCTGGGGCTCATGGGCGGACTTCTTTTCCTACTGGCTGAAGCGTCCCGACTTTGCGCGTTACGTCGAGGCGAATTTGCAGGGCGAGGACGCGGCGTTCGTGGCGTTTGTTCGCAGCGAACTGGTCAAGCGCCCGCAGGTGATCTAGGCGCTCTCCTCAAACTCCACCAGCAGATCGCCGTCCTTCACCTGGTCGCCCGGTTTGAAGCGGAAGGACTTTATCACGCCGTCATGGGGCGCCTTGATCGCGTGCTCCATCTTCATCGCCTCCATGATCATCAAGACGGCGCCGGCGGCGATCTTGTCGCCCGCCTTCGCTTTCAACAGCGTGACGACGCCGGGCATCGGCGCGTTCAGCGATCCTTCCGCCGAATGGCCGCCGAGCGCGCCGGACAAAACATCCGGATGCTGAAGATCGAAATGGTCGGCGCCGATGAAGATGCGCTTCATCTTGCCGTGGTCGACGACGCTCGCCTCGAAGGTCTCGTCCTCCATGGCGACGCGAACGCCGGTCGCGCAAGGAGCGCCGGCGAAGGCGAAGCGGAACGACTTCCCTTCTCCCGCAGGGCGGGTGAGGGGAGAAGATGCGTCCGCATGCTTTCGCCGTCCCGCCGCAGAGGCGTTGGGGTCGATTTCGACATCGTATCCGGCGCCGTCAGCGGTCATGCGCGCAATCGCGGGCGTCTCGCCCAGCGTGATCCAGGCGACCGATTTCGCCGGCTTGTTGAGGCGGAATCCGGCGAGCGACTCCCAGGGATCACGCCCCGCGCGCCCGCGCGCGTCTAACTCACGCGTCAAAAGCGCCGCGGCGATGGCGCGGTTGTCTGTTGGAGGATGAGCGAACAGCGCGTCGCGATGCTCGTCGATATAGCGGGTGGAAACATCGCCCGCGATGAAATCGGGGTCCGAGGCGAGGCGGTGGAGAAAGCGCGCATTGGTCTCGATGCCGCCGACGCGAATCTCGGCGAGCGCGAGGCGAAGCCGCGCCAGCGCTTCCTCGCGCGTGCGGCCATGGCGGATGATCTTGGCGATCATCGGATCGTAGAAAGGCGTGATCGTCTGCCCCTCCTCGACGCCGGAATCGGTGCGCCCCTCGCGCGGCAGCGTGAGCGTCGTCAGCGTTCCGATCGACGGCGCGAAATTATTGTCGGGATTTTCCGCGTAGAGCCGCGCCTCGAACGCCCAGCCCTGTTCGCGGATTTCATCCTGTTTCAGCGGGAGTCCCTCGCCCGCCGCGACGCGCAACTGCCATTCGACGAGATCGGCGCCGGTGATTTCTTCCGAAACCGGGTGCTCGACCTGAAGGCGCGTGTTCATTTCCATGAAATAAACGCCGTCTTTGCCGTCATAGAGACATTCGACCGTGCCGGCGCCGCGATAATCGACGGCCTTGCCGGCATTGACGCCGATCGCATGAAGGCGCCTTCGCACTTCGGCGGGAAGGCGCGGGGCGGGCGCTTCCTCGATGATCTTCTGGTGGCGGCGCTGCACCGAGCAATCGCGCTCGAAGAAATGCACGACCTCGCCCCTGCCGTCGCCGACGATCTGCACTTCGAGATGGCGCGCCCGCGCGATATATTTCTCGACCAGCACGCGATCGTCGCCGAAGGAGTTTTTTCCCTCGCGTTGCGCGCTCGCCAATTGTTCGGCGAGATCGGCTTCCCTTTCGACGACTTTCATGCCCTTGCCGCCGCCGCCCGCCGTCGCTTTCAAAAGCACGGGATAGCCTATCGCTGCGCACTCGCGGCGGAAGGTTTCCAAGGACTGGTCGGCGCCCTGATAGCCGGGGGTCGTCGGAACGCCGGCTTTTTCCATCAAATCCTTCGCCGCCGATTTCGATCCCATGGCGCGGATCGTTTTCGCGGTCGGGCCGATGAAGACGATGCCGGCGGCGTCGAGCGCGTCGGCGAATTTCTCGTTCTCGGAAAGAAAACCGTAGCCGGGGTGAACCGCCTCGGCGCCCGTGCGCTTCGCCGCGTCGATGATCCTGTCGATCTTCAAATAGCTCTCAGCAGGCGCGGAAGGGCCGATGTGAACTGCCTCGTCGCAGGCCTTCACATGCGGGGCGTTCGCGTCGGCGTCGGAATAAACGGCGACCGTCGCAATGCCCATCCGCCGCGCGGTTCTGGCGACCCGGACCGCGATCTCGCCGCGATTGGCGATGAGGATTTTCTTGAACATGTGAGGGTTCCCTAGAGCGCCGAAAACGCCGGATGATAACTGACCTTGCGCGGCGCGCCGTCGAAAGCGCCGCCGAAATCGAGAAGTTGAAACGCCGCGCCAGCGTCGCGCATATCCCACGCGACATTCTTGCGTCCCGCCGGCGTAAAACCAAACCGCGGATAATAATCCGCATGCCCGAGCAACACGATCGCGGCGGCGCGATTCTTTACGGCGGCGAGGCAATCGCGGATGAGCGCCGAGCCGACGCCTTCATTCTGGCGCGAGGGCGCGACCGCGACCGGCGCCAGCCCTAGGACGACGCCCGCCGCCGGCGGCGCGACCGACACGCGCGAAAAGGCGCAGTAACCGACGATTTCATCTTCGATCATCGCGACGCGCTCAAGTTCAATTGCGTTTTCGGCCCATAATCTTTCGACAAGGCGGGCTTCATCGGCGCCGCTGAACGCCGCAATCAGGACGCGCAGGATCTCGGCATGATCGCCGGGGCCGACATCCCTCATCGCCGCGATGGTCACTCTTTGATCCACTTCGCCTTGCGCTTTTCAAGAAACGCCGCGACGCCTTCCTTGCCTTCCGGCGTCGCGCGCACGCGC
>MEMM01000039.1:7236-7420 GCA_001767925.1 Alphaproteobacteria bacterium RIFCSPHIGHO2_12_FULL_63_12
CGTTTCCTCCATCACCGCCTGATCGACCGGGCGGCCGGCGACGATGCGGATGAGGGCCTTCGCCTCTTTCTGCGCGGCGGGCCCGCAGGCGAGGAGGCTTTTGACGACGCCGTCGAGCGTCGCCTCCATCTGCGCGCGCATGCAGACCATATGCGCGAGGCCGATCTCCCGCGCCTTCGTCGCG
>MEMM01000040.1:0-34695 GCA_001767925.1 Alphaproteobacteria bacterium RIFCSPHIGHO2_12_FULL_63_12
GAATCCCTGGTTGAAATTCGCCGCCGCCTTGATCTTGGCGACGAGGTCCTGCGGCATCGGCTCGCCCGTCTTGTAGTGAACGAGGAAGCGCGAGATCACTTCGTCCGTCGGCAGCCAGCGCTCCAGCAACTGCGACTGGAACTCGGTGTAGTCGCGCACGCCGCCGTTCAGCGTCGGATAGGCGACGTTCGACGACAGCGAATGCAGCGCGTGGCCGAATTCATGGAAATAGGTCGTCGCGTCGTCCCATGAAATCAGCACCGGCTCGCCGGGCGCCGGCTTCACGAAATTCGAATTGTTCGACGCCAGCACCTTGCGCTCGCCATTGAAGGTCTCGTGGCTCCGATAGCTCGTCGCCCATGCGCCGGAACGCTTGCCCGGCCGCGCGAAGGGATCGAGATACCACAGGCCAATATGCGCGCCGGTCGTCTTGTCGGTCACCTCCCAGACTTTGACGTCTTCCTGAAAGACGGGAACCGTTCCTTCGGCGACCGGCGTGAAGTTGAAATTGAACAACTCGCCCGCGACGAAGAACATCGCTTCGCGCAGTTTTCCAAGTTCGAGATATTGTTTCACCTCGTCGGAATTGAGATCGTATTTCGCCTTGCGGACTTTTTCCGAATAGAAGCGATAATCCCACGGCTCGATCTTGAGCGTCGCGCCTTCGGCGTCCGCGAGTTTTTGCATGTCGGCGACTTCTTCCTTGACGCGCGCGATCGCCGCCGGCCAGACGCCCATCATCAGCTCCATGGCGCGTTCGGGCGTCTTCGCCATGCGGTCTTCGAGCCGCCAGGACGCGTAATTCTCATAGCCGAGAATCCCGACGCGTTCGTCGCGCAATTGCAGGATTTCAGCGATCAGCGCGTTGTTGTCATAGGCGTCGCCATTGTCGCCGCGATCGTAATAGGTGCGCCAGACTTTCTCGCGCATCTTCCGGTCGGTCGAATAGGTGAGGAAGGGGTCCATCGACGAGCGCGTATTGGTGATCGCGTATTTTCCCTTTTGTCCGCGCGCTTCGGCGGCGGACGCCGCCGCCTTGACCAGCGAGTCGGGAAGACCGCCGAGCTGCGCTTTCGTCAGATAGGTGACGTAGGATTCTTCGTCATGCAGCACGTTGTTGCTGAACTGCGTGTAAAGTTCGGCAAGGCGCTTATCGATCGCCGCATAGCGCTCCTTCGCCGCGCCCTGAAGCGTCGCGCCGTCATGAGCAAAGCCGTTATAGACAAGCCAGACGAGGCGCTGCTGATCGGGGCGCATTTTCTTCGTGCGCGGATTTTCGTAAACGGATTTGACGCGCGCGAAGAGTTTTGCGTTCTGCGTGATCGTCGTCTGGAAATCGGCGAGCCTTGGCGCCATTTCCTGCTGGATCGCGCGGAATTCCGGCGACGACAGATTGCCGGAAAGAATGCCGTAATAGCTGAAGAGATCGCCGAGCGCGCGCCCTGAATCTTCCAGCGCGAGGATCGTGTTCTCGAACGTCGCGGGCTCGGGATTATTGGCGATCGCCTCAACCTCGGCGAGGTTCATCGCCATGCCGGCTTCAAGTCCCGGTTTCAATTGCGCAAGGTCCATCTTGTCGAAGGCCGGAACGCCTCCATAGGGCCCGGCATAGGGCGCGAGAAAGACGTTGGCCGCCGGATCGACATTGACGGACGCCGCCGCGGCCGCAAGGTCCGCTTTGGGCCACAAGGGACCCTCGGGCGCGGTGGCGCAGGCGGATATGGCGATGGCGGCGACGCTCGCCGTCAGAGTCAGGATCGGACGCATGAAAATCCCCTTGCTGGTTTGGGCGAGAGTAAAGCAGCCGCCGTCGCCCGACACCACGAAATTTGCGGCGAGGCGACGACATCCTGCGACGGGCGGGGGGCGCCCCTCATCCTGAGGAGCGATGCGGCGCATCGCGTCTCGAAGGATAAACTCGGGACGCCCACGTCCATCCTTCGAGACGCAAGCCTTCGGCTTGCTCCTCAGGATGAGGGATTTTCTTTCAGGCTTACTCCGCCGCCGCCAGTTGTTCGGCCTTGTTCAGATCGACCGAGACGAGCTGCGAGACGCCGCGCTCGACCATGGTGACGCCGAAGAGGCGGTTCATCCGCGACATGGTCAGCGCCTGGTGGGTGATGATGAGGAAGCGCGTCTTGGTCTCTTTCGCCATCTCGTCGAGTAGGCGGCAGAAGCGCTCGGTGTTGGCGTCGTCGAGCGGCGCGTCGACCTCGTCGAGGACGCAGACCGGGGCCGGGTTCGCCATGAACACCGCGAAGATCAGCGCGGTCGCCGTCAGCGCCTGCTCGCCGCCCGACATCAGCGACATCGAGGAGAGTTTCTTGCCCGGCGGCGAGGCGTAGATTTCAAGCCCGGCTTCGAGAACGTCTTCTGAATCGATCAGGCGAAGCTCCGCCTGTCCGCCATTGAAGAGGCGCGTGAACAGAGTCGAGAAATTGCGGTTGACGGTTTCGAAGGCGGCGACGAGGCGCTCGCGCGCTTCGCGATTGAGGCTGCCGATCGCGGCGCGCAGCTTGCGGATCGCGCCATCGCAGTCTTCGCGCTCGGCCGTCAGCTCGTCGAACCGCGTTCCGACTTCCTGCAATTCCTCATCGGCGCGCAGATTGACGCCGCCGAGATTTTCACGCTCGCGCTTGTAGCGGTCGAGCTTGGCGTCGATGTCGGCGCGCGAGGGAAGTTCGGCGCCGCTCTTGAATTCGGCGATCGCCGGCAATTCTTCCGGCGCGGCGCTGCAGCTTTCCTGCGCCAGCAAGGTTGCTTCCTCGACGCGGGCGATTGCGCCTTCGGATTGCGCCTCAAGGCGGGCGCGATGCTCGCGCGCTTCCGACGCGGCGGCGTCGCAGGCTTTCGCCGCACGGTCGGTTTCCTGAGCGCGGGCGACAGCGAGGGCGAGGGCGTCGCCGGCGTCGGCGCGCGATTTTTCCGCCTCGGCGATGGCGTCGAGAAGGCCGGTGCGCTTTTCCTCGATGATCGCCGGCTGCGCGCGCGCCGTCTCATTGGCGGCGGCGGCGGCGGCGTGGCGCGCCTCGATCTCGCTCATGCGCGCGAGCGCGGTCTGGCTGCGCGTTGCCCAGACGCTGCGTTCGCGGGCGATCTCGTCGATGCGCCGGCCGCGCATTTCGGCCTCGCGCGAAAGATCGTTATGCGCGGCGCGCGCTTCGGTCGCTTCGGCCCGTGCGCGCGCGGCGGATTCGCGCGCGGCGCCGACGCCTTCGGCGATCAGCGAGGCGTCCGGCAGCTGCAATCTTTCTTCACGCGCCGCGTCGAGTTCCGAGCTGGTCTCGTTGCGGTCTAGCTCGGCGAGCGCCGTCGCTTCGGCGATCGAGGCGAGGCGGGTCGTCGCGCGCTCATGTTCGCGTTCAAGGTCGGCCTGACGCGCGCGGGCGCCGTCGAGCGAACGGCGGGCCTCGGTGAACAGCGCGCGCGCGTCGCGTTCGAGCGATTGGCGGCGCGCGAATTCTTCCTGCGCCGACTGGTGCGTTTCGGCGGCGGCGGCGGCGCGCTCGGCGGCGACGCCGAGATCTTTTTCAAGTTGGTGGAGGCGATTGCGCTGTTCAAGGCGGATCGCCGCCGCAGTCTTGGCTTCAGCGCGCGACACGAACCCGTCCCAGCGCCAGAGGTCGCCCTTGCGCGAGACGAGGCGCTGGCCGGGCGCGAGCTGCGCGGCGAGATTTGCGCCGGCGTCTTCATCGACGACGCCGACCATCGAAAGCCGCAGAGCGAGCGCCGGCGGCGCCGCCACATAAGTCGCCAGGGTCGTCGCGCCGCCGGGAAGGCCGGTCGCGGCCGTATCGCTGTCGCGGCCGCCCCAATAGGAGGGCGCGTCGCTGTCGAGCGCGGCGAAGAGATCGTCGCCGAGCGCGGCGGCGAGCGCGTTTTCAAATCCCGGTTCGACATCGACCGCCTGAATGAGCGTCGGCCAGTCGCCGTCGGCGTGACTGGCGAGCACGCGGCGCAGCGCGTCGCATTCGGCGCGGATTTCAGCGTGACTCTGTTCGGCCTTCTGGCGCGGCTGGCGCACGGAAAGCTCGCGCGCCTCGGCGGCGGCGCGTTCTTCCTCGGCGCGGTGATAGGCGGCTTCGGCGGCCCGCGACGCTTCTTCGGAGGCGATGAGGCGCGCGGTGGCCGCGTCGAGCGCTTGCGCCTGTTCCGGCGTCGGCTCGATGCGGCTCTTTTCTTCCGTCAACGACGCAATCTGCGCCTGCGCCTTTTGCAGGCGCCGTTCGAATGTCTCGATCGTCGCGGCGATCGACCGACGGCGCGCGTCGATCCGCGCGGCCTCGCCGCTCTTTTCCTCGAAGATCAGCTCGGCGGATTTGACCGCGTCATTGGCGGCGTCGAGCCGCGCCTTGGCCTGTTCGATGCGGTCTTTTTCCGCCGCCTCGCGCTGGCGCAGGCCCTCTTCTTCGAGATTGAGGGTGTGAACCGCGTCGTCGGCGTCGGATTTCAGCGATTTTTCC
Source organism: Alphaproteobacteria bacterium RIFCSPHIGHO2_12_FULL_63_12 (assembly GCA_001767925.1). Classification (GTDB taxonomy): domain Bacteria; phylum Pseudomonadota; class Alphaproteobacteria; order Caulobacterales; family Parvularculaceae; genus Amphiplicatus. The sequence continues at coordinate 4,464 of MEMM01000040.1, forward strand.
CGCGCGAGGTCGGCGCCGAGGCGCTCGATTTCGGCGGCGAGGCGGCGGATTTCAGCCTCGGCGCGCTGCGCTTCCTCATCGAGATTTTCGCGCGCGACGGTAAGGCGATGGAGCGCCGCGGCGGCTTTCGCCTCTTCAAGGCGCAACGGATCGAGCGCTTCGTGCGCCGCGCCCTGCGCGGTCGAGGCGATGGCGGCGGCGCGCGCCGTTTCCTCGATCAGTTCGGCGATTTCCTTGAGGCTCTCGCCGGCGGCGTCGCGCGCGTCGACGGCTTCCTTCCAGCGCAGATAAGCCGCGCCCGCTTCGGCGCGCCGGATGTCGCCGGAGAGATTGCGATAGCGCACCGCCTGCCGCGCCTGACGGGCGAGGGCGACTTTCTGATTTTCAAGTTCACCGATGACGTCATCGAGGCGCGACAGATTTTGCTCCGCCGCGCGCAAGCGCAGCTCGGCCTCGTGGCGGCGCGAGTGAAGTCCGGTGATCCCGGCGGCTTCTTCGAGCAGGCGGCGGCGGTTTTGCGGCTTGGCGCTGATCAGCTCCGCGATCTGGCCTTGCCGCACGAGCGACGGGGAATTGGCGCCGGTCGAGGCGTCGGCGAACAGGAGCTGCACGTCTTTCGCGCGCACTTCCTTCGAATTGATGCGATAGATCGACTGCGTGCCTTCATCCTTGTTGATGATGCGGCGCGAGACTTCGATCACATCGGAATCGTTGAATTCAGCCGGCGCCGAGCGATCCGAATTGTCGAGCGTCAGGATGACTTCGGCCCAGTTGCGCGACGGACGCATCGTCGTGCCGGCGAAGATGACGTCGCCCATGCCGTCGCCGCGCAGCGCCTTGGCGGAGGTCGCGCCCATCACCCAGCGCAGCGCTTCCAGAAGGTTCGACTTGCCGCAGCCATTGGGTCCGACAACGCCGGTCAGGCCGTCGCGAATCTCAAGATCCGTCGGTTCGACAAACGACTTGAAGCCGACAAGGCGGAGGTTCGTAAATCTCACAGCAAGCGTCCCGAAGACCAATGCGGCAGCGCGCAACCGCGCGGCTTCGCAGCCCCAACCGGATCACCGAGCGCCGATTCTCGCAGGGAGGCAATTTTGGCGGCCAGCCTGTGGAGAAATGACCGGCCCGGCGCCGCGAACGGATTACGCAACAAACTCAAACCCTTCTTGAAAACTCTTTAGCCGCCGGCTTTTTCCACCGCGTCGGCGATCTGTTGCACGAATTCTTCCTTGGTTTTGTAGACCATCTTTTCGCCGTTGAGGATGAAGGACGGCGTGCCGGTGATGTCGAATTTCTCCATGCCGTTCTTGGCGTTCTCGTTGATGATTTCGACCAGCTCCTTGCGCTGCAGGCATTGGTCGAGCGCCGGTTCGTCCATGCCCGCCTGACCGACGATTTTCACCAGTTCGGATTTCGGATTTTCCTTGATCCACTCATGCTGCGTGCGGAACAGCGCGTCGGTGACGAGGAAATAGGCGTCGGGTCCGGCCTTTTCAGCGGCGCAGCGCGCCAGCACCGAGCCGATCAACGCATAGTTCGCCGGGGCTGTCGGAAACTCGCGAAAGACGAGTTTCACCTTTCCGGTCGAGATGAATTTTTCCTTCACCTCCGGAATCACCTGCTCGTTGAACGCGGCGCAGTGCGGGCAAGTGACGGAGGCGTATTCGATCAGCGTCACCGGCGCTTTCGCGTCGCCGAGCACCATGTCCGTCGAAAGGATCTCCATCTTTGAGCCGGAGGCGGCCGGCGCTGCGGGGGCGTCCTTGCCGTTGTCGGAGGCGGCGTTGCCGCAGGCGGCGATCAGGAACGGAGCGGCGAGTACGGCGGCGCGAAACTTCATGGACGAGACCTTTCGAGGGCGAGAGTTCGAGGGCATGGGAGCCGCGCCGGACCTGCCGGGCGGCGACAAGGCCCCTAAATCGCAGACCGTCCTTCCGGTTACAAGATCAATGAAATTGCTCGACCGGGGATGAAGGGAAAATCGCCAATTCTCGGCATTTCCGGCGGATTTAGCGGGGGCCGCCGGTGCGAAAGCGGGAAAGGCCGCCGCCGGGCGCGGCGGGCGGCGTCCCGGCGCCTTTGGGGGCGGGGCCCTGGACGATTGCGATCCGGACGATGGCGTTCGGCCCGAAATAGTCGTTGAGCCGCTTTTTGAGGGTTTCCGAGGCGAATTCGACCGAGGCCGCCGCTGCGCCATGGGGAACGATAACTTCGAGCGTGCGCCCCTCCCGCCCGCCGGTCAGCCGGCCCGGCCGGCACATCCGCGAAATTTCAGGCCCGGCGATCGCGGTCCAGCGGGCGATCAGCTCCGGGTCGACGAATCGGGTCTGCCGGGCGAGGCCCTCCAGCACCTTCGCCGAAATCCGCGACAGGCCGGGCGCCGCCGGGCGCACCCCGCGCGTCAGCGGCGGCGGGCCGTTATCGCGGAGGGGGGGGCGGTTAAGGAGGCGAGGGGGAGCCATATGACGAAACCATACCACATTTGGCCGGAAAATTTTTGCCCATTTTTGAACCGTCACTCCGGGGCAGCGCGAAGCGCCGAACCCGGAGTCTATCATCACATGCCTCAAGGTGGATTCCGGGTTCGATGCTTCGCATCGCCCCGGAATGACGGGATTTGTTTTCGGCGGGTCCGACTTCGTCTATTCGCGTAGGCTCATGTCCGCCATCTCCCGCGCGCTGCTGAATTGGTACGACGCCAACGCCCGCCAGCTTCCCTGGCGGATCGGGCCGGCGGCGCGCGCGGACGGCGAGGCGCCCGATCCCTATCGCGTCTGGCTTTCCGAGATCATGCTGCAGCAAACGACCGTCGCGACGGTTCGTCCGCGCTATCAAAGATTTCTGGCGCGCTGGCCGAGCGTTGAAGCGATGGCGGCTGCTCCCCTCGACGACATTCTCGGCGAATGGGCGGGGCTCGGCTATTACGCCCGCGCGCGCAATCTCCACAAATGCGCGGTCGCGGTCGCGGCGCGCGGCGGTTTTCCGGACAATGAAGCGGATCTCAGCGCGCTGCCCGGCATTGGTCCTTATACGGCGGCGGCGATTGCGGCGATCGCGTTTGACGCGCGCGCGATCGTCGTCGACGGCAATGTCGAGCGCGTCGCGGCGCGCCTCTTTGCGATCGATACGCCCTTGCCGAAAGCCAAAGCCGAACTGAAAGAGGCGATCGCCGCGGTCTGGCCGAAGAAGCGCTCCGGCGATTTCGCACAGGCGCTGATGGATCTCGGCGCCGGCGTCTGCACGCCGCGCAATCCGAAATGCGGCGCCTGTCCTCTGTCCGCGCCTTGCTGCGCGCGCGCGGCGGGGATCGCCGAAGAGCTGCCGCGAAAGCTGCGCAAAAGCGACAAGCCGACGCGGCGCGGCGTCGCTTATGCGCTGTTCAATGCGAAGGGCGAAATCCTGTTCGAGCGCCGCCCGGACAAGGGCCTTCTCGGCGGCATGCTTGGACTTCCGTGTACGGAGTGGTCGGTGGAGGTGCGCGCGCCTTCGAGAAAGGGCGGCGGCGTAATCGCTCGCCGGGACTGGCGCCATGCCGGAACTGTCCGCCACAGCTTCACGCATTTTCATCTCGAGCTTGACGTGATGACCGCGACGGCGGCGAAATCCTTTCGCCCCGCCGGCGATCAGCGCTGGATCGCGCCTGACGCCGCGCGCTTGCCGACGGTGATGAAAAAGGCGACGATCGCCGCCATCGCGAACGGGGGCGAGACGCCCAGTGAATTGTTGGACAGGAAGGAACGACGATGAGCCAAATCAATTTGAACCGTCGAACGCTGATCGCCGTCGGCGGCGCGGCCGCGGCGGTCGCCGCGACGCCGGCGCTTGCCAAATCGAAAAAACGTCCCTTCGTCATCAATGCGCTCGGCGGGTTTTACAATCCGAACAGCAATGGCGCGCATGACGAGGAAGACATCGCGGCGCATCGCCTCGATCCGCGCCCCATCGCCGATACGCGCGCGGCCGGCGTCGCGGCGACAAACGCGACGATCGGCTATGTCTTCGGCGACGGCGATCCGTTCCCCGATACGATCGACGAGATCGCCTGGTGGAGCGAAGCGATTCGCCTGCGCCCCGACGCGCTTTCGCTGATCCGCACGGCGGACGACATCCGCGCCGCGCATGAGGCGGGCAAAGCTGGCATCATCATCGGCTTTCAGAACACCGAGATGTTCGGGAAGGACGTATCGCGCGTGCGCCTCTTTTCCGATCTCGGCGTCCGGATCGTGCAGATGACCTATAATCTGCGGAATGCGGCGGGCGACGGCGCGCTGGTTGCGGAGAACAAGGGCCTCACCGATTTCGGGCGCGAGCTTGTGGCGGCGCTGAACAAGCAGCGGCTGCTCGTCGATCTTTCCCATAGCGGCGAGAAAACCGCGATGGACGCGCTCGCCGCGTCAACCGTGCCGATCGCGATCACGCATACGGGCTGCGCGGCGCTGGCGCCGCATCCGCGCAACAAGACCGACGCCGAACTGAAGGCGCTCGCCGACAAGGGCGGCGTCGCCGGGATTTACTTCATGCCGTATCTGACGCCCGGCCGCCAACAGATGGCCGCCGACATTGTCGCCCACATCGAACACGCGGTGAATGTCATGGGCGAGGATCATGTCGGCATCGGCACGGATGGCGGCGCGACCGCGATCGACGACATGCCGGTCTTTATGGAAGCGTTCCGCAAAAGCAATGAGGACCGGCGCAAGGCCGGCATCGCCGCGCCGAACGAGGACGACAACATCATCACGACGCCGCCCGACCTCATGGGCCCCGAACAGTTCGAAAAACTCGCGGGGCTATTGTCCGCGCGCGGCTACAAGCAGGCGCGGATCGAGAAAATCATGAGCGGGAATTTCCTGCGGCTGTTCGGGGAAGTCTGGGGCGGGTGATCCCGCCGCCCTCATCCTGAGGAGGATTGCTTATCGGCAGATGAGCGATCCGTCGCGAAGGACGATTTCAAGACTCCGCCGCATCCTTCGAGACGCCTCGCTTCGCGAGGCTCCTCAGGATGAGGGGCTCGCTTAAATTCACGTCATCCCGGATGCGGCGCGGCATGCAATGACGCGCCGCTGGTCCGGGATCTCTCTCCGTGGGGCTGCACCGGTACAGCCGATCCCGGATCTGCTTTGCATCATTTCATGCTGCAATGCGTCCGGGATGACGCCTCATCGGAAAGCGGGTCAATCCCACGCGGCGATCATAACCCCACGCGTGATGCAGAAAGCATCTCCGCCGCTTCGTCAAAATACGTTCTAATTCGAAGCCTCATCAGGCTGAATCAGGCCGATCATCCGTAGCGTGAGCGGGGTCGCATCTTTCACGTAATTTTCGACCGCCGCTTTAATAGTCATCTTTTGCGCATCAGTCAGGGAGTCAAAATCAGCCGCCCATGCGGATTCGTCGATTCGCCAATAAGAGAACCCATCGTTCTTGTATCGCTTTGTCATATCGGCTGACTGGAATGTTGATCGGAACCCCTGCCTTCGGAGTACGGCGAATGTTGACGCGTCAACCAGCGCCATCTGCGCGCTGACAAATACGTAAGATCTGCGATCACCGAGAAGGGAGGATGAGTACATGCCAATATCAAGGAAAGTCGGATAGCCGCGAAAAGCTGTCGCGGTATGTTCGGGGAAAATAACCAGATAGGCGTCCGGCGCTTTGCCGCCCGACGGCTTCAGCTTGTCACTGAGCATTTCTGAAATTTGCGCCTTTGTGTCATCGATCCATGCGCCGGTGATTTTTTCCCTTGCTTCCGAGTTGATTTCTGCGCGCGGGTAGTCGACGGCGACGAGGTCATAGCGGCCCTGTAATTGCGCGCTGACGCTATCGATGACGAGATCATTGATCTTCCAATCGGAAATGTCGCCGCTCCCGCTGGAATTGTTGAAAACCGTGGTTCCGATGGACATCATGTCGAATTGATCGCCAAGCGCCGACACGACGCCGATCGACTTCACTCCCGTGACCGGTTCTTTCGGCGCGGTTGTGCATGCGGCCAGCGCAATGATACCGGCGACCGCAAGAATTCGTCTGAATATCATAAAAAACCCCAATAAGTCGGAGCGAAGATATTACAGACCCGACTTGGGGTAAATACGTATCATTACTTGCTCGCCATCTCCGCGAACTCGCACAGCAACATCCGCGTATCTCTCGGGTCGATTATGTCTTCGATGAGAAACTGCTCGGCCGTGCGGAAGGGCGAGGTGACGGCGGAGAGGCGCTCCTTGATCTTCGCGATTTCCGCCGCGGGGTCGGCGGCGTCGGAAAGCTCCGCCTTGTAGGCGACTTCAATGCCGCCCTCCATCGGGAGAGAGCCCCAGTCGCCGCTCGGCCAGGCGAAGCGGTATTGATAGCGTGTGTGGTCCGACATCGCCGCGCCGGAGACGCCATAGGCCTTGCGGATGATGACGGAGCACCACGGGATGGTCGCCCTGTAAATCGCGTTCATCGCCTCGACGCCCCTGCGGATCGTCGCCGACTTCTCCGCCTCAAGCCCGATCATGAAGCCCGGATTGTCGACGAGGTGGACGACGGGGAGGCGGAAAAGCTCCGCAAGCTGAACGAAACGTCGCGCCTTGTCGGAGGCGTCCGCCGTCCACGATCCGCCGAGAAATGTCGGGTCGCTCGCCAGCACCGCGACCGGAAATCCGTCGAGGCGCGCAAACGCCGTGATCACCGAACGGCCCCAGCGCGCGCCCATTTCAAAGACGCTGTCGCGGTCGAAAACCGATTTGACGATCCGCCGCATCGAATAGGCCTGTCGCTTGTCGCGCGGCACGATCGACAACAGCTCCTCGTCGCGCCGCGTCGCGGGATCATGATTGATCGTCCTCGTCGCGCGGCTGGCGACCGACGAGGGGAGATAAGAGAGAAACGCGCGCGCCCGCGCGAAGGCTTCCGCTTCGGTCTCCGCCTCGTCGTCGATGACGCCGTTGCGCGCATGAATGTCGGCGCCGCCGAGCGCTTCATTGCTCATCGCCGCCTCGCCGATGCCTTCGGCGACTTTCGGTCCCGCGGTGAACACTTGTGCAATGCCGCGCACCATCACCGAATAATGGCTGGCGACGAGGCGCGCCGCGCCAAGCCCCGCGCAACTTCCAAGCGCCAGCGCCACGACCGGCACGGCGCCGAGATTTTTGACGACATGCTCCCAGCCCGGCACGAAGGGCACATAGGTGAAGCCCATCTGTTCGAGCATTTTCACCGAGCCGCCGCCGCCGGTGCCGTCGATCATCCGGATCAGCGGCAGGCCTATCTCATGCGCCATCTGCTCGGCCATGGCGAATTTGCGGTGGATCGCGGCATCGGCGGCGCCGCCCCTGACGGTGAAATCATCGGCGCTGGCGACGACCGTTCGCCCATGAATGCGCCCGCGCCCGAAAATGAAATTCGACGGCGCGAAATCTTCGAGCGTTCCGTCCGCGGCGTATTTTCCCCGGCCGGCGATCTTGCCGATCTCGCGAAAGGAATTGTCGTCAAGCAGCGCGTCGAGGCGCTGGCGCGCGTTCAGCTTGCCGCGCTCGCTCTGGCGCGCGAGCTTGTCGGCGCCGCCCATCTTCTCGGCGAGCGCCTCGCGGAGGCGCAGCTCTTTGAGTTCTTTTTCCCAGGACATGATCGGTTCAATCGAGATGTTGCGTAAGGCGGTAGGGCGGATGAAATCCGCCGTCTTCGACCGGAACAGGCGCGCCGGCGGATTTCATCCGCCCTACAAGAAATCCAGCCCCAAATCCAAACACGGCGCCGAATGGGTGATTGCGCCGGAGGAGATGACATTGACGCCGGTTTTCGCGATCGCGCCGACGCTGTCGAGGGTGACGCCGCCGGAGGCTTCGAGCACCGCGCGGCCGCGGTTCAACGAGACCGCGAGGCGCAGATCGTCGAGCGTCATGTTGTCGAGGAGGATGATTCGCGCGCCATGTTCGAGCGCTTCTTCCAGCTCTTCCAGCGTTTCGACCTCGATCTCAATCGCCGCCATGTGGCCGGCGGCGGCTTTGGCCGCCTGCATCGCCTCGGCGATTCCGCCTGCGGCGACGATGTGATTGTCCTTGATCATCACCGCGTCAAAGAGGCCGAAGCGGTGATTGACGCCGCCGCCGCAGCGGACCGCGTATTTCTCGAAGGCGCGAAGGCCCGGCGTCGTCTTGCGCGTGCAGGCGATTTTCGCCTGCGTGCCGCGCACCGCGTCGACATAAAGCGCCGTTTGCGTCGCAACGCCTGAAAGGCGCCCCAAGAAATTCAGCGCGACGCGCTCGGCGGCGAGGATGCCGCGCGCCGGTCCCTCGACGCGCATCACGACATCGCCGTCATCGACCCGCGCGCCGTCGCCGTTCTCGACCTTTGTTTCGATATCCTTGTCGATAAGGCGGAACGCCGCGAGCGCGAGATCGACGCCGGCGATCACGCCGGCCCGGCGCGCGGTGAGGCGCGCGCGGCTCATGGTTTCGGCCGGAATGCACGCGGCGCTGGTGACGTCGCCGGCAAGCCCCAGATCCTCGGCGAGCGCGCGCCGCACGGCGTCTTCGATGAGAAAATCGGGAAGGCGCGTCATGACAATTCCTCCTCCCATTCGAGTTCCGCCGTTTCCGCAAGGCAGATCTCGGTGTGCATCGGTTCTTCGGCGGTTTCCGGAAAGTCGGCGCGATAATGTCCGCCCCGGCTCTCCTCCCGCATCAGCGCGCCCTGAACGATCAGCTCCGCCGAGGCGAGAGCGCTTTTTAACCCGCTTGTCTTCAGCGGATGTTGATTAAGGTCATTAATCGCGTCGAGCGCCGCGTTGAGGCTTTCTTCGGTGCGCACCACCGCCGCCCCGTCCGACATCGCTTTTCGAAGGCGCGCCATCAGCGCGGGGTCGGCGGGTTTGGGCGCGAGGTCGAAGCGGTCTTCCGGCGCGCCGGCGTCATTGCGGATGACGAGCGGCGCCGATTTCAGCCGCTCGGCGATCGCGGCGCCGAAGACGACCGCCTCCAGCAGCGAATTTGAAGCGAGGCGATTGGCGCCGTGCACGCCGGTCGAGGCGACCTCGCCGACGGCGGAAAGCCCGTCGAGCGAGGAGCGCCCTTGCATGTCGGTCAAAACGCCGCCCATGTGATAATGCGCCGCCGGCGCAACCGGCAGCAGCCCCTCGCGCGGATCGACTTGATGGCGCGCGCAGGCGGCGAAGACGGTCGGGAACATCTCCGGAAAGTCGGGGCCGATCCCGCGCGCATCGAGAAAGGCGCCGCGACCGGCTTTGCGTTCCTCTTCGACCGCGCGCGCCACCACGTCGCGCGGGGCGAGATCGCGGTCGCGGTGATAGCGCTGCATAAAGGGCTTGCCGTCGGCGTTGACGAGCGTTGCGCCTTCTCCGCGCAACGCCTCGGTCGCGAGCGGGGCGGGGTCTTCGCCGAAATCAAGCGCGGTCGGATGGAACTGCACGAATTCCGGATCGCGGATGATGGCGCCGGCGCGCGCCGCGAAGGCGAGGCCGTGGCCCTGCGCGGGCTTGGGATTGGTCGTCACCGCGTATAGCCCGCCGAGCCCGCCGGTCGCGAGAATGGTTTCGCTCGCCTCCATGCTGACGCGCCGGCCCTCCTCGACGATAAAGGCGAGAACGCCGGCGACCGCGCCATTGTCATCGGTCAGCAAATCCTCGACGACAACGCGCTCAAGGATTTCGATATGGGCGGATTGTCGCGCCGCGACGATCAGCGCCCGCATGATTTCAGCGCCGGCGCGATCGCCGGTCGCATGGACGATGCGGTCTCTGCAATGCGCGGCCTCGCGTCCGACTTTTAACTTTCCCGCCGCGTCGCGATCGAATTTGACGCCATACCGTTCAAGGTCGGCGACGGTCTCCGGCCCGGCGTCGACCAGCATCCGCGCCGCGTCCGGATCGACGAGGCCGGCGCCCGCCTCCATCGTATCGGCGAAGTGGAGATGGGGCGAATCGTTCTCGCCGACCGCCGCCGCCATGCCGCCCTGCGCCCACGGGCTCGACCCGTCCTCGCCAAGCGGGCGCGCGGTGACGACAGTGACGGGGCGGGGCGCGAGTTTCAGCGCGGTGTAGAGCCCCGCAACGCCCGCGCCGACGATGAGAATGGGAGAGGTCATGGGGTTACGTGCGCGCCTTCCCTTTCTTCCCCCGCGAAGCGGGGGAAGTGTCGCCGGAGGCGACGAAGGGGGCGGTCTTCGCGTGTCCAGTCCTCGCGAAAAGAGCGCGCCCCCTCAGTCACGCTGCGCGTGACAGCTCCCCCGCAAGCGGGGGAGCAAAGGAGAGGCCGAATGATTTGTTCGACATCGTTCTTGGTCAACATGAGATTCAAATCAGCCATCTCTCGCGATCCATCCATCGAGACGCCGCGCTGGCGCACGGCTCCTCAGGATGAGGGTGATGAAAGGCGCAAAAAGACCCTCCTCATCCTGAGGAGCGCGCCGAAGGCGCGCGTCTCGAAGGATGCGTCCCCCTTGCTCCATTCTCACGCCCGCGCCTCAACCGCCAGAACCTGCGGCGCCTTCGCATGCGTGTACATCGACTGGCGCGTCAGCGGCAGCGCGATCATGCGTTCGATTGCCGCGCGCGCGCGGATTGAAATCTCCGGGTCGATCAGGATTTCGTGCTGCATGGTCTGCAGGGATTTGAGGATTTTCGGCAGCGTGATCTTCTTCATATAGGGGCACAGATTGCACGGCCTGACGAAATTCACTTTCGGATTCTCAATCGAAACATTGTCCGACATCGAACATTCGGTGATGAGGACGACCTTGTCCGGCTGATGCTTCTTGACGAAATTCGACATGCCGCTGGTCGAGCCGGCAAAATCGGCTTCGGCGAGAACGTCCGGCGGGCATTCGGGATGCGCGAGCACGATGACGCCGGGATTACCCTCGCGAAGTTCGCGGATGTCTTCGGCCGTGAAGCGCTCATGCACTTCGCAAGCGCCGGCCCAGGTGACGATTTTGACGTCGGTCATCGCCGCGACGTTTTTCGCGAGATACTGGTCGGGGATCAGGATAACAGTGTCGGACTTCCACTCTTGCGCCGCCCATTCGACGATCTCGACCGCGTTCGACGAGGTGCAGCAGATGTCGGTTTCGGCTTTGACGTCGGCCGAAGTGTTGACATAGGTGACGACCGGCGCGCCCGGATATTTCTGTTTCAAGAGCCGCACATCGGCGCCGGTCAGCGACGCGGCGAGGGAGCAGCCCGCCTCCATATCGGGGATCAGGACGGTTTTGTCCGGGCACAGAATTTTCGACGTCTCGGCCATGAAGTGCACGCCCGCCTGCACGATCACCTGCGCGTCCGTCGCCGCGGCCATCTTGGCGAGCTGCAGGCTGTCGCCCGAAAAATCGCCGACGCCGAAATAAATCTCCGGCGTCATGTAATTATGCGCGAGGATGACGGCGTTCTTCTGTTTCTTCAGATCGTTGATCGCGGCGATATAGGGCGCGTGGACGCGCCATTCCGCCGGCGAGATCAGTTTTTCGACTCTTGCGTAGAGATGATCCGTTTTCGCCGCGACCTCGCCGGTGAAGGGCGGCGGCGCGGCTTTCGTGCGGGGAAATTCCAGAACCGTCATCTTGCTCTCCGATCCGTCTCAAATATGCTCGATTAGAGCATATATAGGGCGGAAAAAATCGCCCTCAAGGGCGAAAGACCGAGCATCGCGCCGGGCGGGGCTGAGGTCAACAGGCCGGGGGCGCTCCCGGCGGGGAGGGTCGTGGAAGCGGTCTTGGCTTCCCCGGCGCCGCCCTTTAGCTATGCGCCTCACCCTCGGAAGGAGACTGGCGGCCCGTCGCCCTGACCTTATGGAAATAGCCATTCTATTGGCGCTGTTTTTGACCAACGGCCTGTTCGCCATGTCGGAGATGGCGCTGGTTTCCTCCAAACCGGCAAGGCTGAAGGCCCGCGTCGAGGCGGGTGACAAGGGCGCCGGCGTCGCCTTGTCGCTGCTCGAAGACCCCTCGCGGCTGCTGTCGAGCGTGCAAATCGGGATCACCCTCGTCGGGGTGTTCGCCGGCGCTTATGGCGCGACCGCCTTCGCGGACGATCTGTCGCCGGTGCTGGCCAAAGCCTTTCCCCGTTACGCCGACCGCGCCGATGAAGCGGCGTTCGCGCTGGTCGTCGTCGCGATCACCTATCTGTCGCTGGTGATCGGCGAACTGGTGCCCAAGCGGATCGCGCTCGCGGCGCCGGAACTTATCGCCTCGGTCGCGGCGCGCCCGATGCAGCTCATCGCCTATCTTGCGCATCCGGCGGTGTCGCTCCTGCGGTTGTCGACGGAAGGTGTCGTCGCCGCGCTCGGCCTTTCGCGCGTGAAGCCCGAACAGGTGTCGGAAGAAGAAATCCTGCACATGGTCGCCGAGGGCGAGACCTCCGGCGCGATCGGCGCGGAAGAGCGCGAGATGATCGAGGGCGTGCTCCATCTTCCTGACCGCAATGTCCGCTCGATCATGACGCCGCGCACCGAAGTCGTGTGGATCGATACGACGTCGACACAGGCCGAAACCCTCGCCGAGATCGCGGCGAGCGGCCATTCGCGCTTTCCCGTCGCGCGCGGCGACGCCGACGAGATCGTCGGCATCGTTCAGACCAAGGATTTGCTGGGCGCGGTGGCGGCGACCGGCGCGATCGATCTTGAAAAGACCATGCGCAAGCCGGTCTTCGTGCCGGAGACGTTGTCGGTCGCGACGCTGCTCGACGCGCTCTCGCATTCAGAAGTCAGGATGGCGATCGTCGTTGATGAGCACGGCGTCTTCGCCGGCATCGTCACCGCCGCCGACATGCTCGGCGCGATCGCCGGCGCGCGGGCGTTCTCGCCGGCCGACCGGATCACGCCGGCGGTGCGGCGCGCCGACGGCTCATGGCTGATCGACGGGATGACCCCGGTTGAAGATTTCGAGCGCCTGCTAGGAACCCGAGGCTTCGCCGATCCTGAAAATTATTCGACGCTCGCCGGTCTTATCGTGCAGACATTGCAGCGCATCGCCGACGTCGGCGATGTCATCGAAATCCGCGGCTTCAAATTCGAAGTCGCTGACATTGACGGGCGCCGGATCGACAAGGTGATCGTCTCGCAAAGCGCGACGCAGGAGGAGCGGTCCGCCGTCATCTGAGGCGGGTGGACCGGCCGAGCGCCCCCTAATTCAAAGAAAAGATGGTTAACGGCATTGGTAAGTATTGACTTACGGAGTTTTTGGCCTTAAACGTAAGCCATGACTTACGAAGAAAACATCGAAGCCAGGTTCCAGGCCCTCGGGCCGACGACGCGCCGCGCGATTTTCGAGCGGCTGGCGGCAGGCCCTTCCTCGGTCGGCGATCTGGCGGCCGGAATGCCGGTTTCTCGCCCGGCGGTGTCGCAGCATCTAAAGGCGCTGAAGGCGGCGGGGCTGGTGACGGACGAACGACGCGGCACGACGCGTCTCTACAGCGTCGATCCGCGCGCCGTCGCCGAGCTGCGCGATTATTTTGACCGCTTCTGGGATATCGCGCTCAGCGCCTATCAGCGCTCGCTCGAAGGGGGCGACGCATGAAGGAATACGCCGCCTCTCCGGTCGTGAAGACCTTGTCGCTGAAGGCGCCGCCCTCGCGCGCCTTCGCGCATTTCACCGACAACATCGCGACATGGTGGCCGCTCGCGACGCATTCGCTGTCGCAAGAAAAGGCGCGGGGCGTCGTCTTCGAAGCAAAGCGCGGCGGCAGGATTTACGAAATCGACGCCGCGGGGCGCGAGCGCGACTGGGGCCGCGTCCGGGACTGCGAGCCGCCGCATCGCCTCGTCTTTTCATGGGTGCTCGAAAATCTGGCGGAAGCGACCGAGATCGAGGTCGCGTTCGACGACGACGGCAAGGGCGGCACCGATTTCACACTGACCCATCGCGGCTGGCTGGAAACCAAGTCCGGCGCCGATAAACGCTCGATGTATGACGGCGGCTGGAACGGCATTTTGTCCGCCTACGAACGGACGGTCCGATGAACGGCGACCAGAACCGCGCGCTTGGCGGAAGGGCGCCCCGAAGGATCAAGGGAAAGCGGAAGGCGCGTCAAGGCGATTGCTCGTCGGGCGCTCCGGACTTCGCAAGCCCTGTTTTCATGCGCGGGATCGCCAGTCCGGTCGCGGCGCCGTCGGCGCGCAGGGCCGGCGCGGCGCGAAAGAGCGCCGCCGGGCGGCCGCTCGATTGTTGCACGCTGGCGCCGGTTTTGACCACGAGCCCGCCTTGTTCGACCGAGCGGCGGAAATTCTGCTTGTGAAGATCATAGCCGACGATCGCCTCCACCGTCTTTTGCAAGCCGAGCAGCGTGAAGTCGGCCGGCATCAATTCGAAGATGACCGGCCGGTATTTCAGCTTGCCGCGCAGGCGCGAAATCGCCGTCGCCAGAATTCGTCTGTGGTCGGAGGTCATGGCGAGACCCGTGGCGCCGGCGGCGGCGCGCCCGGCGCGCGGTTCGGGAAGATGCGCGGCGGCGCGGTCGCGCCAGGCTTCCTCGACCAGGCCCGCCTCATACATCAGCTCGTAGCGTTCGAGCGCGCGCTCCTCGCCCCAGCCGGTGTCGGAAAGGCCGAAGGCGAGCTTGATGCGCGCCCGCCGGTCGCTCGCTTGCGCATCGGTGTCGCCGCGCGCCGCCCACGCGGCGAGCGCCGGCAAGATCGCGGATTTAAGGACTGCCGGCTCGCCGCGACGCCAGTCCTCCCACGGAAAGAAATCGTACCAGCCGCGCCATTGCGCATCCTTCGCGGCGACTTTCGCGGGCTCGGACGACAATGCGAGATAGCCGACCGAGACGACGCGCGCGCGCGCGTCGCCGCCGGAAATGACCGCGGCGGGCGCCTCGCGGCCCTGATCGCCGAAGGTGTAAAGCTGCTCGACATAGCCGAGCGAGACCTTCGTCTGTTCGGCGACCCAGGTCCGGAGGCCGAGTTCGAAGGTGCGGTGGTTGGCCGGATCGAACGGCCCATAGGGAAGCCCCAATCCGTCGCTGCGCCGGACGCACAAGGATTTGGGGTCGTCGTTCTCCACGACCGCGAGCACGGCGTTGAGAAGGATCGCGATCGGCGGGTGGGAACTCTCTTTCGTCACGACGCTGACGCTACGGGAATTCGCAAGCGATGGGTAGGGCGGATTTCCGTAGCCGCGTTAAACTCCGTGCAAGGATGGTCAGGCGGCGATCTTCACCAGCGCCAGGGGCGCCGCCATGTCCGCGCCGCAGGGCGGCGGCAGGTCGTCGACCGCATCGCTCATGCGTCCGTCGCGGCCGAGAATTTCGTCGGCGTAGGAGACGAGCATCGGGCAGGGGTCGGCATGGGGCGCGGCGGCCCGAAGACGCGCCATCAACTCGCGCTCGGAAGTCGCCGGCTCCTTCATGCACATGACGATGAACGCCGCCGCCGTCGAGCGCGAAACGCCGCGATTGCAATGAATGAGGATGTCGCCGTCGCCGTCCCAGGCGCCGGCGAAGTCGATGATCTCTTTCGCGCGCGCGCTGGCGGCCCTGGCGATCGTCGCCGCGCAGCTTTCGCGATCAACATAAAGAAGCAGCCGCTTGTCCGCATCGAGGCCGGGAAATGTCGGCGCCGCCTCCTCCTCGGACAGCAGCGAGATGACGCGATCCGGCCGACGCCGCGCGTAAACCTCCGCCGCCCCGGCGAGAGAAGAGACGATCAACATGATCCCGATATAGGACAATTGTCCTTAAAGGCGATAGAACGCCGAAGTCACACTGGCTTGAGGTCGCGGAGAGTTTACCTCCCGCCCGCCCGGTCGTGCGCCGTCATCAATCCGGCGAAACGCTCAAGATACGCCTTCTGCACGTCCAAAGCCGGCTCGGTCAGGATCCTGGTCGCCGGGACGCCGGTCGGCGGGCCGAAAAGCTGCGCGGCTTCCTCCGGCGCGAAGCCGGCGATCTGGGTCGCCTCGAAAAAGGCGCTTGCCCGGTCGGCGCGCTTGATCGCCTTCTCGACCGCTTCGGGAAGATCGGCCGGCAGGCCGAATCGCAGATGGATGGCGCGCTGCAAGCCTTTCTCGATCGTCTTGTACCCGTGGCCGAGCGCCGATTTGAACGGGCTGATCATGTCGCCGATGACGAATTCCGGCCCGTCATGCAGCAACGCGGCGAGCCGCCATTTGACCGGCCAGTCGGGCCGCAGCGCCACGCAGAACTCCTCAACCAGCAGCGAATGCTGCGCGACCGAAAACGGCAAGGGCCCTGTCGTCTGTCCGTTCCAGCGCGCGACCCGCGCAAGGCCATGCGCGATGTCTTCGATCTCGATGTCGACCGGCGAGGGGTCGAGCAAATCGAGCCGGCGCCCCGACAGCATGCGCTGCCAGGCGCGCGGGGGCGCAGGGGTCGATTTCGGCGGGGAAGGGCGGATCGGCTTTTTCACAGGGGCGTTCTGGCGGGGATTTGGTCATGCGGCCTAACGCAGCGCCAAAGCCCCGGCAAGGCGCCCCGTCAGTTCGCTGCCTCCGGCGGCAGCGCGAGCGACGCCTGACCGAAAGCGTAACGCCAGCCGTCTTTGGTGCGCACATAAGTGTCGCTGAACCACAGCCGCTTGTCGAACGCCGTGTCGCCGCGAACGCCTTTCAGCCACAGCCGGGCGGTGACGATCGCCGTGTCGCGGCCATAAAGGCGGACGGTCTGCGTGCCGGAATCTTCGACCTGTTTTTCATAGATGAATTCCTTGTCGCGCGCCGAACGCAGAAGATCTTCGCGCGTGAACACGGTTCCAGCGCCGACGACCAGCGTGAAATCCTCGTGCAGGATTTTCGCCATGGTGTCGGCGTCGTTGATCTCGACCGCGGCCTGATAGGCGGTGTCGATCGCGGCGACGCGGCGCATGTCATCCTCGGGACCAGCGGCGGCGGGCGACAGATCAAGCGCCAGCGCGGCGGCGAGCGACAGGGTAGAAGCAAGACGCATGAAATTTTCCTCGGTGACAGGCGAGAAAGACCTAGCCGGAGGGGCATTCGCCCGCTTGCGGTTTTTTGCGAAAATTCAGCCGCGGACGCGGGAGGGCGGCGCGCCATAGGCCCTCGCGAAACTGCGCGAGAAATGGCTGAGATTTTGGAAGCCGCAAGCGTAGCAGGTCTCGGTGACGCCGCGCCCCTCTCGCAACATCTCTTTAGCGGCGGCAAGGCGCGCTTTGAGGCGATATTGGTGCGGCGGCATGCCGACCAGCGCGCCGAAAAGCCGGGTGAAATGGAACATGCTCATGCCGACCGAGCGCGCAAGCGCCGACGCCGTCAGCTCCTTGTCGAGATCGGCGCCGAGAAGCTGGCGCGCGTGATCGATGCGCTCGGCGTACCACGAAAATTTGCGCGCGCTGACGTTGATCGTGCGCGCGGGGTCCGGCGCCTCGCGAAATATTTCGCTGGCGCAATATTCAGCAAACATCGGCGTACCGGCGTCGACGGCGCGCCGCAGGCCCCATTGCAGATAGCGCAAGCGGTTGTTCGCGGCGAGGACAGGACGGCGGGCGCCGATCCATTTGTCGCAAGCGCCGAACGCGTCATCGGCGGGGGCGAGATATGTCAGCGACAAACAGGTGTCATTGAAACCGGCGCCGTCAAAACTGGCGCGAAAGCGCATGCCGGGGCGGCTCAGCATCACGTCGCCCGCGCCGACACGCCAGCCGTCATCACCGACGCAAAGATTGAACGCGCCGTCTTCGACAAAGCTCGCCATGAACGCCGAGGCGACTTCCTCATAGGGCTGGTCTTCATGCTCCGCCGGATGCGTGAAACGGTGCACGCTGATCTCGGCCGTGCGCAAAAGCGGAGTGATGCTTGCCATGACGGCAATATATCATTTCCGGCCGGCGGCTGTCGAACGGGGCGCCGGTTTCGCGCGATCTTGCGACGAACGATGACGGTCGCGCTGCAAAACCTGACCCGCAGGCGAAAGAGGTCATGCTGCAAAGCGGCGAAAAATGTGATCGCGCTTTCATTGACCTCATCGGCGAAACCCTCGCACTCTTCCCGCGCCAGTGCAGACGGGGCTGTAAACTTCAGAGAAACCTCCAGGTTCTTGTTCGTATACGGGCGTAACTTCTCATTCCCCAGCATTGTTTGCGTTTGGGGCGGCGCGTTGACTGGCGACAGGGATAAAACGCAACAAGAAGGAGGCGTCATGAAGCTCAGATTGAATGCGCTCATCGCCGCCGTCGCGTGTATTTTCGCGACGCCGGCGGCTGCGGCGAATACAGGCGTCGCGCTGGTCCACGGGACGAGCGCGCAGACCAATGCCTATAATGATTACTGGCGACCGGAATTTGTCGAGTCGGTGCGTCAGGGATTGCCCAATTCCGGCAATCTCCTCGTCGTCAATTGCGACTTCACCAAATATATGTGGGACAACGCGGCGGCCGGCTGTCTCGCGGGCCAGCTCTATAATTTCGTGACCTCGCGCGGCATCGACGATCTTGTCGTCATCACCCATTCGAACGGAAGCAATGTGATGCGATGGATCATGTCCAATCCGACATGGGACAGCCGCTATCCGACGATCATCAGCCGGATTCGCTGGGTCAACGGCGTCGCCGCGTCCAGCGCGGGAACGCCGCTCGCCGACGCCGTCATGCAGGGCAACATTTTCGAAGCTGCTGTCGGCTGGCTGCTCGGCTATCAAAATGACGGCGTGCGTCAGCAGCAGGTGTCGTGGATGTCCTATTACAACGCCAACTGGCTGCTCGGCACCAGCGGCCGGCCGAGCCTGCCCAAAGGCTTCTGGAACGTCGTCGGGTCGGATGTCGACTCGGCGATCTGGGATTCGGACAGCTATTGCGGCGGCTATTCGGAAAATGTCGGACTGGAAATCACGCAAAACTGGCTCGACAGCTGTTCAGACGGATTTCTCAACTGCACCTCGCAGAACGCGGCCGGGCGCTTGTGGTTCTATGACACGTCGCGCACGCGCGGCGGCGAGCCGCTGAGCCACAATCAGAGCCGGCGTCAATGCTTCAATCTCGATGTCATCTTGCGCGACGATCTGTGAGGAGAAGAGAAATGAAAAAAACCATCAGAAAAACCCTCCTCGGCGCGCTTGCTTTCGCCGCGGTCTCGCCCGCCGCCGCCCAGCAGGCGCCGCTCGCCAATACCGAACAGGGCGCCGTCGGATTCACGCAGGTTCTGGCGCCCGGTTCGACGTTCGATCTCGGCGTCGCCCCGGCAAGCGTCGCCAGCCGAAGCTATCATGAGCGCGTCTCGGCCGCCGATCTTGAACGCGGGGTCGATATCGTCACGCAGGCGAACGGCGCCGTCGTCCGGCTGACGCCGGTCAAAGGCTCCGCCGCGGCGAACGCCGCGCCCGGAAAACTTCTCGTCGCCGATCTCGAAATCAGCCGCGGCGGCGCCAATCCGGTCGCGGTCGAGCGCTCCGGCGCGCTGGTCGCCGATCAGGACGAGCTCAAGCGAAGCAATCCGGAACTCTTTGAAGACACGCTTGCGTTCCGCCTCGCCGACACGTTGGGGCAGGGGCGCTTCCGGCTTAAAGCCGCGCGCAAGATCGCCGGCGGCGAAGACTACATGATCCAGGTCTTCGACAAGGGAAGCGATATCGATCTCGTTCTCGATGCGCCGCGCCAGCATTATTTCGCCAATGGCTTGCTGGCGGTCAAAGCCTCGCTCCCGCAACGTGGCTTGCAGCGCGGCGCGGAGATTTCCGCGGCGCTGCTGGGGCCTGGCGGTCAACGGATCGATCTTCGCGCAGCGGTCAACGGGTCGGCGATCGACATCAATGGCGGCTTGCCGGCCAGCCTTCGCGCAGCGCCCGGCGAGCTCTGGCGCGTCGCCGTCAGTTACCGCGACAAGGCCGGCGCGGCGCCGCTCTACCGTGACGCCGAACTTGCGCTGGCGGTCGGCGAGCGAACCGCGAGCATCAAGGGGTCGACCGCGGCCAAAGGCGGCGTCAATGTCGCCGTCGATGTCGCCGCCGCCGGACGATACGAAGCCCGCGCCTATGTCTACGCGAAGAACGCGGCTTCGGCATGGGAGCCGGCGGCGCTCCTCTACGCGGCGGACTGGCTGGAGCCGGGCGCGCGCACGCTCGCGCTTTCGGCGGATGTCGCAGCGCTCGAACAGGCGGGGTATCAGCCGCCCTTCAAGCTGCGCCAGCTTCAGCTCCTCGACCAGAGCCGGCTGATGGTCCTCGACACCAGGACGTCGGACGCGCTGCCGCAATTCGAGCGGTAAACATGAGGACGGGCGCAGCTTTTTCGCGACAGGCTGCGCCCGTTTCGCGACAGGCCGACTTGCAAGCCGCCCCGGCTAGCGCGACCTTAAGAGGGACAGTGGAGCGCGTTAAAGACTCCGAAAAACAGCCAACGAAAGATAAAGGGGCGACCTTATGGCCAATCACGAACTCGACTATCAAGGCGGCAGCGGCCGCAGCGGCGGCATGGCGTGGCTTTTCATGCCGATCGTGCTCATTCTTTTTCTCGGCGCCGCGTTGTCGGTGGCCGCGTATAATTTTTCCGAGACCGATCTGTCGGTCGCCGAATCGATCGCGGCCGGGTTCGGCGGACTGGCCGGCATCATCCTTGGCCTCATCGGCGCCGCGATCGGCATCGTGGTCGGCCTGATCGGCGCGCTGATCGGCCTTGTCGCCGCCGGCGGCGCGGTGGCGATGACCTTGTTCATCGTCGGCTCGCCGATCATCGCGCTGATTTTGTTGGGTCTGCTGTGGCGGCGGTCGAAACAGGTTCCATGTCCCGACCCCGGCGCGCATCCGGCGGCGTAGAATTCGTCCCTACACGGATTATTGAAGCGCCGGCGGCGACGCCGGCGCTTTTCCTACATCCGGAACGTATGTCCGAGGCGCAGCGCCAGACTTGTTCCCTGCGCCCGGAAGCTCTCGGGGAAGCGCTCCTCCTCGATCAGCGCCGTATGGCCGAGCGAGATGAAGATCTCCCGCTCCGGCGTCGGCTCCCAGCTGAAGCGCGTCAGCAAAGAGAAATTTTCCGAGATGTTGTCGTATTGCATATCGGTGCGGATGAACATGCGCGAGGTGACGGCGACCGTCGCGCCGATGACGCCGACATGAATGTCGAGATCTCCAGTCGGCAAATTGAAGCGTACGAGGTCGTAATCCGCTTCGATGTTAAAATGAGCGCTCGGGCGCCAGGTCAGGCCGCCGCCGAAATTGCGGAAGTCGCCGCCGTAAATGCCGCCCCAACGGATCTTGCCGCGCAACGCCAGATCGCGCGCGCCGGACGACTCAGCCGACAGATTATATCGCGAGAACCGGTATTCGCCGACCGGCACCGGCAGGCGCCCCGCGATATCGAATTGGTCGCGGATGTCGAGAAATCCTCGGAAGAATTCCAGCTCCGCCGCCCCGCCAAGGCGCGTCTCGACGCGGGTGAAGACGCCAAGTTCGCGGTCGAGGAGCTCGTCGTCGAGATCGGTGACGGCGAGACCGAAGGCGCCGACCATAAAGACTCGCACCGGGCCGTCTTCCGGCCGGAACAGCCGGAAGAGATTGGCGTGGTACTGACGAATGCCGGTGCGGTTCGAGAAGCCGAGCCGCGGACGATAGTTCTCGCCGATATTGTAGAACTCGGCGTTCCATTCCCATTTGAGGCCGCGATACGAGCCGGCTGCGGCGGCGTAATGATCGCCGACAGAATTGACGCCGTCATCGTCAATCGTCCGCACATAAGTGAAGTCGCCATACAGCGTTCCGGGAAATCCGGTCGAATTCTTGTACTGAAAGTCGACGCCGGCGAGCGTGTTGTCGAATTGCCCGGTCGGATCGCCATGGGTGAAGATGACGCCGGCTTTCGATTCGCTTAGCACTTCGAATGAGGCGCGCGCCGCGCCGAGATACTGGCCGTCGTAAACGGAATCGTCGCCGGTTCTGACCGCGAGGACGCCGAGATTGGCGGGGCCGAGCTTGCCGCTCACCTTGGCGCCGGCGATGAGATCGACGGGCCGACCCTCGACGATGCCGATATTGCGTGAAAAGAACGGCAGGCCGTTGATGTTTTGCTGATAGACGCGGCCGCCGAATTCGAAGGACTGCACGTCCTGCAGGAAGAAGTCGCGCGTCTCAGGGAAGAAGAGATCGAACCGCCCGGTATTCACCTGGCGATCGTCGAGCGGCGCATCGGCGAAACTCGTATTGAGCGTCAGCGACCCGGTGAGGCTCGGGGTGATCTTGTAAAATATATTGGCGCTCGGATCGAAGGTGAAATCCGTGTCGCCGGTCTCCCAGTCGTAAGATGTCGCGCCGGTTGCGAAAAGCTGCGCCTCAAGCCCGATGCCGGACGTAACGCCTTCGATTCCCGACAGCCGTCCGGGGTTGGTGATATCGATGCGGTCGCGCGTGCGGTCGATGTTCGACCAGCGAATTTCCTCATTGGTGCGCCGAATGGTGCGCAGCAACTGCATCCCCCATTCGGTCAGCGAAGAATCGATCGAGATCGACTGAAACGGGATGGCGAATTCGGCGATCCATCCGTCCTCGACGATGCGCGCATCGACATCCCATAGGGCGTTCCACTCGTTCTTGATCGAGGAATTGTTTTCAATCAGCGCGTCGACCTTCGCGCCATTGGCGTTGGTCGCGAAAAAATAGCCGTCGCGCTTGGTGTCGAACGGATCGAGCATGACGCGGATCGCGTCTTCGTCGCGCAAGAGACCGTCGCGTTCGAGGATAGCGTGACGGATTTTATCGGGCTCGGTGTCGTAAAGATAAAACCCGACATAGAGCTTGCGCTCGTCATACATGATATAGGCGCGCGTCTTTTGCGTCGGCGCCCCGCCCTCGACCGGCTCGACCTGATAGAATTCTTCAACGACCGCCGCCTTCGCCCAGGCGGGATCGGAAAGATCGCCGTCGATTTTCGGCGCTTCATCTTTCGAGATTTTGACGGCGCCGATTTTCGGCGCATAGGTCGCAAAATCGGCGACGTCGGCTGCGTTCGCTGGCGCGGCCGCGATAGTCATCAACGCGATAACTGTACGTATCATGATCGAATGCTGTACGCCCAAATTGTTACAAAACAGGGTGCGCGGCAACGCCGGGCGCCGCCCGCGAAACTCCCTGGCCGTTTATCGATTGAGCCCCTCCAGAACCGGAACCCTAGCACAATTCCGGCCAATTAGATACCGGTTGGTCGCCCATTGCGCCCGTTTCGGCGCACCGCCCGCCGATTTCGTCAATGCGTGGTTAACGAAGTCGCCCTAGTTTTTCGGCGGGAGAATAGCGGGAAACGGGCGCTGGCGATGATAGAATTGCAGCAGGAAAGCGAGGCTGCGGCGCCGGCGATCTTGCCCCCGGTTGCCGACGACGCCAGCGCGGCCGCGCTGAAAACCGTGCTGTCGACGCAGGCCGCCCGCTACATTCATATCACTGTCTGGGGCCTGTTGCTCGCGACCGTCGCGCCGCTTTCGACCGCGCTCATCTGGTACGCGTTCACCATGGCGTCGGGCGTCGTCCGCTCGCTCGTCGAACGGCGGATGCGCGCCGATCCCGCCGCCTCGTTTTCAAGTCGCAGCTACGCGCTGGTCGGTATGGGCGGGTGTGCGTTCTGGGCGGCGGCGCCGGTCATCGCCTGGCATTCCGGCCATCCATTCGGGCAGGGGCTCGCGCTGTTTTACATCGTCGGCGGCTACATGCTCGCGACCGCGCAATTGCGCTCGACGCCTTCGAACGCGCTGATCGTCACTTTTCCCTATGGCGCGGCGTTCATCCACCTTTTGATCTCCAGTATCGGCGGGCCGATGTTCTGGCCAATGCTCGTCGCGACGCCGGTGCTGCTGGCGACGGTCGGTTATGTGTTGATTTTCGGATACCTCTCGCAGGCCGAAATGACAAAGATTAACGCGGAGCGCGCGACGCTCATCCGCGAACTTCAGGACGCCCGCATTGAAGCCGAGCGCGCGTCGCAGGCGAAATCGATGTTCCTCGCCAATATGAGCCACGAAATCCGCACACCCATGAACGGCGTTCTCGGCATGGCGGAGCTGCTGACGCAAACCGGCCTCGACGCGCGCCAGCGGCTTTACGCGGAAACGATATACAAATCCGGCGGCGCGCTGCTGACCATCATCAATGACATTCTCGACTTTTCGAAGATCGAAGCCGGACGTCTCGAGCTTGACGAGGCGCCATTCGACCTTCGAAACGCGATCGAAGACGTCGTCGCGCTGATCGCGCCGCGCGCGCATGAAAAGCAAGTGGAGGTAGTCGTCCGCTACCAGCCGTCGCTGCCGACTGGCCTGATTGGCGACGGCGGCAGGATCAGGCAGATCATCACGAATCTCATCGGAAATGCGGTGAAGTTCACCGAAAAGGGCTATGTGCTCGTCAGCGTCACCGGCGCTGAGATCGACGGCGTCGCCAATTTCAGGATCGAAGTCTCCGACACCGGCATTGGCATCGCGCCCGACAAGCTTGCGAGAATTTTCGATTCCTTCGCGCAGGCGGATTCATCGACCACGCGCCGCTTCGGCGGCACCGGCCTCGGGCTTTCCATTTCGAAGCGGCTGGTCGAAGCGATGAACGGTCGGCTCGGCGTCGCTTCCGCCATCGCCGACGGATCGACCTTCTGGTTCGATCTCACGCTGCCGGTTTCGGATACCGCCGGGCAGTCGACTGACAACACCAGTATCGCCGGCAACACCCGCATTCTCGTCGTCGATGACGTCGATGTGAATCGCCGGATCGGCGTCGAACAGCTCGCCGCCTGGGGATTTCGCGTCGAGGCGGTCGGCGACGCGGCCGCGGCGCTAAAGGCTCTCGCCGACGCGGTCGCCGCGGGCGATCCTTTCGATCTCGCTATCCTCGACTACTTCATGCCGGAGACCGATGGGACGATGCTGGCCCGCGACATCCGGGCGACGCCGTCGATTGCGAAGACG
This sequence comes from Alphaproteobacteria bacterium RIFCSPHIGHO2_12_FULL_63_12, assembly GCA_001767925.1. GTDB lineage: Bacteria > Pseudomonadota > Alphaproteobacteria > Caulobacterales > Parvularculaceae > Amphiplicatus. The sequence continues at coordinate 29,304 of MEMM01000040.1, forward strand.
CCGCTGTTAATCCTCACATCCGTCGATCAGCCGGGCGACGCCAAGCGCTTCAAGGAAATCGGCGTCCAGGGGTATCTGGTGAAGCCCGCGCGGTCGGCGCTGCTGCTGACGACGATCAAGCAGATCGTCGCAAGCCTCGCGCCGGCGCCGGAATTCGTCCCGACGCCGACTCCGACGCCGGCAGACGAACCGGTGGTCGCCGGCGGGCGAAAAATCCGCGTCCTCGTCGCCGAGGACAATGACGTCAATCAGCTCGTCATTCGTCATATGCTGTCGGCGCGCGACCATGAGGTCGAGATCGCCGCAACCGGACGGGAAGCTGTCGCGGCGTTCGAACAAGCGCGCTTCGATATCGTCCTCATGGATGTCTCGATGCCGGAAATGGACGGCTATGAAGCTGCGCGCGCGATGCGGGCGATTGAGGCGGCAGACGGGCGCGATCGAACGCCGATCGTGTGTCTCACCGCGCATGTCATGGCTGCCGATGTCGAAAACAGCCTCGCGGCCGGCATGGATGATTTTCTATCGAAGCCGGTCAGCCAGGAAAGGCTCGTCAGGGTGATCGCGCGCTGCCTCAGCGGCGAGCCGGGCGGAATTTACGCGACTGGCTAGATCATCGGGCCCGATTTCTGAATCTCAACCGATGATCTAGCTGTTCTTCCAGCGCGCCTTTTTGTGTAAAACCGATTTCCACTTTTGCGCACGGCGCTCTAGCCGGCGAGACGCTGCATTTCGTCCGTGGATAGATCGTAATTGGCGTAGATATTCTGAACATCGTCGCAGTCTTCGAGCGCGTCGAGCAACTTCATCAAAGTCGACGCCGGATCGCCGGAAACCTCGATGAGATTGTGCGGCTTCCACACCAGCTTCACAGACGCGGCTTCGCCGAATTTCGCCTCCAGCGCGGCGGCGACGCTCGCAAGCTCGTCGCCCGCCGTAAAGACGAGATGGCTCTCAGCGCCCGATTCAACGTCGCTCGCCCCCGCCTCGATCGCCGCGTCAAGCATCGCATCTTCAGCGGCGACGGCGACCGGATATTCGACGGCGCCGACGCGGTCGAACATGAACGCGACCGAACCGGTCTCGCCAAGATTGCCGCCATGTTTGGAGAAGGCGGCGCGAACTTCACCCGCGGCGCGATTGCGATTGTCGGTCAGGACCTCGACGATGACGCCGATCCCGCCGGGGCCGAAGCCTTCATAGCGAATGTCTTCAAAGCCGGCGCCGTCCCCGCCGGTCGCCTTTTTGATCGCGCGCTCGATATTGTCCTTCGGCACCGACTGGGCCTTGGCCGCCTGGATTGCGAGGCGCAAACGGGGATTGAAGACGGGATCGGGCGCGCCGAGTTTGGCCGCCACGGTGATCTCCTTGGAGAGCTTGGAGAACATTTTAGCCCGCTTGGCGTCCTGTTTGCCTTTGCGGTGCATGATGTTCGCAAATTGCGAGTGTCCGGCCATTTGCGCCTCAACGCTCCCTTGATCTGGCGAAGGCGGGGCCATACCAAGCAACAATGGGTGATTTCAAGTGGCCGGGGGCGTGATGACGGAACTAAAGGACCGGATGGTGCTGGTGACCGGCGCGTCGCGCGGCATCGGCGCGGCGATCGCAGAGGCCGCGGCGCGGGCAGGCGCCCGGGTGATCGTCCACTCGTCGACGCCCGGAAAAGCGCTCAGCGACGTCGCTGCGTCGATAGGCGCGGCCGGAATCATTCACGAGGATCTCTCGGCGCCGGGCGCCGGGTTTCGACTGTTTGACAAGGCGCTCGCGATTGCGCCGCGCCTCGACGCGCTGGTCAACAATGCCGGTGTTTACATTGACAGCGCGTTGACGGCGCCGCGTGAGGCGTGGTCCGAAAGCTGGGCCCGGACACAGGCGGTCAATGTTCAGGCGCCGGCCGACGCCTGCCACGCCGCGATTGCGCATTTTCGAAAGAATGGCGGCGGCATAGTCGTCAACATCGCGAGCAGGGCCGGCCATCGCGGCGATTCAATCGACGGCGCCGCTTATGCGGCGTCGAAAGGCGCAGTGCTGGCGATGACGAAAACTTTCGCCCGCGCCCTCGCCGGCGAGAATATTCTCTTCTATGCGGTCGCGCCCGGCTGGGTCGAAACGCGTATGGCGCCGAAAGATATCGAGGCTCGCCGCAAGGCGGTCGCCGACATTCCGCTCGGCCGCGTCGCAACGCCTGAGGAAGTCGCGGCGATGACGGTCTTTTTGCTGACTGGCGCCTGCGCCTCCGCGACCGGCGCGACCTTTGACATCAATGGCGCAAGTTACGTGCGCTGATCCGGCGCCGCCTGTTTAAGAATGCCCCCAAGGCGCAACGGCTCAATCGAAATCGCGCGGCCGGATTTGTCCGTTTCGATGATGACGGCGCACAAGGTCGCCTCGCCGGCGGCAGGCTGGAACCGCTGCGACGGCATCTTGGTCAGGAAGCGGTTCAGCGGCTCTGACTTCTCCATGCCGATGACGCTGTCATAATCGCCGCACATGCCGATATCGCTGATATAGGCGGTTCCTCCCGCAAGTACGCGATCGTCCGCCGTCGGTGTGTGCGTGTGGGTGCCGACGACCGCCGACACGCGCCCGTCGAGAAAATGCCCCATCGCCTGTTTCTCGCTGGTCGCTTCGGCGTGAAAATCGACAAGGATCGCATCGGCGTCGCGGCCGAGCATGGCGTTACCGATGGCCGCGTCAACGGCCGCGAAGGGATCGTCGCACGGGTGCATTTCAACTTGCCCCTGCGCATGAACGACAAGGACGGCGCGGCCGTCTTTTGTTTCGAACAGTCCGGCGCCGCGGCCGGGATTTGACGGCGGGAAGTTCAACGGGCGCAGAAGCCTCGGCTCCGTCCGGAAAATCTCGACTTCGTCTCGCTGGTCGAAGGCGTGATTTCCGGTGGTGACGACATCGACGCCCGCTTCCAGCATTTCCTCGACAATGCGCGCGCTCACGCCGAAGCCCGCCGCCGCATTCTCGCCGTTGACGATGATGAAATCGAGCGCAAGGCGGCGCTTCAGCCGCGGCAATTCGTCGATCAGCGCCCGTCGCCCCGATCTGCCGACGACGTCTCCGAATATCGCAATCCTCATCGCAGCGCCGCTTTCCTGTCGCGCGCATCGATCGCCTCGCGTTCGGTGACGATCCAGTCGAGTCGTTGGTCGGTCGCGGTCATCGGGAGCTTTTCGACCTCCTGCGCCGCGAAGGCGAACCCAATGGCGAGAATGTCACTCTCGGCGCGCAGCGCGGCGAGCGTCCTGTCGTAATAGCCGCCGCCATAGCCAAGACGGCAGCCGTCGCGGGTGAACGCGAGCAGCGGCGCGACGATCAGCGTCGGGCGCACTTCAAGCGCGGCCTCAAGCGGCGTCATCACGCCGAAGGAATCGGCTTTCAGGGGATCGCCCTCGCGAAAGGCGCGAAAGCTCAGCGGCCCGCGTTTCTTGGGCGTGACCGGCAGGGCGATCTCGAACCCGCGTTCGAGGAGCGCTTCGGCCAGCGGTTTGGTGTCCATCTCATCCGGCATCGGATGATAAAGCGAGACGATCGCGTTCTCAGGAATCGGCGCGTGGTCCATGAATATCCGCGCCGCATGTTTGCTGGCGTCGGGACGCGCCTTCGCCGCCGCCCGTCGTTCCGCCGCCATCCGCAGGCGGAGGATTTCCTTGGAGGCGAAGCCCGGAGCAAGCGGCGATAGAGGCGGCAGGACCAAAATCGGCCTTTCTGTTCTGCGAAGAAATTGCGCCGCCCTGGCCGTCGGACTCTTGTTCGCCCTGGACCCTAAGGACCAGGTGGGCGCCGCATGATGGAGACCACGGTCTCCGCCAGAGGCAGCTCCCGTTCTGTGAGATACGGCCCCGGGGAATGTCGTCCAGACGCGCCGGGCAGCCGCCATGAGATAGGCGCGGGCGGGCGCGACGTAAAGGGGAGGGGGCCTACCGCCTCAGTCCGCTGGCGCGGCGACCGCCTCATAGGCGGCGGCCTTGACGATATCGCGCGCCCGTGACGCCGGAGGTTCGGGCCATGGCTGCGTCTGCGCCAGCAGCACCGCGGCGACGCCATCGGCAGGGTTTATGACGAACCATGTATCCCAAAGCCCGGACCATCCCCATTCGCCGGCGACGGCGCGTCCCTCGGCGCGTTCGGGGTGAAGGACGACGGTTCCGCCATAGCCGAAGGACGAGCTTGCATGTTCCCAGAGAAGCCCCGATGCGCCCGGCGCCAATTGGTCCGACATCATCTGCCGCACCGCCTCCGCGGAGAGAACGCGCACGCCGCCGAGTTCGCCGCCGCGCAGCATCATCTGACAGAAACGAAGATAGTCGGATATGGACGAGACCAATCCTGCGCCGCCCGAGATGACGCCGAATCCGTCTTCATTGAGATTGGCGGCGACTTCGTTTGCGCCGGCGCGAACAAGACGACCGTCTGTTGTGAATTCATAAACGACGGCGACGCGGTCAAAGTCGCTTTTGTCGAAGAAAAATTCGGTGTCGTTCATCGAGAGCGGCTTGAAAAGATTTTTGTTCAGATAGGCCTCAAGCGAAATCCCGCTCGCCGCCTCGACAACCAGCCCCGCGACATCGGTCGCGTAGCTGTATCTCCATTCCGTTCCCGGGTCGGCGTAAAGCGGCAGCTTCGCGATCTTGTCGATACGTTCGGCGAGAGATCCTGTCGTCACAAAGAGATTAGCGTCAAGGTACATCCGGTCGAGGGTCGTGCTCGAATCGAACACATAGCCGAGCCCGGCCGTGTGATTGAGGAGATCGCGAATCTCGATGGCGCGCGCCGGCGCGCGCGTCGGGATGACGCCGGTTTCATCGGGCTCCCTTGAGGTCGCCACCCGCGTATTCGAGAAAGCGGGGATGTAAAGTGAGACCGGATCCGACAGCGCGAGGACGCCTTTATCGGCAAGCTGCATGATGGCGGCGGTGACAATGGGCTTGGTCATCGAGGCGATGCGAAACCGCGTGTCTGTCCGCATTTGGGTTCCGCGTTCGCGGTCCGCCATGCCGACGGCTGCGGTGAACTGAGCGCCGTCCCTGGTCACGATGCCGGCGACGAATCCGGCGCGCAGCCCGCGATCAACCTCATCCTGCAAAGCGGGGATGATGGCATCGAGCCGGTCATTGTCGAGCGTGACCGCCGTCGCTTCGGTCTGATGCCGCGCCGGCGACTCGCAGGCAAGAAGCGAAGCGGCGGCGATGACAATCCAGAACAGGCGACGCTTAGAACTTACAAACATGGGGTCGGCTTTCAAATCAACGAAGTCTCAGGAAAGTCCGTCGATGTCGCCATCGGCGGTGACGGTGATCTTTTCAGCGGAGGGAACCTTCGGCAATCCGGGCATCGTCATGATCTCGCCGCAGATCGCCACAACGAAGCCGGCGCCCGC
>MEMM01000040.1:34737-41482 GCA_001767925.1 Alphaproteobacteria bacterium RIFCSPHIGHO2_12_FULL_63_12
CGCAAGGCGCGCCTCACGGACGTTGAGGACGTGACCCTCGGGCGCGCCGAGGAGCGTCGGATCGTCTGAAAAGCTGTACTGCGTTTTCGCCATGCAGACGGGGAGGGCGCCAAAGCCGAGGTCTTCAAACCGCGCCAACGCCTTGGCGGCGCCGGGATCGTAAGTGACTGCGCGGGCGCGATAGATTTTTTGGGCGATCGTCGCAATTTTCGACGTCAACGGCGCCGCGTCCGGATAGAGCGGCCGAAAGTCGGCGTCGCCATGCTCGACGATATCGACGACCGCGCGCGCGAGATCCATGGCCCCGGCGGACCCTTCCGCCCAGTGCCGGCAAAGAATGGCGCGCGCGCCGCATTTGCCCGCCGCAGCCTCGACGGCGGCGAATTCCGCCGCCGTATCGGAAGCGAAGGCGTTGATCGCGACCACGACCGGGACGCCGAAGGAGCGGATGTTCTCGATATGGCGCGCGAGATTGACCGACCCCCGAACGACAGCGTCGACATTTTCGCGGTCGAGATCCTTTTTGGCGACGCCGCCGTTCATTTTGAGGGCGCGCACCGTCGCGACGAGGACGGCGGCGCGCGGACGAAGGTCGGCCTTTCGGCACTTGATGTCGAAGAATTTCTCGGCGCCGAGATCCGCGCCGAAGCCCGCTTCGGTGACGACGTAATCGGCGAGCGCGAGGCCTGTTCGCGTCGCGATCAGCGAATTGCAGCCATGCGCGATATTAGCGAACGGCCCGCCATGAAGGATCGCCGGATTGTTCTCGATCGTCTGCACGAGATTGGGATTGACGGCGTCCTTCAGCAGCGCGGTCATCGCGCCTTCGGCCTTGAGATCGCGGGCGGTGACGACGCCGCCGTCGCGATTGCGGCCGACGATGATCGCGCCGAGCCGGCGTTTCAGATCGTCGAGGTTCTCCGACAGGCAAAGGATCGCCATCACTTCTGAAGCGACGGTGATGTCGAAACCGGTCTGCCGCTGGACGCCGTTCCCTTCGCCGAGCCCGACCACGATATCGCGGAGCGCCCGATCGTTCATGTCCATGACGCGCCGCCAGGTGATCTTGCGCGCGTCAAGATTGAGACCGTTCCCCCAATTGAGCTGATTGTCGATCAGCGCCGAGAGAAGATTGTGCGCCGAGGTGATGGCGTGAAAGTCGCCGGTGAAATGAAGGTTGATGTCGTCCATCGGAACGACCTGCGCCTTGCCGCCCCCTGTCGCGCCGCCTTTCATGCCGAAACAGGGCCCGAGCGAGGGCTCGCGCAGGACCATCACGGCCTTCTTGCCGAGGCGGTTCAGCGCATCGCCGAGGCCGACGGTCGCCGTCGTCTTGCCTTCGCCGGCGGGCGTCGGATTAATGGCGGTGACGAGGATGAGCGCGCCTTTCTCGCGCGCCTTGAGATCGCCGAGCCGCGCGATGTCGATTTTCGCTTTCGCGCGGCCGTAGGGAATGATGTCGTCCGGGGCGAGGCCCAGTTTGACGGCGACGGCCTCAAGCGGGAGGAGGCGCGCGGCGCGCGCGATTTCAATGTCGCTGGTCATGAGGTCCCCGCTCCTGGCATGGCGGCGGACCCTAATCGCTGCCGAGCGGCGGGATCAAGCGGCGAACCGGTAGATTCCGATTTGTGCGGCGCCGTAAGAGCGGCGGTCGTCTTCATCATACCCCGAAAGGCTCGCGGGTGTTTCGTCCTTGCCTTGTTCGACGACGATCACGGCTCCCGGTGCGAGCCATGCGCCGTCCCTCAGGGACTGAAGGGCGGGGAGAACCAGATCCTTTGCATAAGGCGGATCGAGAAAGGCGAGCGTGAAGGGCGGGCCGACGCCGGAGGGTTTGGGTCCGAGCATCGTCGCGGAACGCCGGTGAAGGCGGGTGTTTCCAAAAACGCCGAGCGTTTCGATATTGTCCCGGATGGCGCCGCGCGCGTCGGAATCCGTATCGACGAAAAGACAGAATTCGGCGCCGCGCGATATCGCTTCAAAGCCAAGCGCACCCGAACCCGCGAACAGGTCGATGACGCGCGCGCCGACAATGTCGAATTCATTCTTGTGGACGAGGATATTAAACAAGGACTCGCGCGTCCGATCGGCTGTCGGCCGCGTCTCGCGACCCTTTGGCGCCGTGATTGAACGCCCCGAGAATTTTCCGCCAACGATCCGCATTGCTAATGGTCTTCGTCGCGATGATGCCCATCAAGATTTCGATCGCGCTGTTCGCGTTCGATTTTCTCTTTCTGCTTTTCGGTTTTCGACCGGCCGAATTTCACCCGGTTCGCCGCGGCGGCTTTTTCTTTCGCCGCCGCGGTCTTTTTCTTGCGGGCCCGGTTGAGATTGACGATATCCGCCATGGCTCAGATCCCAAGCGCCTCGCAGGTTTTCCTGCCGAGTTGTTCTTTCAGCTGCTTTGAGGGGATTTCCTCAATGCCGCCTTCGTCCAGTCCGCCGAGTTGAAACGGCCCGAAGGCGGTGCGAATGAGGCGGTTCACCTGCAAGCCAAGATGGTCCATCACTTTCCGGATCTCGCGATTCTTGCCTTCAGTGATCGAGGCGGTGATCCAGACATTGCCGCCCTTCGTCTGGTCGATCGTCGCCTTGATCGGCTTGTACTCGACCCCGTCAATCGTAACGCCCGCGCCGAGCGCGTCAAGCGCTTTCTGGTCGGTCTTGCCGTAGGCGCGAATCCGGTAGCGCCGCACCCAGGCGTTCGCCGGAAGTTCAAGCTGGCGCGCCAGCGCGCCGTCATTGGTGAGAAGAAGGAGTCCTTCGGTCGTAAGATCGAGCCTGCCGACAGAGATGACCCGCGGAAGGCTATCGCCGATCGCATCGAAAACGGTCGGCCGACCCTGCGGATCCTTGTGGGTCGTCACGAGGCCCGTCGGCTTGTGATAGCGCCACAGGCGCGGCGGCTCCTTCGATCTGACCCGTGTCCCATCGACCCGCACATCCATGCCCGGCAGCACTTTGAACGCCGGCGTCGTCAGCACACTTCCGTCGACGGTGACAATTCCCTGTTCGATCAGCTTTTCCGCTTCGCGGCGCGAGGCGACGCCAGCGCGCGCCAGATATTTGGCGATGCGTTCACCCTCTTTTTCCAGACCGCCCGGCATTAGGGCGTCTTTTTCCGCCGATTTTGCGGCCATGGTTAATTCGTCCTTAAGGGGCGTCGCGGTCTTATGCTCGCTGAGGCGTTGATTTGTCGAGGGCGGCATGGATCTGAAAGAAGAACAGGCGATCGGCGGCGACCCCGCCTCGCATTGGTATTATATCTCGAAGGGCAAGGCGATCCGTTCGCTGATCGGCGAGGGGCCGTTCTCGTCGATCCTCGATGTCGGCGCGGGATCGGGCGTCTTTTCGCGGATGCTGACTGAAAGCGGCGTTGCGGAAAGCTCCGTCTGCGTCGATCCGAATTATACCGACGAGTTTCTGGCCAGGGACGAAGCTGGCCCGATCGACTATGTGCGCTCTGTCAGCCAGTCAGACGCGCCGCTCGTTCTCATGATCGACGTGATCGAACATGTCGATGACGACGTCGCGCTCATCGCCGACTATGCGCGCATGTCGCCGGCCGGAACCAAGTTCCTGATCTCAGTCCCGGCGTTCAATTTTCTGTGGTCGTCGCATGACGACTTTCTGGAGCATCGCCGCCGTTATTCGCTAGAGACACTTGAGCGCGCCGTCATCGCCGCCGGCCTTGAGCCGGTCAGGCTTCGCTATTTCTTCGGCATGCTCTTTCCGGCGGTCGCCGCGATGCGCATCGCCGACCGGACGCTGAATGGAGAGAAGGACGCGAAGGAGAGCGCCCTGAAACCCGCACCCGAATGGCTGAGCAAAACCATGATCGCCGTCCACGATCTCGAAAGAGCCACCCTGTTCCCGTACAACCGACTGGCCGGCGTCACAGCGTTTTGCCTCGCGGAGAAGCCGAGCATCAACCTACGCCAGGTTGCCTGATCGGGCGAACAGTGCGAATCCCCGCCGGACGCTGTTTCGCGGGGTCCGGCATGTTTGGCTTTCAGTTCATCAAGTCGCGGGCGACGGATTTCGTATTTATCTATTCGAGCGGCCGGCTCGCCCATAAGGGCGCCGGACTTTCCGGCGTGCTATTTGCTCCATTTTCGACGGGCGCAGTGGTTCCGATCGACGCTCGCGACGACATATTCGCGGTTGAAGGCGTTTCCGCCGATTTTCAAACTGTTACGATACAGGGCCTGATTTCGCATCGGATCAGCGATCCGGTCGCCGCCGTGAAGCGGCAAGATTTTTCCGTCAATCTGGCGAACATGCACCATCGCGGCGAACCAATGAAGCAGATCGCCGAACGGCTGAAAGCGATTGCCCAGACCGCAGCTCGTGAAACGTTAGCGAAAGTCACGCTCGATGACGCTCTGACGAAATCGAATGAACTTTCCGTCGCCATCATTGCGGCCATTCGCGCGGACGAGGGCGTGTCGACAGCCGGGGTTGCGGTCGAGCGGGTGCTCGTGCTCTCGATCCGCCCTGCGCCAGAAATCAGGAAGGCGCTAGAAGCGGGGGTTCGCGAACAATTGCTGCGCAAGGCCGATTCGGCGGTCTTCGACCGTCGTCGCGCCGCCGCCAGTGACGAGCACGATCTGAAAATGCGCAATGAGGATAACGCCGTCCAATTGGCGCAAGCCGAACTTGCTCATGCGAAATCTCTTGAAACTGAAAAATTTTCGCTTGCGGAAGCGCGGGCGCAGACCGTGCGGGCGGAAGCGGCGAGCGCGGCGGCCGCCGAACGCATGCGTCTTGAGCCATGGACAGAGCTGTCGCCGGCGGTAATCGCCGCGCTCGGCCTCAAGGATTGGGCAAACGTCAACTCTTCCCTCACTTCGTTGACGCTCTCGAGTGATGGACTCGAGAAAATCGCCGATGCACTCGACCGTAAGTGACGTGCGTGAACGGATCGTCATCCTGACGCGACTCTCGGAGAAGGTCGCGCTCGAACGCCGGTACGGCACCACGGCGCAGGCCGCCTTCATGATGACGCGCGCGCCGGAGGGCGGAGCCGATTTCAAGCGTGCGGTTAAATCAGATGATGCGCAGTCCTTTGCGCTTGAACGCATCCGCAGAGCTTTGCCGCAAGATATCCAGAGCGTTGAAATCGACAGAAGCCTCGTAGCCCAGTTCGTCTTCGATCCGGGCGATCTCGTCGTCGCGCTCGGACAAGATGGTCTCGTCGCCAATGTCGGCAAATATCTCGATGGCCAGCCTCTTGCTGGAGTTAATCCTGATCCGGGCGCGTTTGAGGGCGCGTTATTGTCGTTCACGGTTGATAGTTTCATCCGCGTATTGCCAGAGGTGCTAGCCGGGCGGCGCCCAACAAGAAGCGTCGTGCTCGCGGAAGCCATGAGCGATGACGGCCAAGTTTTGCGCGGATTCAATGAAATTTTCGTCGGCGCGCCGACACACCAATCCGCGCGTTATCGCCTGAGCCACGGAAACGCGTCGGAGCTGCAATCCTCCTCTGGCGTCATCGTTTCCACCGGGTCCGGGTCAAGCGGATGGCTACGCTCCATCATGGGCGATGCGGCCGCTTTTGACCCCACCCGAGAGATGCTGAAATTTTGCGTACGCGAAGCATGGCCAGGGCGTGGGTTTTCGGCTAGCCTCATTAGAGGAGAGGCGACGGTCAAAAATCCCCTGATTGTTGAATCGCATATGGCGCGCGGCGTTGCCTTTGCTGATGGAATCGAAGATGACGCGGTAGCATTTGACGCTGGCGTTACGATCAGGATCGCGCCGTCAGGAAGGCGCGTAAATCTCCTCTCATAACCAGCTGGCGAAAGCTGCTGACGCCGCCTAAAAGGCGGCGGTGACTGCGCAATTCGATAGAGAAATGATGGAGCGCGCGCTGGATGAGGCGCGCAAGGCGGCGCTTGCGGGCGAGGCGCCGATAGGCGCCGTGCTGGTCGGCGCTGACGGCGCTGTTCTCGCCGCGGCCGGCAATGCGCCGATCGGAACCAATGATCCGACCGCTCACGCCGAAATTCTTGTTCTTCGCGAGGCGGCGAAGCTGACGCGAAATTACAGGCTGTCGGGCGCGACGCTTTATGTAACCCTTGAACCCTGCGCCATGTGCGCCGGTGCGATTTCGCATGCGCGGGTAGCGCGGCTGATCATTGCTGCGGAAGATGCAAAGGGCGGCGCTGTCTTTCACGGGCCAAAATTTTTCGAACAGTCCACCTGCCATTGGCGCCCCGAGGTTGTAAAAGGCCCTTATGGCGACGACTCCGCCGCAATGCTTCGGGAGTTTTTCCGGGCAAGGCGCTGAAGGGGACGTCGGTCCCGCCTCGACTAAAATCAGTCCAGCGCCAGAATGCTCCGCACCAGAACGAGGTCTTCCGGCTTGTCGACGTCAATCGCCGCTTCCGGCGTCAGTAGAGGTACCAGCCGTGCGGCGACGCCGGTTTTGCGGCGGATCGTCCGTTCAAGCCCCTCTTTGGTCATTTGGCCGGTGAGATAGGAGAGGGCGGTGAAGAGGCCGATTTCGCGGGCCATTGACGCCGGGTTCTTGCGCTTGGCCTCAAGTCGTCGCCAAAAATCGGCAAGGCCTTTCGCCCGCGCGCCGGCGAACCAGAAGAGATTTGCGCCGGAAAAGTGCATGCCCTTCAACCGAATGAAGGTGCGCCGCGAATTCGGAAATCGCGCAACATACGCCTCGCGCACGACGCACGCGGCCGCCGCGTCCGATTTGCCGGCCTCGCGCAGAAATGCACGGACCATA
>MEMM01000041.1 GCA_001767925.1 Alphaproteobacteria bacterium RIFCSPHIGHO2_12_FULL_63_12
ACGTCCTAGAAACGCCTGTCATCCCGGCGCACGCCGGGAACCAGACTTGAGCAAAGCCCGCCCGGGATCCCCGCTTTCGCGGGGATGACAAAGAACACGATACCAAGACAGGCGTGTTCACACCCATGAAACCGGCCAGCCCCGAAGCTGCGTCCGGGCCAACGTGCGGCCTACTCGAACGGGTCGGTCCGCGCAGCGTCGTAGGCGAGGTCGCCGAAGCGGGTGACGCGCGAGTCGAAGGCGAGTTTGACGGTGCCGATCGGGCCGTGGCGCTGTTTCGAGACGATGACTTCGGCCGTGCCGAACACCTGGTCCATCCGGGTGCGCCAGGCCTTCCACTTTTCGCTCGAAGACGGATCGTTCGGGTCGGCGGCGGGTTCAGTCCGCGCGAGGTAATATTCCTCGCGGAATACGAACATCACGATGTCGGCGTCCTGTTCGATCGAGCCGGATTCGCGCAGGTCCGACAGTTGCGGACGCTTGTCGTCGCGCTGTTCGACGGCGCGCGACAGCTGTGACAGTGCCAGCACCGGCACGTTGAGGTCCTTGGCCAGCGCCTTCAGCGCGGTGGTGATCTGGGTCACTTCCTGCACGCGGTTGGTATTGGAATTGGACGAGGAGGTGGTGATCAGCTGCAGATAGTCGATCACGATCAGGTCGAGCCCTTCCGACCGTTTCAGGCGCCGTGCCCGGGCCGTCAGTTCACCGATGGATATGCCGCCGGTATCATCGATGTAGAGCGGCAGGTTCTGCAGCTCGGTCGTCGCCTCGCTGAGGCGTTCGAAGTCCGCCTTGGTCAGCTTGCCCTGGCGGATGTCGTGCGAGCTGATCTCGGTGCGCTCGGCGAGGATACGCGTGGCGAGCTGTTCGCTCGACATCTCGAGCGAGAAGAAGGCGACGATGCCGCCATCGACCGTCTTGCGCGAGCCGTCTTCCTGCGTCTCGTACCGGTAGGCGGCGGCAACGTTGTAGGCGATGTTGGTCGCCAGCGACGTCTTGCCCATCGACGGGCGCCCGGCGAGGATCAGGAGGTCGGACCGGTGGAAGCCGCCGAGTTGTTCGTCGAGGTCGCGCAGTGCGGTCGGGATGCCGGCAATCTTGCCGCCGCGCTTGAAGGCAGCCTCGGCGGTGACGAGGGACTCGGCGAGCGCTTCGGCGAAGGTGGAAAAGCCGCGCTCGGAACTGCCGCGCTCAGCCAGTTCGAACAGCGCCCGCTCGGCCTTGTTGATCAGGGTCGATCCGTTGTCGTCGTCTTCCGGCGACAGGGACTGGGACTGGATGCCGGCGCCGACGCGGATCAGCTCGCGCCGGATGGCGAGGTCGCGGATGATGCGCGCATAGTCCTTGACCTCCGGGCCGAAGGCGGCGGCGTCCAGCAGGTCGACCAGGTATTTCGCGCCGCCGATCTCGGTGAGCTTTTCCTTCTGCTCGAAATGCTCGCGCAGGGTGACCCCGTCGGCCACGCGGCCGGTCTGGATCATGGTCGAGGCGACTTCGTAGAGCAGGCTGTGGGCCGGGGCGTAGAAGTCCGACGGCCGCAGGATCTCGGCAATGTACTGGTAGACGTTGTTGTCGAACAGGATCGCGCCGATCACGGCCGCTTCGGCCGCGAGGTTGTGCGGGGAGACGACAGGGGTTTGGGCGGTCGGCTGCTGGGTCATCGCGTCATATTAACCCAAGCCCGGATTGAAGGCGCGGGATTTGGCGTCTTTTTGGGGCGCGACTCACAGAAAAAAGCCGCGGTCCGGTGGGACCGCGGCTCTTGTTGGGGGCGTTGGGCCGCCGACTACTCGTCGTCGCCCATCGGGCCGCGCTCAGCCGCCGCTTCGGCCAGTTCGCCGGCCTGCTCTTCAGCAAACGCAGCGTTGGCAGCCTGCAGGGCTTCGACGATGTTCTCGCCCTTGGCCTGACGTTCGGCTTCTTCCGCGGACCGGGCCACGTTGACCTGGATCTTGACGGCGACTTCGGCGTGCAGGCGGACCGACACGTCGAACAGACCGATCGACTTGATCGGCTTGTCGAGACGTACCGCGTTGCGCGGGATCTTGTGGCCGGCTTCCTCTGCGGCGTCGGAAACGTCGCGGGCCGAGACCGAACCGTAGAGCTGGCCGGTATCGCCAGCCTGACGGATCAGCACGAAGGTTGTGCCTTCGAGCTTTTCGGCATCGGTTTTCGCCGCATCGCGGGCGGCCGCGTTGCGGGCTTCGATCGCTTCACGCTCGACTTCGAACCGCTTGCGGTTCCGGTCGTTGGCGATCAGCGCCTTGCCTTGCGGGATGAGGAAGTTGCGGGCGAAGCCGTTCTTGACGCGGACTTCATCACCGATCTTGCCGAGGCGTTCGATGCGCTCAAGGAGAATGACTTGCATGATGGTCTCTCCTTATTTCACTTCGAACGGGATGAGCGCCAGCATGCGGGCGCGCTTGATCGCCTGGGCCAGCTTGCGCTGGTTTTTCAGGTTCACGGCCGTGATGCGGCTCGGCACGATCTTTCCCTTTTCAGAGATGTAGCGCTGGAGCAGCTTCACGTCTTTGTAGTCGATTTCCTGGGCGTGTTCGCCGGTGAACGGGTCCACCTTGCGCCGGCGTCCGAACGGACGGCGGGCCGGAATGTTCGTGATGTTGATTTTCTGTGCCATTGGATCTGTTCCTTCCCCTTAGTCGCGCGGACGGCGCTCTTTGCGCGACAGAACCGGCGAGGGCTCGTCGGACAGCGTTTCGACGCGGACGGTCAGGTAGCGCATCACGTCTTCGGAGATGCGCTGGCGGCGTTCAAGTTCGTGGATCGCTTCGGCCGGACCATCGATGTTGATCAGCGAGTAGTGACCCTTGCGCTGTTTCTTGATCGGATAGGCGAGGCTGCGAAGACCCCAGTATTCGGTTTTGCCGACAGTTGCGCCTTTTTCCTTGAGGAAAGCGCCCATCTCTTCGACGAAAGTATCGACCTGGGCCGGCGAGATGTCAGGTCGTGTGATCACGACGTGCTCGTATAGTGCCATGTTTTCATTCCCAAAATTCGAGGATGCGGCGCTGGTGGGCGGGAACCCCGTCCAGCGATGGCCCCTCTTTCTCCGGCTCATTCCGGATAGTCGAGGACCGCATCCTGCTGTGAAGAGCGGGTCTAAAGCCTATCTGGCCGCAGATTTCAAGCGCTTGCATGCGGGAAGGGCGCGCTTTAGGCACGCCCAAAATCAGGGAGGCGCGTAACCATATGACGCTCGCATTCATCTTTCCCGGTCAGGGAAGCCAGGAAATCGGCATGGGCAAGGCGCTGGCGGAGGCTTTCCCCGCCGCCCGGGCGGTCTTCGAGGAAGTCGATGCGGCCCTCGGCCAGGACCTGTCCGGCCTGATGTGGGGCGGGGATCTCGCCGAGCTGACCCTCACCTCGAACACCCAGCCGGCCCTGATGGCGCACTCGGTGGCTGCCTACCGGGCGCTGGAAGCGAATTTCGGGATCAGCGTGAAGGACGCCGCCTTCGTGGCCGGTCATTCGCTGGGCGAGTATTCGGCGCTGGCGGCGGCGGGGGCGATCAGCCTGGCGGACACGGCCCGGCTGCTGCGCATCCGCGGCAATGCCATGCAGGGCGCGGTCAAGCCGGGCGAAGGGGCCATGGCGGCCCTGCTCGGCGCGGAAGTTGCGCAGGCCGAAGCGGCGTGCGCGGCCGGCCGCGAGACCGGCGGCGCGTGCGAGATTGCCAATGACAATGCCCCCGGTCAGATCGTCATCTCCGGCTCCAAGGCGGCCATCGATGCCGCGGTTGCCTGGTCTCAGGCCAACGGCGTCAAGAAGGCCATGGCGCTGAACGTCTCCGCGCCGTTCCACTGTTCGCTGATGCAGCCGGCCGCCGATGCCATGGCTGAAGCGCTGGCGACCACCGAAATCAAGCCGCCGGCCACGCCGCTGGTCGCCAACGTTTCGGCGAGCGCAGTGACCGACCCGGACACGATCCGCCGCAACCTCGTCACCCAGGTCACCGGCCGCGTGCGCTGGACCGAGAGCGTGCAGTTCATGGTGGCGCAGGGCGTGACGATGACCGGTGAGGTCGGCAATGGCAAAGTGCTGACGGTCATGCAGCGCCGCATCGAGAAATCCCTCAACGGCTTTACCCTCGGCAATCCCGAGGACCTCGAAGCCTTCGCCAAGGCCCTGCGCGGCGAAGGCTGACGCGGCCACCGTCTCGCGGACTTGCTCGACACTGATCCCGGCGAAGCCTAGCGTTCCCTCTCCTGTGGGAGGGAACCATGACACTCGAGAACATATATTACGTCGGTCAGACGGTCGCGGTCGTCGCAATCCTTATGTCGTTGCTGGCGGTCGTCTGGCAGATGCGGCAGTCGCAGAAAATGGAGCGCGCCGCTGCCCAGCGCGACCTCTTGCTTCGGGTCTCAGAGTGGGGCCGAATGCTGAGCGCCAACGAGGGCGACATCGACCGGTTCGTTCAGGGCCTCGTCGAATATGACCGTGCGGACGCCCTGACCCAGCTGTTCATGGACAAGGCCTTTTCCGAGTTCGTCTTCGTGGCAGAGTCGGCTTTGAACATGCGCCGCGACGGCTTTTTCAGCGATGGCACCTGGGCAGGTATCGAAGGCGCCGCGCTGGGCCTGTTGCGCACGCCCGGGGGGAAGCAATGGTGGGTCTACGGCCAGCAGGTCATCGGCAGCGAGATTGTTGAGCATCTGAAAAAGCGGTTGACTGAAATTCCGGAGGGTGCGCCGACATTCCTTGATTTTTGGCCGTCCTACCGCAACAGGCTGAAAGAGCTCGAAGCGCTGAAGTCCCCCGGCCAGCCGGCAGGCGCAACCGCGGTTTGACGCGAAGCGCGGACCTGCCCTATGTCCCCTCGCTGTAGCATTTACCCCTGAACAGGAGCCCTCGCATGTTCGACCTCACTGGCCGCACGGCCCTCGTTACCGGCGCATCGGGCGGCATCGGCCGCGCGATTGCCCAGGCCCTTTCGGACGCCGGCGCAAAGGTGGTGCTCTCCGGCACGCGCGAAGCGGTATTGCAGGAAGTGGCTGCAACCCTGAAAGGCGAAAGCGCCATCGTCGCCTGCAACCTGTCTGACCCGGCAGCCGTTGATGCGCTTGTCGGCCAGGCCGAAGCGGCCCTCGGCCCGCTCGACATCCTGGTCGCCAATGCGGGAATCACCCGCGACAAGCTGCTGATCCAGATGAAGGACGAGGACTGGAATGACGTCATCAACGTCAATCTCGGGTCCTATTTCCGCCTCGCAAAGACGGCTGTTCGCGGCATGATGAAGCGGCGCTACGGCCGGATCATCGGCATCACCTCGATCGTCGGCGTCACCGGAAACCCCGGACAGGCGAATTATTGCGCCTCCAAGGCCGGGATGATCGGGTTCACGAAATCGCTGGCCCAGGAAGTGGCCAGCCGGGGAATCACCGCCAACACGATTGCCCCCGGATTCATCGAATCGCCCATGACCGACGGGCTGCCGGAAACCCAGAAACAGGCCCTTCTGGGGCAGATTCCTTCGGGCCGCCTGGGGCAGGGCAACGATATTGCTGCAGGTGCGGTGTACCTCGCCTCCAGCGAAGCCGCCTATGTGACGGGGCAAACCCTGCATATCAACGGCGGCATGGCCATGATCTGACCCTGCGCAGTCCCTGTTGAGACAAGGGCTTGGCGCTTCGCGGAAGTGTGTGCTAGGCGCAACACAATGGTTCGGAAATGGGCCAGTCTGCAGGCATATCGAGAGAGGTATCCATGTCTGACGTTCTTGAGCGCGTGAAAAAAATTGTCGTCGAAAACCTCGACGTCGAAGCTGACAAAGTGGTTGAGAGCGCAAGCTTCATCGACGACCTCGGTGCCGACTCGTTGGACCTCGTTGAGCTGGTCATGGCTTTCGAGGAAGAGTTCAACATCGAAATTCCCGATGATGTGCAGGAGTCGATCCGCTCGGTCGGCGACGCCGTTTCGCACATCAAGGCGCATATCTAAGGCGCCTTGGCTGCAATGTCCGAACGTCGCGTTGTCATCACCGGTATCGGTATCGTGTCCCCGCTCGCCAACGGGCGCGAGGCCACTTGGGAGCGCCTGATTGCCGGCAAGTCCGGCGCAGGCGCCATCGACAAGTTCGACGCGTCGGACCTTCCTTGCAAGATTGCGTTCCAGGTGCCGTACACATCGGGCCGGGGCGGCGGTGCGGGCGACCCCCATGCCTTCGATCCCGACAAGGTGATGTCGGCCAAGGAACAGCGCCGGACCGATGAGTTCGTCGTGTACGCCGTTGCGGCGGCCGACGAAGCCATCGCGGACGCCGCGCTGCCGCTGGAGACCGACGAGCAGAAGGAGCGCGCTGGCGTTCTGATCGGCTCGGGGATCGGCGGTCTGGAAACGATCTACGAAACCGCGATCATCCTGCACGAGCAGGGACCGCGGAAGGTCAGCCCCTTCTTCATTCCGGCTTCGCTGATCAACCTGGCTTCCGGCCAGGTGTCGATCCGCCACGGACTGAAGGGACCGAACCATTCGGTCGTGACCGCGTGCGCTACCGGCGCACACGCGATCGGGGACTCTGCCCGCCTCATCAAGTATGGCGATGCCGACGTGATGGTGGCCGGCGGCGCTGAAGCGGTGATCGGACGGCTCGGCATTGCCGGCTTCTGCGCCGCCAAGGCGATGTCGACCAATTTCAACGACACGCCCGAGAAGGCCTCGCGTCCCTATGACAAGGACCGCGATGGCTTCGTGATGGGCGAAGGCGCAGCGGTGCTGGTGCTCGAAGAGTATGAGCATGCCAAGGCCCGCGGCGCGAAGATCTATGCCGAAGTGGCCGGCTACGGCCTCACGGGCGACGCCTATCACATCACGGCGCCGGCCGAAGGCGCTGAAGGCGGCTACCGCGCCATGAAGATGGCGCTGAAGAATTCCGGCATCGACCCAACCGAGATTGACTATGTCAACGCCCACGGCACCTCGACGCCGAAGGGCGACGAAGGCGAAGCCGGCGCGGTTGAGCGGGCCTTTGGCGACCACGCCAGGAAGCTGTCGATGTCGTCGACCAAATCGGCCGTTGGCCACCTTCTCGGCGCCGCCGGCGCGATCGAGGCGGCGTTCTGCGCCCTGGCGATCCGTGACCAGGTGATGCCGCCGACGCTGAACCTCGACAATCCGAGCTTCGAGAAGGTGATCGATCTCATCCCGCACAAGGCCAAGAAAGGCCGTGTACGCGCGGCCATGTCCAACAGCTTCGGCTTCGGCGGCACCAATGCGTCGCTGATCCTGAAGGAAGTGACCTGAGTTTAATGCTGCCCCGCTGCGCTGTGGCGGGGGCTTGCTGCGGACAATTGATTTTCGGGCCGGGGCAGGCACGGTAGAACAACCGCGACATGTCACGTTG